>CAXDNE010000014.1:0-51706 GCA_963990595.1 uncultured Methylobacterium sp.
GAGGCCCGAGACCTTGAGGCTCGTGGACAGGGACGTCCCGTGATACGCGGCCGGGTGGCCGGCGAGATGCCGCGCGAGCGTCTCGGCGTGCTCGTAGGCCGGCTCGACCAGCCCGTAGATCATGCCGCGGTGCTCGGCGCATTCGCCCAGCGCGAAGATGCGCGGATCCGACGTGGTCATGCGGTCATCGACCGTGATGCCGCGGCCGATCGCCAGCCCGGCCTCCCGCGCCAGGGCCACGGAGGGGCGCACGCCCACCGACATCACCACGAGATCGGCCGGCAGCACGGACCCGTCCGTGAGGACGAGGCGCTCGACGCGGGACGCGCCCTCGATTCGCGCGGTGTCGGCCTGGAGGATCACGCGCACACCCCGCGCCTCCATGGCGCGCTTCACGAGCCCGGCGGCGTGATGGTCGAGCTGGCGCTCCATCAGCCGGTCCATGACGTGGAGCAGCGTCGTGTCGACCCCGAGGCGGGCGAGGCCGACGGCGGCTTCGAGGCCCAGGAGGCCGCCGCCGATGACGATCGCCCGGGCCTGCGCCACGGCAGCCTTGCGGATGGCCGCGACGTCGGCGAGGTCGCGGAAGGTGATGACGCCCGGGAGGTCCATGCCGGGCTTCGGCAGCCGGATCGGCAGCGAGCCGACCGCGAGCACCAGCTTGTCGTAGGGCAGGACGTGGGTCTCGCCCACGATCACGAGGCCGTTCTCGCGGTCGATCCGCGTCACCGGGGCGCCGGTGATCAGGCGGATGCCGTGGGCCGCGTACCAGTCGAGGCCGCGGAACGCGCAGGCCGCCTCGTCGACTTCGCCGCCGAGCAGAGAGGAGAGCAGGACGCGGTTGTAGGCCGCCTGGGGCTCGGCGCCGACGCAGGTCACCGCGAACCGCTCCGGACTGTCCTCGGTCAACCGCTCGAGGAAGCGCAGAGAGGCCATGCCGTTGCCGACGACCACCAACCGCTCGCGCGGCAGGCCGGTCTCGGCGCGCGCGTCGTGTCCGCGTGTGCTCAGGGGAGATGTCGCCATCGCTCGATCGCGTCTGGAACCTCGAGTGCAGGATCGTTGGCGGACCGCCACGAAAAAGCCGCTGCCGGTCGTGTCCCTGGCAGGGTGCTGCCCCAGGAGGACCGGATCAGCGGCCTCGCTGACGGCGCTGTCCGTCGCCGTTGACGGACAGGCCTACCAAGCAGATGCCGTGCCAAGCGCCGAAAATCGCGCTAAGGTGCTGACCGGACAATTTTATTTGAGATATGCCCCGAGGCGGCGGGTGCCTGGGAAGCGGCGGTTGCGCTGCACAAAAAAGAGGCGTGCGGCGGCAGAAACGGCAGGCGGCGTCTGAGCGCGGCAGGATTCAGCTCCGATTGCGTGCCGCGCGACGCGCGGGCCGGGCGGCCCGCATGCCGGCGGTGGATGCGGGCATGAGCCCCGCGCCGGCAGGCGTCGTCGGCCCTCGGTCATCGACGGCGACGGCGTGGGGGCGGACATCGCCCTGCTCCGTCGCGGGGACGGCGCGGGCGTCGCAATTCAGGGGTCAGCCGCCGTGCTGGCAGAACCGCCGGTTCAATCCGCTGCGGTCAAGGATCCGCGCAGCGGATCGGCCTCGGCGTGATCGGGGCCTGCGCCGCGTGGGCGGTGTCGCGACCGGCGTGTTGAAACATCGACCGGCGGCGCGTCTGCCGCTTGTCAGCGACGCGGTACGGCACCGGCCCGGAGGGTCAGATCAGCGAGGAGAGCATCGCCAGGAGGCCCAGGGTCGGCATCGCGCCGGCCACCAGAACCCAGTACCAGCCGTATCCGGCGCCGGCTCGGCGGTTGTCGTTGCTGGCGCGGGGCGGCTTCACCCCCCGGCATACATAGCGTCGAAGCTCGACCCGCATGCGGGGATGCGACGACAACGATCCAGAATCGAGTTTACGGCATCCGGGCATGGCGCAGACTTAACGGGCCAGGCCGCGCGACGTTCCAGGACTTCGCGAGGCGTCGTCGCGCCGGGGTGACGAAAGTGTTGAGCTGTCTCCGGCCTCAGAGATCCGCCGCCGCGGCGCGGTAGAGGTCGGGCCGGTAGACCGTCGCGACCGCGCCCTTGAGAGGACCCGGCCGGGCGACCTGATGGGATGCGCGCATTTGTGCCAGGAGCCACTGTCCCTGCTCCAGGCGGGGCTCCTGGATCGCGGCATCGAAGCGCAGGGGCGCGCCGGCATGCGCCGCCTCGGCCGACCCGAACGCGTTGCCGATCACCGCCGGATCGAGGTCGAGATAGGTGCGGCGCGCGAGACGGTGGATCAACTCGGTCCGGTTGTCCGGATCGGCGCACCAGCGCCCGGCCCGCGCCACCGCCCGCACCAGCGGCGGGATCGCGTCGCCGAGCCGTTCGGACACGGCCAGAACCTTCTCGGGGGCCTCCGGAGCCAGCGCGCTGGCCGGCACCGCGATGCGCCCGTGGCCGGCCGCCACCGCCACGTCGTTCCACGGCGCGCCCGCGCAGAACCCGTCGACGAGGCCCCGCGCCAGGGTCTCGACGCTGTACTGGGGCGGAACCACGACGGTGCGGAACGCCGCGGGATCGAGGCCGCCGGCCTCGGCGAACAGCCGCAACTGGTAGCTGTGGCACGAGAAGGGATGGACGGTGCCGAGCGTCAGGGGCCGGTCCTCCCGGCTCCTGGCCTCCGCCACCCGGGCGAAGGCGCGGGCGGCATCGGCGACGGCCTCGCTGTCCGGATCCATCGCCGCCCAGAGATCGCGCGACAGGGTGATGGCGTTGCCGTTGACGCTGAGCTGCAGCGGCACGATCAGGTCGGAGGGCGGCCCCGACAGGGCGAGCCGGCTCGCCAGCGCCAGGGGCGCCAGCATGTGGGCGCCGTCGAGATGCCCGAGCGCCAGCCGGTCACGCAGGGTCGCCCAGGACGGCTCGGCCGTGAGGTCGAGGTCGATCCCCTCGCTCCGGGCGAATCCGAGCTCGTGCGCGGCGATCAGCGGTGCGGCGTCGCAGAGCGGGACGTAGCCGAGATGGAGCCTCATCCGAGCAGGTCCGCCGTGGTGACGATGGCCCGGGCGATGTCGGCGATCTTGCGCTTCTCGTTCATGGCCTTGCGGCGCAGCTGCTTGTACGCCTCCTCCTCGCTGAGGCCCTTCAGGTTCATCAGGATGCCCTTGGCCCGCTCGATCAGCTTGCGGTCGGCCAGCTCGCCACGCGCCTCCGACAGCTCGCGCTGGAGCCGCGCGAAGGCGTTGAAGCGCAGGATGGCGATGTCGAGGATCGACTTGATCCGCTCCGCGCGCAGGCCGTCCACCACGTAGGCCGAGATCCCGGCATCCACGGCGGCCTGCATCATGGCGCTGTCGGAGCGGTCGACGAACATCGCCACCGGCCGCTCGACCTGGCGCGAGACCCCCGACATCTGCTCGAGGATGTCCCGGCTCGGGCTCTCCAGGTGGATCACCACCACGTCGGGTTTCAGCGCGGTCACGCGTTCCATCAGGTCCGCAGTGTCGGGAATCACCACGACGCGGCCGACCCCCGCCGCGCGCAGGCCCTCCTCGAGGATGGCCGCACGGGCGCGGCTCGGGTCGATCACGGCGACGGTCAGACTGGTTTCGGTCATCGGAGCCCGGTTCTGGGCGGGTCGTCTCGGAGGGCGGCCCGGTTCGGGCAACCCGAAGCTAAGCAAGGTCTATGCCCTCCAGGGTCCGTCCCGGGAAGGTCGCGCGGGCCTCCATCCCGCCGGAACCCCGCCGGCGTGACGCGCCTGCAACCTCCGGGCAAAGAAACGGTCCAGCTTCCGCCGCAATGCTGGATGCATCCTGGCCGTCTCGCAGCGGTCATGGAGATCGGTGATTCGGATGTGCAGGCCAGATCAGCCCGCCCTCACGGACGCCGCCACGGGCCGCGTCACGATGCCGTTCCTGCCGACGCTGGCGGTCGTGGCTATTCTGGGTGTGGCCTCGGTCTACTGCCCGTCGTCGAAGCCGGCCCAGACCGCCCCCGGGGCGGGTCTCGCGCAGACGGATCCGCTCACCACGCAATCCCTCGCGCCGGCGCCCATATCCGCAGCACCCTCGCCGACGGCCTTCGCGCGGACGGCCCCGACCGCCGCGCCGTCGGGGCGCCTGCCGGCCTCGCTGGCCTTCGCCGAGGCCTACCCCCTCGACGGTTCGGCGCCGAAGACCGTCGTGCCGGCCCCCCATGTGGGGACGCCGTCGCGGTTGACACCGCGCTTGGCCGTCGCGAACCGGCGTGCCTGCCCGGGCCGCCGCTGCCCGGAGGCTGCGCCGCGGGGCGCCGACCCGCTCGCCGCCGCCCACGCGGAGGCCGCGGAGCCGGTCGGAGACGACTCGGTCGCGCAGACGGCCCTGCCCTTCGCCGAGACGGTGGCCGAGTCCCTGGTGCCCGCCGCCCGGATCGTCGGCGAGGCGGCGGAGCTCGTGCGCGGCTCCGCCGCCACGGTCCAGGGCGCCGTCTCCCTGGCGGTGACCGACTGCCTGCGCTGACCGCGCGTGCGGCGGCGGGTGGGGAGGTCCGAGCGCCCGCTGAAGCGCACAGGCCCGGCCGCGCCGACCGCCCGATCGACGCCCGTCCCGTACCCGACCGCATCCTGAGATGCGGCGCAGCTGCCTCGAAGTCGGCCGCCCGGCGGCCGCGCGATCCCTGGAGCCCCCCTTCGAGGCCCGCTGGCGCGGGCATCTCAGGATGAGGGGAGAGATTGCAATGTCCGCGGGGTGCCGAGGATCAGGGGAGCGATCCGGATCGCCCCTCGCCCCTCGCCCCGAGACGGGCGGCCGCCGCGGCGCTCCCCTGGACCTAACGATCCCCCGACCTAGGTGCGTTGCAGCGGACGGTCCGGGCAGCCGTACGCGGACCGGAGTCGGGGCCGGATGGCGGCACGCATCGAGGATTACGCGCTGGTCGGGGATTGCCGCAGTGCCGCGCTGATCAGCCGGCAGGGCAGCGTCGACTGGCTGTGCTGGCCGCGCTTCGACGCGGCTGCCCTGTTCACGAGCCTGCTCGGGACCGAGGCGCACGGCTTCTGGAAGATCTTCCCCGAAGCCGAGCATGTCGAGACCCGCTGGTCCTATCGGCCGGGCAGCCTCGTGCTGGAGACGCAACACACCACCCGCCAGGGCGAGGTTCTGGTCACCGACTTCATGCCGATCGGCGACGGATCGCACCTCGTGCGCCTCGTCGACGGCGTCCACGGCCGCGTCGCCATGCGGATGGAGATGGCGGTGCGCTTCGATTACGGCTCGGCGGTCCCCTGGGTGTGCCGCTCCGAGCTTGACGACCTGCGCGCCGTCTCGGGCCCTCACAAGGTCGTGCTGCGCACCGACGTTCATCTCAAAGGGTCCGCCGCGCAGACGACGGTCGCCGAGTTCACCGTCCATGCCGGGGAGAAGCACCGGTTCGTCCTGAGCTACGGCGCCTCCCACGAGGACGACCCCGTGGCGATCGAGCCCCGCAAGGCGCTCGACGCCACCGATCAGGCCTGGCGCGAATGGTCGCGCCGCTGCACCGGCGGGACCGCCTGGGACCGCCTGCTCCAGCGCTCCCTGCTGACGCTCAAGGTGCTGATCTACGAGCCCACGGGCGGCATCGTGGCGGCGCCCACCACCTCCCTGCCGGAGGGGCTCGGCGGCGAGCGCAACTGGGACTACCGGTTCTGCTGGCTGCGCGACTCGACGCTGACGCTGATCGCCCTCATGGATGCCGGCTACATCGACGAGGCGCGCAACTGGCTCGACTGGCTGCAGCGGGCGGTGGCGGGCAACCCCGAACAGGCGCACATCCTCTACGGGATCGGCGGGGAGCGGCTGCTGCCCGAGATCGAACTCGATTGGCTGCCCGGCTACGAGAACTCGAAACCCGTGCGGATCGGCAATGCCGCCGCCAGCCAGTTCCAGCTCGACGTCTATGGCGAGCTGTTCGACGCGCTCTACCAAGCCCATGCCCGCGGCCTGCCGGCGAGCAAGGACGGGCTGCGCGTCGGTCTCGCGATCCTGGAGCATCTGGAACGGGCGTGGCACCAGCCCGACGAGGGGATCTGGGAGGTGCGCGGGGGACCGCGCCACTTCACCCATTCGAAGGTGATGGCCTGGGTGGCGTTCGACCGGGCCCTGCGCATGCACGAGATGCACGAATCCGGCGCCACCGAGGAACAAGCGAAACGCTGGCGTGCTGTCCGTGACGAGATCCACGCCGAGGTCTGCGCGAAGGGCTTCGACCCCGCGCTCAACAGTTTCGTCCAGTCCTACGGCGCGAAGGCCCTCGACGCGAGCCTGCTGCTCATCGCCCATACCGGCTTCCTGCCGCAGGACGATCCGCGGGTGATCGGCACGGTCGAGGCGATCGGCAGGGGCTTGATGCGGGACGGGTTCATCCTCCGCTACGAGACGGAGGGGCAGACGACCGACGGCCTGTCGGGCAACGAGGGAGCCTTCCTGCCCTGCACGTTCTGGTACGCCGACAACCTGATCGGGCTGGGCCGATGGGACGAGGCGCGGGCGATCATCGAGCGTCTCACCGGGATCTGCACCGATCTCGGCCTCGTCAGCGAGGAATACGACGTGCAAGCCAAGCGTCTTGTGGGTAACTTCCCCCAGGCGTTCACCCACGTCGCGCTCGTCAACACGCTGCTCAGCTATACGCGCGGCGAAGGGCCGGCAGACCGGCAGGGTGGTAAGGGCAACGGAGCTCCTCCCGCCGTCCTACGGCAGCGCGAAGCCGCGAAGCGGACCGCGAGAGGCGAACTGGAAGACGCAGAATCATGAGCGGTGCTGACACCCCGGCCAAGGCGGCCCTCGCTGAGATCGATACGCTCAGCATCAACACGATCCGGACGCTCGCCATCGACGCGGTGCAGAAGGCCAATTCCGGTCATGCGGGTGCGCCCATGGCCCTGGCGCCCGTCGCCTACACCCTGTGGAACCGCTACCTGCGCTACGATCCCGCGCACCCGCACTGGCCGAACCGCGACCGTTTCGTGCTGTCCTGCGGCCACGCCTCGATGCTGCTCTACGGGCTCCTGCACCTCGCGGGGGTCGCCGAGAGCGACGGCGGCAACACGCCGGCGGTGTCGCTGGAGGACATCAAGAAGTTCCGCCAGCTCGACAGCCGGACGCCGGGCCATCCGGAATACCACTTCACCACCGGCGTCGAGACCACCACCGGCCCCCTCGGCCAGGGCGTGGCCAACTCGGTGGGCATGGCCATGGGCAGCCGCTTCCTCGGCCAGCACCTGAACCGGCCGAACCTGCCGCTGTTCGACTACAACGTCTACGCGGTCTGCTCGGACGGCGACCTGATGGAGGGCGTGGCCTCGGAGGCCGCCTCGCTCGCCGGCCACCTGCGGCTCGGCAACCTCTGCTGGATCTACGACGACAACACCATCACCATCGAGGGCCACACCGAGCTCGCCTTCGGCGAGGAGGTCGCGACCCGGTTCCTGGCCTATGGCTGGCAGGTGCTGCGCGTCGCCGACGCCAACGACGTGCACGCGCTGGCGGGCTCCATCGAGACGTTCCTCGCCACCAACGACCGGCCGACGCTGATCATCGTCAAGTCGGTGATCGGCTACGGCGCGCCCAAGAAGCAGGGCACCGCCAAGGCCCATTCGGACGCGCTCGGCGAGGACGAGGTGAAGGGCGCCAAGCGCACCTATGGCTGGCCCGAGGACGCGCAGTTCCTCGTGCCGGACGGTGTGCAGGAGAATTTCCGCAGCGGGATCGGCCAGCGCGGCGCCGCCCTCTACGACGCGTGGCAGGGCCTGCTGAGCCAGGCCAGGGAGGCCGATGCCGGCCATGCCGAGGACCTGAACGCCTTCCTGGAAGGCCGCCTGCCGAAGGGCTGGGACAAGGACATCCCGGTCTTCGAGGCCGATGCCAAGGGCCTCGCCACCCGGGAATCCTCCGGCAAGGTCCTGAACGCCATCGCCCAGCACGTGCCGTTCCTGCTCGGCGGCTCGGCGGATCTGGCGCCGTCCAACAAGTCGAACCTGACCTTCGAGGGCGCGGGCTCCTTCGGCCCGTTCTCGCCGGGCGGCCGCAACCTGCATTTCGGCGTCCGCGAGCACGCCATGGGCTCGATCGTGAACGGGCTGGGCCTCTCCGGGCTCAGGGCCTACGGCGCGACCTTCCTGGTCTTCGCCGACTACATGCGCCCGCCGATCCGGCTCGCCGCGCTCATGGAGCTGCCGGTCTTCCACATCTTCACCCACGACTCGATCGGCGTGGGCGAGGACGGGCCGACCCACCAGCCGGTGGAGCAGCTCCTGTCGCTGCGCTGCATCCCGGGCCTCGTGACCCTGCGCCCGGCCGACGCCAACGAGGTCGCCGAGGCCTACCGGGTGATCTTCTCGCTCAGGAACCAGCCGGCGGTGCTGGCCCTGTCCCGCCAGCCGCTGCCGACCCTCGACCGGTCCAAGTACGGCGCGGCCTCGGGCACCGCCAAGGGCGGCTACGTGCTCGCCGACTGCGCGGGCACGCCGGAGGTGATCCTGATCGGTGCCGGGTCCGAGGTGCAGCTCTGCGTCGGCGCCTACGAGGCGCTGAAGGCCGAGGGCGTGAAGGCCCGGGTCGTGTCGATGCCGTCCTGGGACCTGTTCGAGCGCCAGGACCAAGCCTACCGCGACGCGGTGCTGCCCCCCGCCGTCAAGGCGCGGGTGGCCGTCGAGCAGGGCAGCGTGATCGGCTGGGACCGCTACGCGGGCACCGAGGGCACGATCATCGGCATGCACACCTTCGGGGCCTCGGCGCCGATCAAGGATCTCCAGACCAAGTTCGGCTTTACCCCCGAGAAGGTCTTGGAAGCCGCCCGGGCGCAGGTGGCCAAGCATAAGAAGTAAGCCCGACCACTTTTCCCCTTCCCCGTGTGGGGAGGGGGCAGGGGTGGGGGTGGTGCAGGATCGAGCGCAGCGGTGCCTTCTGCACCACCCCCAACCGCCAACTCCTCCCCGCAAGGGGGCGGAGAGCGCGTTCCGGGCCGGAACGCGGGACGCGAGACGAGGAACCGACATGAACGCGCTCAAGGCCCTGCACGACGAACAGGATCAGGCGGTCTGGCTCGATTTCGTGGCCCGCGGCTTCGTCCAGAAGGGCGAGCTGAAACAGCTCGTCGAGCGCGACGGCCTGCGGGGCGTCACCTCCAACCCGTCGATCTTCGAGAAGGCGATCGGCCACTCGGACGAGTACGATGCCAGCCTGCGCTCCGTGCAGGAGACCGGCGACAGCCGGGTCATCGACCTCTACGAGGGCCTGGCCATCGCCGACATCCAGGCGGCCGCCGACGTGCTCCGCCCGGTCTACGAGTCGAGCGACGGCGCCGACGGCTACGTCAGCCTGGAGGTTTCGCCCTACCTCGCCCTCGACACCGAGGAGACGCTCGCCGAGGCCCGCCGCCTCCACAAGGCGGTCGGCCGAGACAACCTGATGGTAAAGGTGCCCGCCACCCCGGAGGGCATCCCGGCGATCCGGCAGCTGACCAGCGAGGGCATCTCGATCAACGTCACCCTGCTGTTCTCGCAGGAGGCCTACGAGGCGGTGGCCCGCGCCTTCATCGACGGGCTCGACGAGCGCGCCAAGGCCGGCCACGACGTCTCGAAGGTGGCGAGCGTGGCGAGCTTCTTCATCAGCCGCATCGACGTGCTGGTCGACAAGCTCCTCGACGAGAAGATCGCCGAGGCGAACGATCCCGACGAGAAGATCGCCCTGGAGCAGCTCAAGGGCAAGGTGGCGATCGCCAACGCCAAGCTCGCCTACCAGCGCTACAAGCGGATCTTCGCGGAATCCAGGTGGACGGCCCTCGCCCAGAAGGGCGCCAAGGCGCAAAGGCTCCTCTGGGCCTCCACCGGCACGAAGAACAAGGCCTATTCCGACGTCCTCTACGTCGAGGAGCTGATCGGCCCGAACACCGTCAACACCATGCCGCCGGCCACCATGGATGCGTTCCGCGACCACGGCACCGTGCGGGCGACGATCGAGGAGGACGTCCCGGGCGCCGAGGCCGTGATGGCCCGGCTCGCCCGGGCCGGGATCGACATCGAGCGGGTCGCCGAGCAGCTGGTGCGCGAGGGCGTGCAGCTCTTCATCGACGCCGCCGACAACCTGCTCGGCGCCGTGGCCGGCAAGCGCGCGGCTCTGCTCGGCCAGCGCCTCGACGGCCAGAGCCTCGTCATGGACGACACCCTGGCGGCCGAGGCCAAGAAGACCGTCGAGGCCTGGCGCGCGAGCGGTTCGATCCGGCGGCTCTGGGCCGGCGACGCCTCGGTCTGGTCCGGCCACGACGAGGCGCACTGGCTCGGCTGGCTGCACATCGTCGAGGAGGAGCTGGAGAAGGAAGCCGACTACGCCGCCTTCGCCGACTGGGTGAAGGCGCAAGGCTTCACCGACGCCGTGGTGCTGGGCATGGGCGGCTCGAGCCTCGGCCCGGAGGTGCTGAGCCTGACCTATGGCCAGCGCGCGGGTTTCCCGAAGCTCCAGATCCTCGATTCGACCCATCCGGATCAGGTGCGCGCCCTGGAGGCGAGCATCGATCTGGCGAAGACGCTGTTCATCGTGGCGTCGAAATCGGGCTCGACGCTCGAGCCCAACGTCTTCCGCGACTACTTCCTGGCCCGCGCCCGGGAGGTGCTCGGCGAGAAGGCCGGCGATCACTTCGTGGCGGTCACCGATCCCGGCTCCGACATGGAGCGCGCCGCCAAGGCGGACGGGTTCAAGAAGATCTTCTACGGCGTGAAGCAGATCGGCGGGCGCTACTCGGTGCTTTCGGCGTTCGGCCTCGTGCCGGCCGCCGCCATGGGCCTCGACGTCAGGGCGCTCCTGGAGACCGCCCGCATCATGGTCCGCTCCTGCGGACCGGCCGTGCCGCCGTCCGTGAATCCGGGCGTGCTCCTCGGGACCGCGATCGGCGCGGCGGCGCTCGCCGGCCGCGACAAGGTGACGATCATCGCCTCGCCCGGCATCGCGAGCTTCGGCGCCTGGGCCGAGCAGCTCATCGCCGAATCGACCGGCAAGCAGGGCAAGGGCCTCGTGCCGGTGGACGGCGAGCCGGTCGGCGTCCCGGCGGTCTACGGGCACGACCGGTTCTTCCTCTATCTGCGCCTCGACGGCCAGGCGGAAGCCGCGCAGGACGAGGCCCTGCGCGCCCTGGAGCGGGACGGCCACCCGATCGCCCGCATCACCCTCGACAAGGTCGAGCAGCTCCCGCAGGAATTCTACCGGCTGGAAATGGCCACGGCCGTCGCCGGCGCGGTGATCGGCATCAACCCGTTCGACCAGCCCGACGTCGAGGCCAGCAAGGTCGAGACCAAGAAGCTGTTCGCGGAGGCCGAGGCGCAGGGTGCCCTCCCGGCCGAGACGCCGCTCTTCGCGGATGACACGATCGCCCTCTACGCCGACGCGCGGTACGCCGAGGGCCTCAAACAGGCCTCCGAAGGCCTGGAGGCCGCGCTCAAGGCGCAGGTCGCCCGGTTGAAGGACGGGGATTATCTGGCGCTCCTCGCCTACGTGCCGCGCGACGCGCGGACCGCCGGCATCCTGCAGGAGGCGCGGATCGCGGTGCGCGACGCCCGGAAGGTGGCGACATGCCTGGAATTCGGCCCCCGGTTCCTGCATTCCACCGGGCAGGCCTACAAGGGCGGCCCGGATACCGGCGTCTTCCTTCAGATCACCGCGGACCCGTCCCAGGACCTGCCGATCCCCGGCCGAAAGCTCGGCTTCGGCACCGTGGTGGCCGCGCAGGCGCGGGGCGATTTCGCCGTGCTCGCCGAGCGTGGCCGGCGGGCGCTGCGGGTGCACATCAAGGGCGATCTCGAGACCGGGCTGAAGCGCGTCGCGGCGGCGCTGAAGGCGGCGGTGGCGTAGACCCTCTCTCCTCCTCCGGCGATCCCAGGCCTGCCCGGGATCGCTCGAGCTTGCGGGCGGAGCCGGAGGTGGGGGTGGTTCAGGATCGAGTGCAGCGGTGCCTTCTGCACCACCCCCAACCCCCTGCCCGCTCCCTACAATGCGGAGGGGAAATCCGGAGGACTTCAGCGATGCAACTCGGCATGATTGGCCTCGGCCGGATGGGCGGCAACATCGTCCGGCGGCTCCTGGGGGACGGACACACGGCCGTCGTGTTCGACCAGAACCCGGCCGCCGTCGCGGCCCTGGTGGAGGCCGGGGCGGTCGGCGCGTCGAGCCTGGAGGATCTGGTCGCCAAGCTGGAGGTGCCGCGGGCCGCCTGGGTGATGCTGCCGGCAGGCGCGATCACCGAGCAGACCGTCCAGGCGCTCGCAGGCCTGATGCAGTCCGGCGATTGCGTCATCGACGGCGGCAACTCCTTCTACGGCGACGATGTCCGCCGCGGGATCGCCCTCAAGGAGAAGGGCCTCCATTACGTCGATGTCGGCACGTCGGGCGGGGTCTGGGGCCTGGAGCGCGGCTACTGCATGATGATCGGCGGCGACAAGGAGACCGTCGATCGCCTCGACCCGATCTTCAGGACCCTGGCGCCGGGCATCGGCGACATCCCGAGGACGCCCAACCGCGAGGGCCGCGACCCGCGCGCCGAGCAGGGCTACATCCATGCCGGTCCCACCGGCGCCGGCCATTTCGTGAAGATGGTCCATAACGGCATCGAGTACGGCCTGATGCAGGCCTATGCCGAAGGCTTCGACATCCTCCGCCACGCCAATGCCGAGGCCCTGCCGGCCGAGCGCCGGTTCGACCTCAACATCGGCGACATCGCCGAGGTCTGGCGGCGCGGCAGCGTCGTCTCCTCCTGGCTGCTCGATCTGACCGCCCAGGCGCTCGCGGGCGACGAGCAGCTCACGGATTTCTCCGGCTACGTCGAGGATTCCGGCGAGGGCCGCTGGACCATCAACGCCGCCATCGAGGAGAGCGTGCCGGCAACCGTGCTCTCCGCCGCCCTCTACCGGCGGTTCCGCTCCCGCGAGCACGAGAGCTACGCCGACAAGCTCCTGTCGGCGATGCGCAAGGGCTTCGGCGGCCACCAAGAGCCCAAGAAGTAGGGGCCGGTCCATGAGCCTTCCCACCGGCACCCATGTCCTGAAGGATCCGGAGGCGGTCGCCCGCGAGGCGGCGGAGCGCCTCATCGTGGCCTGCGGGGAGAGCCGGTCCGATCGGATCGCGATCTGCCTGTCCGGCGGCTCGACTCCGAAGGTGCTCTACGGCCTGCTCGCCGGACCGGATTACGCGGCGCGGGTGCCGTGGGAGCGGGTCCACTGGTTCTTCGGCGACGACCGGGTGGTTCCGTGGGACGACGCGCGCAGCAATGTCCGGATGGTCCGCGAGGCGTTCGGACACGGCTCGCGGATCCCGTCGACCCACCTGCACGTCATCCCCTCCGACGCGGGGGCCGAGGCAGGCGCCCTCGCCTACGAACGCACGCTGCTCGATTTCTACGGCGCCGACAGCCTCGACCCGGCCCGGCCGCTCTTCGACCTCGTGCTGCTCGGCCTCGGCGAGGACGGGCACACCGCCTCGCTCTTCCCCGGCAAGCCGGCCGTGGAGGAGCTCCGGCGGCTGGTCGCCCCCGTGCCTGAGGCGGGTCTTGCGCCCTTCGTGCCGCGGATCACCCTCACCGTCCCGGCGCTGGCCTCTGCCCGGCACGTGCTGTTCCTCGTGACGGGCGCGGGCAAGCGTGCGCCGCTCGCCCGCCTCGCCGCCGGCGAGGATCTGCCGGCGGGCCGCGTGACCGGCGCACGCGACCTGGCATGGCTGCTCGACGAGGCCGCGGCCGGCTGAGCAGGGGCCGGCGTTACGGTCTGGCAAGGTCGATCGGCTAGATCGAGGCGCCTGCTGCGCCGCCCGGACCCGACCGCGTCGCCGTGGCGGCTCATCGCCGCGAAGGGCCAGATGCGCGCAGGCACCCTCGTCCTCTACACCGACCAGCCCGCGCGCCGCGCCGAGCTCCTCCACCTGCTCGGCCAGATCGCGCCCTGTCAGGTTCTGGACGCCGCCGCGATGCCGCCCGCCGGCCCCTGCGCCGCGCTGGTGGCCGATCTCGACCTCCTCCGCCCGTCGACGCTGATCGGCCTGCGGGCGCTCATCGCGGCGACGCCCGCGCTGCCCAGCATCTTCCTGATGCGCAGCATGGGCGCGCGCAGCCTCTCCGCGGCGCGCAGCCTCGGGGCACGGCTCTGCCTGCCGATGGACACGCCGGCCGCGACCGTGGTGGAGGCCCTGCGCGCGCAGCTCCGGCCCCCGGCGCCGGTGCGGAAACCGGACCGATCCGGATCCGGCGAGCCGCTCGTCATCCAGGCCGCCGACAAGGCCGGGGCGGTCATCGCCAGCCTCCTCGACGCCGCCCGGGAATCCGGAACCGTCGATGCCGCCCTCGTCGATGGCAGCCTGGATCCGATCCTCGGGGCGATCGGCGCGGGCGGCCTCACCGCCTGGCTCGAGACGGTGCGCGCCTACGACGACGCCACCTACCAGCACTGCCTGCTGGTGGCGGGCCTCGCCGCGACCTTCGCGATCGACCTCGGCTTCTCGTCAGCCGACCGCCAGCAACTCGTGCGCGCCGCCCTGGTGCACGATGTCGGGAAGGCCAAGATCCCCCTGGCGATCCTCAACAAGCCCGGCCCGCTCGACACGGCGGAACGGGCGGTCATGCGCGCGCACGCGGCCCTCGGCCATGACATCCTGGTGCAGGCCGGCGGGTTCGACGACGCCGTCCTCGCGGTCGTTCGCCACCATCACGAGATGCTGGACGGGTCGGGCTATCCGGACGGGCTCAAGGGCGATGCCATCGCCGACATCGTCCGGCTGATCACGGTCTGCGACGTCTACGCGGCCCTCGTGGAGCGCCGGCCGTACCGGCCGCCCCTGCCGGCGGCGGAGGCCGTGCGGATCCTCTACGGCATGGACGGCAAGCTCGACATGGCCCTCGTGCGCGCCTTCGAGCGGTCCGTCGCCGGATCCTGAGCCGGATCGCGGCCTGTCCGCAGGCCGGACCGGCGGGCGGCCGGGCTGCCCATGCGCGTCGCCCGCCCGGTGGCCCGCCGCCTTTCGGCCGTCAGCGGCTCGGGGCAATGGCATTTCGCGCATCGCCGCCTACCGGCAACTGGATTGCTCAATCGGCGCGAAGGGCGGTCAATTTCGCAACCGATTGCCGGCCGCGCCGCGATAGGCTCAGCGCAGCCTGGATCAGGGCGCGAGGAGACCGTCGATGCCGCAGCTGACTCCGCCGGCCGAAGCCGAGACGATGATGGCCGACCTCGCCCGCTCGGCCCACCGCTCGCCCGACGCCTATCTGGCCGCCGCCCGCACGACCTTGCTGCGCATCCTCGCCCGGCCGGACCTGCTCGATCCGTCACGGCTGGCCGGCCGGAGCGAGGGGCTCAGCCGCAACCTGCTGTTCGGCACGGAGGCGATCAGCGTCTGGGCGATGGTCTGGTCGCCGGGCGCCGTGACCCCGGTGCACGACCATCATTGCTCGTGCTGCTTCGGCCTGCTGCGCGGGACGCTGCGCGAGACGTGGTATCGCCCGATCAGCGAGACGCACGCGGTGGCCACCCAGGACGCACTGCGCATGCCGGGCTTCGTCGCCTGCATGATGCCGTCCGGCCCGAACCTGCACCGGATCGTCAATGACGGGCCGGAGGAGGCGGTCTCGATCCACGTCTACGGTTACGACCACCGGGCGCAGGCCTCCTCGATCCACCGCACCTACACGGTCGCGGCGGGGTGAGGCGCGCCGGAAGGACCTCGCCTCAGGCCACGTAGATCGTCGGGACGGCGGTCGTGTACTTCATCTCCTCCATGGCGATGGAGGAGGACAGGTTCGAGAAGTCGAGCTTGGCGATGAGGCGCTGGTAGACGGCATCGTAGGCCTCGATGTCGGGCACGACGATGCGCAGCAGGTAATCGATCTCGCCGGTCAGGCGCCACGCCTCGACGATCTCCGGGAAGCCGGCGACGACCTGACGGAACGCGTCGGACCAGTCGGCGGCGTGGCGCGGCGCCTTCACGGCCACGAAGACCGTGGTGGGCACGTTGACCTTGCGGCGGTCGACCAGCGCCACCCGGCGCCGGATCACGCCCGAGGCCTCCAGCCGCTTCACCCGGCGCCAGCACGGCGCCGCGCTGACGCCGACCCGCTCGGCGAGCTCGGCCACCGGAAGCGTCGCGTCCTGCTGGAGGATGTCCAGGATCTTCCGGTCCACCGCATCCATGCGCTCGCTGCTCCCCTCGGCGGATCCGCGCTCCGGCTACAGGACGAAGTGCTTCGAGAGCTTCAGCCCCTGGGCCTGGTAGTTCGAGCCGGCCCCGGCCCCGTAGAGCGTCTCGGGCACGTCCAGCATGCGCTCGTAGACGAGCCGGCCGACGATCTGGCCGTCCTCCAGCAGGAACGGCACGTCGCGGGAGCGCACCTCCAGCACGGCGCGCGCCCCCGCGCCGCCCGCCCCGGCATAGCCGAAGCCCGGATCGAAGAAGCCGGCGTAGTGGACCCGGAACTCGCCCACCAGGGGATCGAACGGCACCATCTCGGCGGCGTGGTCCGGCGGCACCTGCACCGATTCCTTCGAGGCCAGGATGTAGAACTGGCCGGGATCGAGGATCAGGCTGCCCGACCCGTCGGCGGCGAGCGGCTCCCAGAATTCCGAGGCCCGGTGACGCCCGGGGGCATCCACGTCCACGAGGCCGGTGTGGCGCTTGGCCCGGTAGCCGACCAGCCCGTCGAAGCCGGAGAGGTCCACCGAGACCGCCACGCCGCCCTGGAAGGATGGGCTGCCCGCATCGACCAGGGCCGAGCGGGCATGGAGCAGGCCGAGTTCGGAATCCGTCAGACGCGGCGCCCCGCGGCGGAAGCGGATCTGCGACAGGCGCGAGCCGGTGCGGACCAGGACCGGGAAGGTGCGCGGCGAGATCTCCGCGTAGAGCGGGCCGCTGTAGCCGGGCTCGACCTGGTCGAAGGCCTCGCCCCGGTCGGTGATCACCCGGGTGAACACGTCGATGCGCCCGGTGGAGCTCTTCGGGTTCGCCGCCGCCGCGAGATCGGCCGGCAGCGCCAGGCGCTCCTGCAATTCGGCGATGTAGACGCAGCCCGTCTCGAGGACCGCGCCGGGGCGCAGGTCGATGGCGTGGAGCGACAGACGGTCGACGCAGGCCTGGACCGTGCGGCTCGCGCCGGGCAGGAAGCTCGTGCGGACCCGGTAGGCCCTGTCGCCCAGGCGCAGATCGAGGCTGGCGGGCTGGATCTGGTCGGCCGCGAAAGCGCGCGCGGTGCGGATGCCGCCCGCCTGCGCCAGCGCGGCGATCGCCTGGGCCGGCAGGATCCCGGCGCGGCTCTGCGCGCCCGGATCGGCGGCTCCCTTGCGTGCGCCCGCGTTCATCGCGCCCCTGACTCCTTCGCGCGCCCCGGCAGGTCCGCGTCCGGCCTCCGTTTTCCGTCGGGACCGGCTAATGCGGGCTTAACCGGTTCGGCCGCCCCCGTCATGCCCGCGTCCCCTGCGGGGCCGGTCGCGTCGGCAGAGTCCGCCGCCCCCGGCACCCCGCGAGGTAGTCCGCCGCAATTGACGGCGATTCCGCCGCCCACTACCACCGCCCGTGGAGCGCAAGGTCGTGTCCGCTTCAGCGAATCGCACCCTCCGGGAAGGGCCTAATAGGGCGATGTACAAGGCCGAGACACGGGGAATTAGCGTGACGGTACAGTCGCGCTTCGTCGAGGAGGAATCCTCACCGACCGAGAGCCGCTACTTCTTCGCCTATACGGTCGAGATCGTGAATAACGGCAGCGAGCAGGTGCAGCTGCGCTCCCGGCACTGGCGCATCATCGACGGGCACGGGGCCTGCCAGGAGGTGCGCGGCACCGGCGTGGTCGGCAAGCAGCCGGTGCTGGAGCCGGGCGAGTCCTTCTGCTACACGAGCGGCTGCCCGCTCACCACGCCCGACGGGCTGATGGCCGGCAGCTACACCATGGCGACGGTGGCCGGTGAGAGCTTCGAGGCCGAGATCCCCGCCTTCTCCCTCGACAGCCCCCACGTCCGCCGCAGCCTGCACTGAGGTCTCGGGCAATCCGGGGCCCCGCCCCGGAGGAATTCATGTCCGCGACCGGCGAGCGGCTGAGCCCGCTCGACATGCTGGCCCGCCTCGTGTCCTTCGACACCGAGAGCGACAAGTCCAACCTCGCCCTGGTCGAGTCCGTCTGCGCCTATCTCGAGGGCTGGGGCGTCCCGTCCCTGCGCCTGCCGAACGCGGCCGGCGACAAGGCGGCGATCCTCGCCACGATCGGCCCGATGGTCGATGGCGGCGTGGTGCTCTCCGGCCATACCGACGTGGTGCCGGTGGCCGGTCAGGCCTGGACCAGCGATCCGTTCACGCTGCGCGTCGCCGACGGCCGGGCCTACGGAAGGGGCGCCGTCGACATGAAGGGTTTCGACGCCCTGGCGCTGGCGCTCGTGCCCGACATGCTGGAAGCCGACCTGAAGCGGCCGATCCACATCCTGCTCTCCTACGACGAGGAGACCACCTGCCTCGGCTCGATGGACGGGATCGCGCGCTTCGGCGCCGACCTGCCGCGGCCCGGCGCCGTGATCGTCGGCGAGCCCACCGGCATGGAGGTTGCGGACGCCCACAAGAGCATCGTCACCTGCCTCACCACCGTGCACGGCCACGAGGCCCATTCGGCCCGGCCAGCCCTCGGCGCGAACGCCGTGGCGGCGGCCTGCGAGCTCGTCGCCGGCCTCAACCGGATCGCCGATCTGATGATCGAGCGCGGCGACCCGTCGGGCCGGTTCGATCCGGCCGCCACGACGGTCCATGTCGGGACCATCCACGGCGGCACCGCCCGCAACATCCTGGCCAAGGAGTGCCGGTTCCACTGGGAGTATCGCGGCCTGCCGGATCTCGACCCCGCCGAGATCCCGCGGCTCTTCGCCCGGGAGGTCGAGCGGGTGACCCGCGAGCGCCTCAACCGCTACGGCGAATACGGGCGGATCGAGACCCTGGAGGAGGTCGACATTCCCGGCCTCGCCCCGGAGCCCGGCTCGGCGGCCGAGCGGCTCTGCCTGCGGCTCGCCGGCCGCAACCGCACCATCGCGGTCCCCTATGCCACCGAGGCCGGGCAGTTCCAGGCGGCGGGCATCCCGACCGTCGTCTGCGGGCCCGGCGACATCGCGCAGGCCCACCAGCCCGACGAGTTCATCACCCTGAATGCGTTCGGCCAGGGCGAGCGGTTCCTGCGTGACCTGATCGAGGCCTGTGCGTCATGAATGCGGCGACCGGGATCACCATCAAGCTGCGGCCGCTGGAGCGGGAGGACCTGCGCTTCGTCCACCAGCTCAACAACAACGACAGCATCATGCGCTACTGGTTCGAGGAGGCCTACGAGTCCTTCGCCGAACTGCAGCAGCTCTACGAGCGCAACATCCACAACCAGACCGAGCGGCGCTTCATCGTGGCCGATCCGAGCGGGGAGCCGGCCGGGCTGATCGAGCTCGTGGAGATCAACCACCTGCACCGGCGCTGCGAGTTCCAGATCGCGATCCACCCGAGCTTCCAGGGCCGGGGCTACGCCTGGCAGGCGACCCGGATCGCCATGGACTACGCGTTCAGCGTGCTCAACATCCACAAGCTCTACCTGCACGTGGACCGGGACAATGCCCGGGCCGTGCGCATCTACGAGCGCTGCGGCTTCCACCCCGAGGGCGTCCTCAAGGACGAGTTCTTCGTGAACGGCCGCTACCGCGACGCCGTGCGGATGTGCCTGTTCCAGCCCGATTATCTCCGGGCCCGCGGCGGCGGCGACATCGCCGAGCCGGTTCTGAAGGTGTGAGGGAGGGGCTGCTCGAGCCCCTCCCCGTCTCCGGTCAGACCGCTCAGTTGCGGCCGGCGCCGCCCGCCTGGCCGCCGCCCGACCGGCCGGCACCCTGCTGGGCACCGCCCATGCTGCCGCCGCCCGTGCTGCTGCCCATGCCGCCGCGCTCGCCGCCGCCCGTCCGGCCGCCCGCGTTGCTGTTGGCCTTCATGCCGTCCTGCTGACCGCCGCGGTCCGAGACGTTCCGCATGCCGTTCTGCTGGCCGCCGCGCATGGCGCTGTTGCGCATGCCGTCGTTCTTGCGGTCCTGGCCGGCCGTCCGGTCCATGCCGCGGTCATTGCCGCGGTCCATCCGGCCCTCGTTCCGACCCTCGTGGCGCGAGGCGTTCCGGATGCCGTCCCGGTCGCCGCGATGGTCGAAGCGGGCGCCGGCGCGCTGCTCGGCGTGGAAGCTGGCATTGACGGTGCCGCCGCCGCTCAGCCGGCGGTACTCATCGGACCCGTAGCGCACCCGGTGGCCGCGGATCGTGACGAAGCGATCCTCCTGCACCGAGACCAGACGGCGGTACTCGGGCGAGCCGTACAGGACGCGCTGGCCGCGGACGGCCACGTAGCGCTGCCGCGGGCCGCTCTCGTGGATGCTGACGAGGCGCTTGTACTCGGGCGAGCCGTAGAGGACGCGGTGGCCGCGGATCACGACGTAGCGCTCGCGCGGGCCGCGATTCTCGGTGACGATCAGGCGCCGGTATTCCGGCGAGCCGTAGACCACCCGGCGGCCGCCGATGAACACGTAGCGGCCCTCGCGGCGGAAGCCGCCCTCGAACCGCCCGCCCCGGATGTCGGTCCGGCTGCTCACATCGGTCCGGCCGCGGAAATCCGCGCGGTCGCCGTGCCGGTCGCCGTGACGATCGCCGCGCGCGTCGCGCTCCGCACGGGCGCCATTCCGGTCACCCCGGTCGTTGCGCTCGGCGCGGTCGCCGTCGCGGTCGCCGCGCTCCGCACCGGCGCGGCCCTTGTCCTGCGCCATCCGACCCTCGCCGCCGGCATTCTGGCCCTGCGCGGAGCGGTTCATGCCGGCGCCGCCCCGATCCGAGGCCGCCTGGCTGCCCTGCATACCGCCGCGCTCGCCGCCGCCCTGCATGCCGCCGCGCTCGCCGCCGCCGGCCTTCATCCCGGCCGAGGCACCGCCCTGGCCGCCCTGGCCGCCCATCCCGGCGCCGCGCTCGGCACCGCCCTGTTGCGCATAGGCCGAGGTGCTGATCAGCAGCGCGGCCAGACCGATGGACAATTTCCGCATGGGAATTCCTCCGATGTTGAATCTGCCACGCAACGTCGAAGGTCCGGGAACGGTTCGGGTCAGGCTCCTGAAAAATTCACGCAACGAATACCGATATCGATGCGTTAGGCGGAGGAAGCTTGGCCGTGACCGGGGACAACAGCCTCCCGGCACGGTCGAGGGGCCGACTTCTACTGGTTCGGCTGGTCCGCGATCTCGGCCTCGACTTCCTGCGGATCGAGATCGTAGCGCCGGGAGCAGAACTCGCAGGTGATGACGATGCGCCCGTCATCCGCCACCATGTCGCGCCGCTCCTGCGGGGTGAACGAGCGGATCATGCCCATCACGCGCTCGCGCGAGCAGCGGCAGGTCTCGTGGACCGGCTGGCGCTCGAACACCCGTACCCCGCGCTCGTGGAAGAGCCGGTAGAGCAGGGTCTCGCTCGACACGTTGGGATCGACCAGCTCGTGGTCCTCGATGGTGCCGACCAGGGAGCGCGCCTCGACCCAGGCATCGTCCTCGGGGGCGTTGCCCGAGAGATGCGCGTGCCCCTCCGGGATATCGCCGGGCGGCAGGTCGGCGAGACGGGCGCGGTCGATCGACTGGGGCAGGAACTGCACGATCAGCCCGCCGGCCCGCCAGCGGCCGGCGCCCTCCTCCACGGCCTCGGCCACGGCGAGCCGCACCTGCGTGGGGATCTGCTCGGACTGGCGGAAATACTGGTGCGCGGCCTCTTCCAGGCTCTGCCCCTCGAGCGCGACGACGCCCTGATAGCGGCTGGCCGTGGTTCCCTGGTCGATCGTCATGGCCAGGTGACCGGTGCCGATCAGGTCAGAATCCCGGAGCGGGCCTGAGCCGAGGGCGGCCACCCGCTCCGGCTCGAACCGCGCGGTGGCGCGCAGGCGGTCGGGCGCCTCGAAATCGACCACGATCATCGCTACCGGGCCATCGGTCTTGGTCTGAAGCTGGAACCGGCCCTCGAACTTGAGCGACGAGCCGAGCAGCACCGTCAGGGCTGCCGCCTCACCCAGCAGCCGCGCCACGGGATCCGGGTAGCCATGCCGGCGCAGGATCGTGTCCACGGCCGGCCCGAGCCGGACCACGCGCCCGCGCACGTCCAGGGCCTCGACGGCGAAGGGCAGCACAGCATCGTCCGCGCCCGCATGGCCGTTGCCGGCGGGCTGGTGCTGCGACTGGGATTGCGACTGTGTTCCTGAGGTCATGCCCTCTCCGATCGATGCGCCCGGCGCCTGCGACGTCCTGCTCCCGAACCGGGCGGCCGTCCCGGCACGGCGTGGATTCGTCGTCCCGACGGACCCGGGCGGTGTGAGGCGATGACCTTGGCGGGGCGATCGGATCCCTCACCCCGCCCGTGCCCGTGCGGGGAGACGCGCAACGCGCCACATCCGTCGCCGGGATGCCGCCTGCTGGCAGCCGTGATGGGGAGGCGGGCGGCGCGTGCCGCCCGCTCACGCCTATATGGGGCACCGACCCTGCGAGCGCGAGGCCGGGATCAGAGGCCGCCCGCGCCGAGGCACCAAGCCAGGATCCCCTTCTGCGCGTGCAGGCGGTTCTCGGCCTCGTCGAACACCACGGAGCGCGGACCGTCCATCACCTCGGCCGTCACCTCCTCGCCGCGATGGGCCGGCAGGCAGTGCATGAAGATCGCGTCCGGATCGGCCGCCGCCATCAGCTTGGCGTTGACCTGATAGGGGCTCAGCAGGTTGTGACGGTGGGCCTCGTCGTCGTCGCCCATCGACACCCAGCAATCCGTCACCACCGCGTCCGCGCCCTCCACGGCCGCGAAGGCGTCCGTGGTGACGTTGAGGTCGGCGCCCTCCTGCTTGGCCCAGGCGATCAGCGCGGCCGGGGGCGCGAGTTCGGGCGGGCTCGCGACGTTGAGGGTGAAGTCGAACCGCGCGGCCGCGTGGACCCAGCTCGCCAGGACGTTGTTGGCATCGCCCGACCACGCCACCTTGCGCCCCTTGATCGGACCGCGATGCTCCTCGAAGGTCAGGACGTCGGCCATGATCTGGCACGGATGCGAGACCTTGGTGAGGGCGTTGATCACCGGGACGGTGGCGTGCTCGGCCAGTTCCAGCATCTGACCGTGGTCGAGGATGCGGATCATGATCGCGTCGACGAAGCGGGACAGCACCTGCGCCGTGTCGCCGATGGTCTCGCCGCGGCCGAGCTGCATCTCGGAGCCGGTGAGCATCAGGGTCTCGCCGCCGAGCTCGCGCATCGCCACGTCGAACGAGACCCGGGTGCGGGTCGAGGGCCGGTCGAACACCATCGCCAGGGTCTTGCCGGTGAGCGGGCGCTCGGCGGCCAGCTCGCCCTTGCGGCGGCGCGCCTTGATGGCGGCGCTGGCGTCGAGGACCCGGCGCAGCTCCGCACCGGAGAGATCCTTGAGATCGAGGAAATGGCGAGGGCCGGCGCCGTTCAGGTGCCTGGCCGGGGCCTGCGCCCGGCCGTCAATCTGGGCTTTCATCGCGTTACAATATCTAGAGTCTGCTCAACGATCACCTGATCATGAACCGCACTCTACCTCCTGGCAGGGGCATCTCCGTCCGGCACGGCGGGATCGACCGCGCCCGGAAATGCTTCGGGACGCCCGCCGCGGCGCGGAGGGCGGTGTTGTGAAATCCTGAGTTCGACCTTACTCGGCCGCGCCGCGCACGGCCTCGAAGCCGGACGCCGCCGCGTCGAGGCGCCGGATCGCCTCGTCGATCTCGGCCTCGCCGATGGTCAGCGGCGGCAGCAGGCGGACGATGTTGTCGCCCGCCGGGATGACCAGGAGATGCGCGTCCCGGGCCGCGGCGGCGAAGTCGGTGTTCGGCACGCCGAGCTTGAGGCCGAGCATCAGCCCCTCGCCGCGGATCTCCTCGAACACGCGCGGATGCCGGTCGCGCAGGGCCGCGAGCTTCTGCTTGAGCAGGAGGCCGGCGCGGGCGACGTGGTCGAGGAAGCCCTCCGCCAGCACGACGTCGAGCACCGCATTGCCCACCGCCATGGCCAGCGGGTTGCCGCCGAAGGTGGTGCCGTGCGTGCCGGCGGTCATGCCGCGGGCGGCCTCGCCGGTCGCGAGGCACGCGCCGAGCGGGAAGCCGCCGCCGATGCCCTTGGCGACGCTCATGATGTCCGGGGTGATGCCGGACCATTCATGGGCGAACAGCTTGCCGGTGCGGCCGACGCCGGTCTGGACCTCGTCCATGATCAGCAACAGGCCGTTGGCGTCGCAGATCTCGCGCAGGCGGCGCAGATCCGCGTGGGGGATCTCCCGCACGCCGCCTTCGCCCTGGATGGGCTCGATCATCAGCACGGCGGTTTCCGGGCCGATCACCGCGTCCAGGGCCGCCCAGTCGCCGGCCGGGACCTGGTCGAACCCCTCCACCTTGGGGCCGAAGCCCTCGATGTATTTCTGCTGCCCGCCCGCCGCGAGGGTCGCGAGCGTCCGGCCGTGGAAGGCGCCCGCGAAGGTCACGATCCGGTAGCGCTCGGGATGGCCGCCGGCCGCGTGATACTTCCGGGCGATCTTGATCGCCGCCTCGTTGGCCTCCGCGCCCGAGTTGCAGAAGAACACCACGTCCGCGAAGGTCGCGTCGACGAGGCGCTGCCCGAGCCGCTCGCCGCCCGGGATCTGGAACAGATTCGAGGTGTGCCAGATCTTGGCCGCCTGCTCGGTCAGCGCGCCGACGAGGTGCGGATGGGCGTGGCCGAGGCCGTTCACCGCGA
Source organism: uncultured Methylobacterium sp. (assembly GCA_963990595.1). Taxonomy (GTDB): domain Bacteria; phylum Pseudomonadota; class Alphaproteobacteria; order Rhizobiales; family Beijerinckiaceae; genus Methylobacterium. Next base: position 24,765 of record CAXDNE010000014.1, read on the forward strand.
TTCCCGCACCGAAATCGAGATATCGCTCGCCGCCCTCCGTCACGAGCCAGGCGCCCTCGCCGCGCTCGAAGGCAAGCGGCGCACGGACGTAGGTCGGTAGAAGGGCTGACGTCACGGGTCCCATCTCCGTTTCACGCACAAGTCGCGGAGCAAGCGTTGCCGGCTCCAAATGAAAGTGCCGCCTCAGTGATGGGCGGCACGCGCGCGATTACTATGAAAGAGTCCGGCCCTGTCAACGTTTCAATGTTCACCCGGCACGCGCGGCAGCTCTGCGCGCCGGCCCGGAACAGCCTATTTCTACGGCGCGCCCGGTCTTTCCCTTGGCACCCCCTTGCGCCGCGGGGGGCGGCCATGCTCCAGCCTCGGACGGGTCAATCAGCGAGGGAGATCCCGATGAGCACCGTCAAGGAACGCCTGCAGGCTCTGGGCCTCACCCTGCCGAAGGCGGCGGCGCCGGTGGCGAACTACGTGCCGTTCGTGCGCACGGGCAATCTCGTGGTGATCTCCGGCCAGATCTGCTTCGGCGCGGACGGCACGATCGCGGCCGAGCACACCGGCAAGGTCGGCGGCGCCGTCCCGGCCGAGGCCGGCAAAGCCGCCGCCCGGCTCTGCGCGCTCAACGTCCTCGCCCAGCTCGAGGCCGCGGTGGGCGACCTCGACCGCGCGGTGGTCCAGTGCGTGCGGCTCGGCGGCTTCATCAACGCGGCGCCGGGATTCTCGGCGGTGGCCGGGGTGATGAACGGTGCCTCCGACCTGATGGTCGAGGTGCTCGGCGATCGCGGCCGCCATGCCCGCTCGACCGTCGGCGTCGCGGAGCTGCCCCTCGACGCCGCCGTCGAGGTCGAGGCGATGTTCGAGGTCCAGTAGCGGTGGCCGCCCCCGACTGGCTGACCGCGCGGCCGATCGCCCATCGCGGGCTGCACGACCGGGCGGCGGGCCGGCCGGAGAACACGCTGGCCGCCGCCCGGGCGGCGGTCGCCGGCGGCTTCGCCATCGAGTGCGATGTGCAGGCGAGCGCCGACGGCGAGGCGATGGTGTTCCACGACGCCGCCCTGGGGCGGCTCACGGGGACGAGCGAGGCAGTCGGTGCGACATCCGCGGCCGCGCTCGGCCGCCTCGCCATCGCCGGCACCGCCGAGACGATCCCGACCCTGCCGGACTTCCTGGCGGCCGTGGCCGGCGCCGTGCCGGTGGTGATCGAGGTGAAGTCCCGCTACGACGGCGACCTGCGGCTGGCCACCCGCACGGCCGAGGTGGCGCGCGCCTATGGCGGGCCCGTGGCGCTGAAATCCTTCGATCCGCAGGTGGTCGCGGCCCTGCGCGACCTCTGCCCGGCGATCCCGCGCGGGATCGTGGCGGAGACCACGCAGGACGACCCGGCCTACGCGGCCCTGACGCCGAGCGCGCGGCTTGCCCTGTCGAACCTCCTGCACTTCGCCGAGACCCGGCCGGACTTCCTGTCCTGGCGGGTGGACGACCTGCCCTGCGCGCCGACCTATCTGTGCCGGCTGCTCGGCCGGATCCCCGTCATGGCCTGGACCGTGCGGAGCGAGGATCAGCGCGCCCGGGCGGGCGCGCATGCCGACCAGATGGTGTTCGAGGGATTCGTGCCGTGAGCCGATCCCTCCGCCTCGGTCTCGCCGCACTCCTGCTCGCGGCCGGACCGGCCCGGGCGGCGGATCCCTGCGCCGGCTCGACCCAGATGGACCTGAACGCCTGCGCCGGTGCCGCCTACGACCGCGCGGATGCGGCGATGAACCAGGCCTATACGAGGCTGATGAAGCGGATCGGCCCCAAGGCGCAGGACGGACTGAAGGCGGCCCAGAAGGCGTGGCTGCCGTTCCGGGATGCGAGCTGCGCCCTCGAGGCGATGGGCGTCGCGGGCGGCTCCATGCAGCCGCAGGTCCGGGCCGCGTGCCTCGCCCGGGTCACGGCCGTCCGGACCAAGGTGCTGAACGGCTATCTCACCTGCGACGAGGGCGACGTGACCTGCGTCGGCCGCTTCGGGGAGTGACCCGCCCGGGCTCCGTCATGCGCGCGGGCGTGGCCGGTACAGTTTCGTTCCGCGCCTGGTTGAAAGGCTGCCATCGCCGCAGCGCGCATCCGCCCGCTTGCCCCGCCCGGGGCACGGGCTAGAGTTGCGGCCATGAAGGAAGCACCCGGGCCGACGCCGGAATCCCCCACGCTCACCGTGCGGGCGCTGCCCGGCTTGAAGGAGATCGGCGCGGCGGAATGGGATGCCTGCGCCTTCTCCCCCGAGACCCTGGCGGGCGGCGACGAGACCCACAACCCCTTCGTCTCCCACGCCTTCCTGTCGGCGCTGGAGGAGTCGGGCTGCGTCTCCCGCAGGACCGGCTGGCTGCCGCTCCACGTCTCGGTGGAGCGCGACGGCGCGCGCCTCGGCGTGGCCCCCTGCTACCTGAAATCGCACAGCCAGGGCGAGTACGTGTTCGACCATGGCTGGGCCGACGCCTACGAGCGGGCCGGCGGGTCCTACTACCCCAAACTGCAGGTGAGCGTGCCGTTCACGCCGGTGACCGGCCCGCGCTTCCTGATCGCGCCGGGCGCCGACCCGGACGAGGCCACCGCCGGCCTGGTCGCCGGCCTGCGGGCGCTGCGGGGCGAGACCGAGGCCTCCTCGATCCACGTCACCTTCATGCGGGAGGCCGAGTCCGAACGGGCCGGGGCGGCGGGCTTCCTGCAGCGCACCGATCAGCAGTTCCACTGGGAGAATGACGGCTACGCGTGTTTCGACGACTTCCTCGCCGCCCTCGCCTCGCGCAAGCGCAAGAACATCCGCAAGGAGCGCCGCGACGCCCTCGCGCCCGGGATCACCGTGGAGCACCTGACCGGCGCGGACATCACCGAGGCGCACTGGGACGCGTTCTACGCCTTCTACATGGATACCGGCTCCCGGAAATGGGGGCGCCCCTACCTCAACCGTCGCTTCTTCTCGCTCCTGTCCGAGCGCATGGCCGACAGGGTGCTGCTCGTGATGGCCAAGCGCGCGGGCGACTACATCGCCGGCGCCATCAACCTGATCGGCGACACGGCCCTCTACGGCCGCAACTGGGGCTGCATCGAGGATCATCCCTTCCTGCACTTCGAGGTCTGCTACTACCAAGCGATCGATTTCGCGATCGCGCGGGGCCTGAAGCGCGTCGAGGCCGGCGCCCAGGGGGAGCACAAGCTCGCCCGCGGCTACCGGCCGGTCCTGATGCATTCGGCCCACGACATCGCCGACCCGGCGCTGCGCCGCGCGGTGGCCGATTACTTGCAGCGGGAGCGCGCCCATGTCGCCGAGGCGGTTGACGTCCTCGACACATTGACGCCGTTCCGGCGTACGGAAGCAGGCGACGCCGCCCAGGGCGCGCCGCGTTCCGAGATTTCCACCCCCGAAGGTCCCGAGACATGAGTCCGATCGATCACATCAAGGCCTATGCCGACGAGCTGACGGCCCTGCGCCGCGACCTGCACGCCCATCCCGAGCTCGGCTTCGAGGAGGTGCGCACCGCCGGCATCGTGGCCGATCTGCTGGAGAAGTTCGGCTGCGAGGTGCATCGCGGCATCGGCGGCACCGGAGTGGTGGGGCTGCTCAAGGGCCGCACCGACACCGGACGGCGGATCGGCCTGCGCGCCGACATGGACGCGCTGCCGATCGAGGAGGAGACCAACCTCCCCTACCGCTCGACCTATGCCGGCAAGATGCACGCCTGCGGCCACGACGGGCACACCACGATGCTGCTCGGGGCCGCCCGGTACCTCGCCGAGACCCGCAATTTCGACGGGACGGCGGTCTTCGTGTTCCAGCCCGCCGAGGAGGGCCGCGGCGGCGCCCGGGCCATGCTGAAGGACGGCCTGTTCGAGAAGTTCCCCTGCGACGAGATCTACGGCCTGCACAACCAGCCGGGCGGCGGCCACGGCATGATCAAGCTGCGGCCGGGGCCGATCATGGCGGCGGCCGACTTCTTCGACATCCATATCCGCGGCAAGGGCATCCACGCCGCCCAGCCGCACCGGGGCACCGACCCGATCGTGATCGCCACCGGCCTCGCCCAGGCGCTCCAGTCGATCGTCTCGCGCAACGCCGATCCGCTGAAGTCGATCGTGCTGTCGATCACCCGGATCGAGGCGGGCTCCGCCTACAACATCATCCCGGAGACCGCTCATCTCGCCGGGACGATCCGCACCTTCGACAAGGAGATCCGGGCCCTCGCCGGCACCCGCATGCGCGAGCTGGCGGCGGGCTTCGGCACGGCCTACGGGGCCGAGATCACGGTCGACCTGCAGGACGTCTTCTCCGTGCTGGAGAATGCCCCCGAACAGGCCGCGGCCGCCACGGAGGTCGCCACCGAACTCCTGGGCGCCGAAAAGGTCGAGGCGAACGTCGTGCCCAAGATGGGCAGCGAGGATTTCGCCGACATGACCATGGCGGTGCCGGGCGCCTATGTCTGGCTCGGCGCCAATCCCGGCCCGGGTCTGCACAATGCCGGCTACAACTTCGACGATTCGATCATCCCGATCGGCAGCGCGTTCCTCGCCCGGATGGTGGAGCGCCGCACCGCCGCTTGAGGAGCGGGCGCCGGGCCGCCGCGGCACTCAGCCCGCGGCGGCGACCCTGGCCCTCAGGGTCGCGACCGCCCGTGAAAACAGCGGGGGCTCGTCGAGGGCCCGCGCCAGAACGATCGCCCCCTGGATCCGGGCGACGATCTCCTCGGCCAGCGCGTCGCTCGCCGCGGCGTCGCGGCCCGAGCGCCGCAGGGCATCGGCGAGGGCCGCGATCCAGCGGGCGAAGTAGCTTCGCACCGCCTCGGCGAAGCGGTCGCGCTCGGAGCCGAGCGCCACGACCCCCACGAGGCAGACCCGCCGCCCGGAGCGGAAATAGGTCTCGACGGCGTCGAACATGGCGGAGACGGCCTCGCCGGGGTGCTCCGCCTCGTGCAACGGCGCGTACAGGTTGGCCTCGAACCAGGCGTCGATCTCGGCCAGCACGCAGGCGGCCATCTCGGCCTTCCCGCCGGGGAAGAGGTGGTACAGGCTGCCCTTGCCCAGGCCGGTCGCCCGCGTAATGAGCGACAGGCTGGCGCCCTCGTAGCCGTGTGCGCGAAAGACCTCCGCGAGCACCGGCAGGATCCCGGCGCGCTCCGCCGCGCTGGACATGCCGGCTAGAGGCCGAGATCGCTCAGGCCCGGATGGTCGTCGGGGCGCCGGCCGAGCGGCCAGTGGAACTTGCGGTCGGCGGCGGCAATCGGCAGGTCGTTGATGCTGGCGATCCGGCGCCGCATCAGGCCCCGGCCGTCGAACTCCCAGTTCTCGTTGCCGTAGGAGCGGAACCACTGCCCGCCGGCGTCGTGCCACTCGTAGGCGAATCGCACGGCGATCCGGTCGCCGCCGAAGGTCCAGACCTCCTTGATCAGCCGGTAATCGAGCTCCTTCGCCCATTTGCGCGCGAGAAAGGCCACGATGGCCTCACGCCCCGCGAAGAACTCGCTGCGGTTCCGCCAGACGCTGTCGGGCGTGTAGGCCAGCGACACACGCCCGGGATCCCGGCTGTTCCAGGCATCCTCGGCCATCCGGGCCTTCTGGGCGGCCGTCTCGGCGGTGAAGGGCGGGAACGGTGGGCGGTCCGACATGGGCTGATCCCCGGTGAGGTTTGTACCGATCGGTACAGGAATGCCCGGATCCGGACCCGCGAGTCAATCGGCTGACGTCAGGCGGCCGACGTCGAACCGCTGACGCGCGCGGGACGCTGTCCCGGATCCGTGTCGACAGGAATCCGGATCGGTGCGAATCTCCTGGGGCCGGCACACCAACAGACGCTGAGATCGGGGAGGCCCATGTCGCCGGAAATACGGGAATCGCGCGCCGCCCTCATCCTGCTCGCCGCTTCGGTGAGCGCGGTGTTGATCTTCGGGGCCTTCACGCTGCTGACCCAGCTCGGCTGAGGCGGCCCGCAGGCTCCGCACGGGGGCTCTCGCGCCGGACCGTGACGCGGCCTCAGATCGCCACCGCCGGTCGCAGCGTGCCGATGCCGGCGGGATCGAACGCGGCACTCTTGATGATCGCGTGGACGGCGCGTCCGGGCTCCAGCCCGAGTTCGCGCACCGCGGCCGCGGTCAGGCGCGCGGCGATCAGGGCGCCGTTGCAGTCGATCTCGACCGCCATCTCGGCGCCCGCGGGCGTCAGCGTGCAGACGTGGCCGGCGAGGATGTTGCGCGCGCTGAGGCCCCGGGGCCGCTCGGTGGCCACCAGCACGTCCCGGGCGGGGATCCGCACCCGCAGCCGCGTCCCGGGCGGGCGCGCCAGCCCCGGCACCAGCAGCTGCCCCGCGGCGCCGGTGAGGCGCGTGAGGCCGGTGTCCGGATCCGCTCCGGCCACGACCATGTCGAGGAGCGCGCCGGCCTCGGCCTCGTGGACCGGCACGAGGTCGGCCCGGCGCAGGATCGCTTCCGCCGGTCCAGCGGCGGCCACGCGCCCGGCCTCCAGGACGATCACGGTGGTCGCGAGCCGCGCCACCTCCGAGACCGCGTGGCTGACATAGACGACGGGCACGCCGGCCTCGTCGCGCAGGCGCTCGATATAGGGCAGGATCTCCGCCTTGCGGGCCTCGTCCAGGGCGGCCAGCGGCTCGTCCATCAGCAGCAGGCGCGGCTTGGCGAGGAGCGCCCGCCCGATCGCCACCCGCTGGCGCTCGCCCCCCGAGAGGCCGCCGGGCCGGCGGTCCAGGAGATGTTCGATGCCGAGCATCCCGATCACGGCCGCGAAGGCCGCCGGATCGGGGCGGTGGCGGGCGAAGACGCGGCCGTAGCAGAGATTCGTCCGCACGCTGAGATGCGGGAACAGCCGCGCGTCCTGGAACACCACGCCGACGCGCCGCCGATGGGGCGGGAGGAAGATACGCGCCGCGGTGTCGACCAGGGTCGCGCCGTCGGCGACGATCCGGCCGCGGTCCGGCCGGGCGAGCCCGGCGATGAGGTCGATGAGGGTCGTCTTCCCGGAGCCCGAGCGTCCGAACAGGGCGGTGAGGCCCGGACCGGCCTCGAAGGCGGCGTCGAGGCTGAAGCCGCCCCGCCGGAGCTGCACCGCGACCTGGATGCTCATGCGGCCCGTCCCGCTCGGTCCCGAATCCCAGGCCCGGCCATTCAGACACCTCCCAGCCGCCGCCCGGCCCGGACCGCCAGGAATTCCGAGACCAGCAGCGCCGTCACCGACAGAGCGATCGAGATCAGGGTGAGGCGCAGGGCCGGTCCCTCCCCGCCGGGCACCTGGGTCAGCGTGTAGATCGCCGAGGGCAATGTCTGGGTCTCGCCCGGGATGTTCGACACGAAGGTGATGGTCGCGCCGAACTCGCCCATGGCCTTGGCGAAGGCCAGCACGGCGCCCGCGATGCAGCCCGGCAGGCTCAAGGGCAGCGTGACCGTGAGGAACACGGCGAGCGGGCCGGCGCCCAGGGTCCCGGCCGCCTGTTCCAGTCGCCGGTCGACCGCCTCGATGGAGAGCCGCATCGCCCGCACCATCAGGGGAAACCCCATGATCGCGCAGGCGAGGGCCGCACCGGTCCAGCGGAAGGAGAACACGATGCCGATCTCCGCGAGGGCGCCGCCGAGCGGGCCGCGCCGACCGAAGGTCAGCAGCAGCAGGTAGCCGGTCACCACGGGGGGCAGGATCAGTGGCAGGTGAACCAGCCCGTCGAGGAGCGCGCGGCCGGGGAACCGGCGCCGCGCCAGCAGCCACGCCACGGCGAGGCCGGGCACGAGGCTCGCGAGGGTCGCCACCGTGGCCACGCGCAGGCTCAGGGCGACGGCGGTCCACTCCTCCGGGGTCAGGCCGAGCACGGCGGCGTGGCGGCGCTACCGGCCGGCGGCCTGCGCCCCGACCACGGTGAAGCCCTGGCGCTCGAAGGCGTCCCGGGCTGCCGGGCCGCGCAGGTCGGTCAGCAGGGCGGCGGCATCCGGATTGCGCGAATCCTTGAGGAGGGCCGCCGGATAGACGATCGGCGGGTGACTGTCGGTCGGGAAGGTCGCCAGCACGTGGACGCTCGGGTCCGCGGCCGCATCGGTGGCGTAGACGATGCCGAGCGGGGCCTCGCCGCGGGCGACGAGAAGGAGGGCGGCGCGCACGTTCTCGGCCTGGGCGACCTGTCCCTTCACGGCATCCCAGGCGCCGAGCTTCTCCAGGGCGGCTTTGCCGTATTTGCCGGCCGGGACGGCGTCGATCGTCGCCATCGCGAGCTTCCCGCCGCCGAGCAGCCGCGTCAGCGTGGGGCCGAGATCCGGCGCCAGGGCGATGCGCGGGTCCGAACCCGCGTTCCTGGGCCCCGGCGCGATCAGCACCAGGGCGTTGCGCAGGAGGTCGAGGCGCGATCCCGGCTTCAGGAGTCCGGCCTTCGCGACGTAATCCATCCAGGCTTGGTCCGCCGAGACGAACAGGTCGGCCGGCGCGCCCGCCTCGATCTGCTTGGCCAGCGCGTTCGAGCCCGCATAGGAGATCCGGACAGTCCTGCCGGTCGCCTTCGTCCAGGCGGCCGTGGCGTCATCCAGCGCGTTCTTGAGGCTCGCCGCGGCGAAGACGACGACGGGCTCCGCCGCGCGCGCAGGCCCGGATCCGGGGGCGAGCGCCAGGACGGCGAGCGCCGCCAGGATCCGTCGGGTCAGGCGCATGGTGAGCTTTCCCTGTCGCGACCCGTTATATCCAGCCGGGTACGACGCGGATCATAGAGGCCGTGCCTCCGGCGGCCAAGGGCTGCCGTGCCGGGGCTGCCGTGCCGGGGCTGCCGTGCCGGGGCTGCCGGACCGGCGGGCCGGGGCGGACGGCCTCAGCCGCGCGGGGTCTCGCCGGCCTCCTTCGGGGCGGCCTCCGCCCGGTGCAGGCGGCTCAGGAGGACGAGGAGATGACCCGGCAGCGGCCCATCCGGCGCCGGACCGCCGAAGATCCGCTCGCGCGGTCGAGAAGGCACGGACGTGTCGTTGACGACCACGGGCCCGCGGGGGCCGGAACGCCGGGACTTGGTCACGCTGTACGCACCCTGCTCAATCGTGAATCACGCGAAAAGCCGGCGAAAACGTCGCTCTCGTCGGCGGGTTCCGCGGGCCTGCACGCATCCTGTGGTTAACGCGCGGTCACCATGTCGCATTCCAGGTCGAGGCTCATTGCGAATTGCAAATTGCCGCGCGGGGCGCGCGCAAGCGCGTCTCACCAGGTCCGGATGTCGCGCCGCTCGGCCGAGTCGGCCTCCGCCAGGCTGCTCATGTCGGCCGCCACCAGGAGCGCCCAGAGCGCGGCCGCACCCGTCGTGACGAGCGCGAAGGCGACGCTGATGAGAAAAGGCGACATCATGGGACGCGGTCATCTGTCAAAACTGGCGCGCCGGATCGCGAAGAGCGGCGCGCCTGAGTTGAGGGTCCGGCCTTGGGGAGGCCGAGACTGTTTAAACACATGGCGTCCGGCCGGGCACTGATTTGGTTTCGTCCAATCACAAGTATTGCGCGATGTGTCCGGTCGGCAACAAAGCGTGCGGCGCCCTGCGGACCGGCGATCGATCGCTCCCGCCGGCCGCCAATTTTTTTCACGCCTGCCCCCTGTGATGCGGCGCGCGACGGCGTTACAGCCCGGCCCTATGCTCGAAGGCCTCCCGCCCCATCGCCCGTCCCACGTCCTGCGCCTGCTGACCGACGAACGCTCGGCCCGGGCAATGACCGATCTGCTGGGCGAGATGTTCGACCCGACCGAGACCGCGGTGGCGGCGTTCGAGGATGCGGACGGACGCACATGGCGGCTCGAAGCCTACTTCGCCGACGCGCCCGACGAGGATTACGTCCGCGCCCTGATCCGGCCGGTGATCGGCGCGGCGGCCGACGCCGCGGAATTCCGCACGATCGAGCAGCAGGATTGGGTACGCGCCTCGCTCGAGGGCCTGAAGCCGGTCCGCGCCGGGCGCTTCCTCGTCCACGGCGCGCACGATCGCGACGCGGTCCGGGCCAACGACCTGCCCATCGAGATCGAGGCGGCCCTGGCCTTCGGCACCGGCCACCACGGGACCACGCTGGGCTGCCTCCGGGCTTTGGTTTCCGAATTGAAGCGCCGGCGGCCGGCCCATGTCCTGGACGTCGGCACCGGCACCGGGATCCTCGCCTTCGCGGCCGCCAAGGCGCTCCGGCAGCCGGTCATCGCGGGCGACCTCGACGCCGAGGCGGTGCGCACGGCCCGCGAGAATGCCCGCGCCAACGGGCTCGGCCCCTATCTCAAGCTCTATGAGGGGCCCGGGGTCCGCCACCGGCTCGCCGACCGGCCGCGGCACTTCGATCTGGTCTTCGCCAACATCCTCGCGCGGCCCCTGCGCCTGCTCGCGCCGACCCTGGCCCGGGTGGTCGCCTCCGAGGGCGTCCTGGTCCTGTCGGGCCTGATCGAGCGCGATGTGCCGGGGGTGCTCGCGGCCTATCGCCTCCAGGGTTTCTCGCTCGTGCGGCGCGGGCTGATCGAGGGGTGGGTCGCCCTCGTCCTGATGCGCGGCGGCGCGGCCCAGCGGCCGCGGCGCTGAACCGCGAACAGGCCGGCGCGTTGAACCGGCATGAGCCAGACGTCGCTCCATGATCCGCCGCCGGACCCGATTTCCGAGGGCGCCCGGGCCCGGGCTCAGGGGCGGCCGAAGGACGCGTGCCCCTATCCGGTGAACTCCGCCGCGCGCACGGCCTGGCTCGAGGGCTACGACGGCGCGCCGGTCGACCGCGCGCCCGACCTCCCGGTCACGAACGGCTGATCCGCCCGGCGGACGAGAATGCCTGAGCCGCCGCATCGTCGCGTGCCGGCCCCCCTGCCGCTCCGAGAGACATAGCGCTAGCGCGCCGTGCGCAGCCGTCCGCTCGGACGCGAGCCGCCGGACGGATCCTCGTCCTGGGGCGGCGATCCGGCCTCATCCGCCTGCGAAACCGGCGCGCCGAGCGCCGCCATCAGCACGCGCAGGCCCTCGATCCACTCCTCGACCTCCGCGAGCGATTCGAAACCGTCACGCCGGACCACGGTGTCGGGTTCGATCGTGACGACGGCGTCGAAGCGGCCGTCCGGTCTGTCGCTAATCCGGTAGTAGACGCGGCGTGGCATGCTTGGGCAATAGATCAAACGCGGTGGCGTGATAAGATTGCTCGCGATTTTTAACGCACAAATAAGGATGCGGCGAAGGCCTTGTTGCTCTGTTGCGGGCCAGGTCCGGCGGGCGCTAGGCTCCCACCATGACCGGATCCAGCCCATCCCGACCGCGCCAGCGCTTTCAGACCTTCGACGATCCGAGCCACCGCAAGGGGGCCGAACGGATCGAGGCCCTGCGTGCGGGCCTGCGTGAGGCCGGTCTCGACGGTTTCGTCGTGCCGAGGGCCGACGAGCACCAGTCGGAATACGTCCCCGCGGATGCCGAACGCCTGGCATGGCTGACCGGCTTCACCGGCTCGGCCGGGAGCGCGGTGATCCTGATGGAGTCGGCGGCGCTGATCGTGGACGGGCGCTATACCCTCCAGGCTCCCGAGCAGGTCGACACCGGGATCATCACGGTTGTGCCGCTGGCCGAGATGACGCCGGAGGCCTGGATCGGCACCCATCTCAAGCGTGACCAAGTGCTCGGCTTCGACCCCTGGCTGCACACGCCGGACGGGCTCGCGCGCCTGGAGCGGGCCGCCGCCAAGGCCGGGGGCGCGGTGCGGGCGGTGCCGAACCTCGTCGACGCGGTCTGGGCCGGGCGCCCGAAGCCGCCCGCCGGGCCGGTGGTGCTCCACCCGGACGCGCTGGCGGGCGAGACGGTCGCCGACAAGCTCGGCCGGGTGCGGGCGGCCCTGGCCGAGGGCGGCTGCGACGCCCTGGTGATCTCCGACCCGCACAATCTCGCCTGGGCCTTCAACCTGCGCGGCTCCGATGTCGGGCACACGCCCCTGGCGCTCGGCTACGCGATCCTGCCGCGCGAGGGCTTGGCCCGCCTGTTCCTCGTCTCGCCGGACGTCGATCCGGCGCTGCGCACGGCCCTCGCGGCGGTCGCCGCGATCCTGCCCCGGGCGGATCTGGACGACGGGCTGGCGGCCCTGAGCGGCGCGCGCGTCCGCTTGGACGCGGCGACCGGCGCCGTGGCCCTCAAGGAGAGGATCGAGTCCGCGGGCGGGGTTGCCGATGTCGGCAAGGACCCGATCACCGGCATGAAGGCGGTCAAGAACGCCGCCGAGATCGCCGGCGCGCGCGCCGCCCATCTCCGCGACGGGGCGAGCGTCGCACGCTTCCTCGCCTGGCTGGACGGTGCGGCCGCCTCCGGCCATCTCACCGAGATCGCCGCCGTCGAGGCGCTGGAGGATTTCCGCGCCGCCGGCGGGGATCTCCGCGACGTGTCGTTCCCGACGATCTCGGGATCCGGGGCGAACGGGGCGATCGTCCATTACCGGGTGACCCGCGCCAGCGACCGGACCGTCCGACCGGGCGAATTGTTCCTGATCGATTCCGGAGCGCAGTATCCGGACGGCACCACCGACATCACCCGCACCGTGGCGGTGGGCGAGCCGAGCGCCGCGATGCGCGACCGCTTCACGCGGGTGCTGAAGGGCCACGTGGCCATCGCCCGGGCGGTCTTTCCGAAGGGCACCACCGGCGCCCAGATCGATGCCTTCGCGCGAGCCCCGCTCTGGCAGGCGGGCCTCGACTTCGACCATGGGACCGGCCACGGCGTCGGTGCCTTCCTGTCGGTTCACGAAGGTCCGCAGCGCATCGCCAAGACCGGCACGGTGGCGCTGGAGCCCGGCATGATCCTGTCGAACGAGCCGGGCTACTACGCGAGCGGCGCCTACGGGATCCGGATCGAGAACCTCGTGCTGGTGGAGCCGCGTGAGATCCCCGGCGGCGAGCGCCCGATGCTCGGCTTCGAGACGCTGACGCTCGCGCCCTACGACCGGCGGCTGATCCGACCGGACCTGCTCGATCCCGGCGAGCGCGCCTGGATCGACGCCTACCATGCAAGGGTGCGCGAGGCCCTTGCGCCGGCCCTGGACGCCGAGGCGCGGGATTGGCTGGAGCAGGCGACAGCGCCGCTCGCGGGCTGATCCCGGGCCACCGATCCGCCGCACGCGTGCGCTCCCTTGTGCGGTGGCGAGCGGCGGAACAGATTGAACGCGGCGGGACTCCGCCGGCCGCCCGTCCTCGAAACGGGCGCTTCGGCCCTCGTCGTAGGAGGCGCTCGCCCATGGCGCAGAACAGAGCCGATCTTGCGGAGGTGGCGAAAGCGGCGGCCAACGCCGCGCTCGGGCGAGCTCTGGTTCAGGCAGCGCGCCTCGATGAAGCGGGCGGCTCACACGGCGATAAGGTCAGGCGCGTCAGATTGATCGTCGCCGACGGCGCCGGAGAGCATCTCGGCGGTGAGGAGCTGCTCGATGCCGGCTTGGCTATCAGCGAAGCTTTGTGTGAGGCCGGCGAACCGCTCCGGGTGATTGTAGAATACGCCGAGCCGCGCGAGCTCGACGAGCGTGGCGCTGATTGATCCCGACCCTGTGGTTTGCGGATGAGCGCGATCGCCCGCGGTCATCCGTGGCTGGGACACGGCCGGGATGCGCGCGCTATAAGGCTCCGACCCAGCAACCGCCCGCGCCGGGCATCCGGACGCCGCGCACGAAACCGCGCCCGCCCTGCGCGCGAAGGGACAGCATGATCCGCCGCCTCGCCATTCTGATCCTGGCATGCGCCGCGAGCCTCTCGGCCGCAGCGGCGCAGGGTTTTCCGCAGGGCTTCCGCACGCCGCCGGATCTCGTGCGCGCCAGCTTGGTGGCCGAGCCCGCCGCGGTCGCGGGCGCGCAGCCCTTCACCCTGGCCGTGCGGATGCAGGTGAAGCCCGGCTGGCACGTCTACTGGCGCAATCCGGGGGATTCGGGCCTGCCCCCGGAGGTGACCTGGACGCTTCCGGCGGGGTTCAACGCCGGGGCGATCCGTTGGCCGGCGCCGGAGCGCATCCCGATCGCCACGCTGATGAATTACGGCTACGAGGGCGAGGTCACGCTGCTCGTCCCGGTCACGCCGCCCCCGAGCCTCGATCCGGCGGACCCGGTGCAGATCCGCGCCAAGCTGACCTACCTCGTCTGCGAGACCGAGTGCGTACCCGGCTCGGCCGACCTCGCCCTGACCCTGCCGGTGGGCGAGGAGCGGCCCGATCCGGACAACGCGGCGCTGTTCGCGCGCGCCCGGGCGGCGCTGCCGGTGCCCGCGATCTGGCCGCAGAGCCTGTCGAGCCAGGGCGATACCCTGCGGCTCGATTTCGCCGCCACGGGGCTCAAGCCCGAATCGATCCGGAACGCCGCGTATTTCCCCTATGCCGAGACGGCGATCGACAACGCCGCCGCGCAGGTGACGTCCGTCGACGAATCCGGCCTCCATCTCACCCTGGCCCGGAGCAGCCCGACCGATCCGGCGCCCAGCGCGCTGCCGGGCGTTCTGACCCTGGACGCAGTGACCGATGCCGGCACGACCCGCCGCGCCTTCGCGTATGGCGACGAGCCGGTCCCCCCGGCCGCTTCCGCGCCGGCTCCGGCCCCCGAAGCGGCCGCGGCGCCGACGGTCCCGTCCGATCTCGACGCGCTGACGCTCGCGACGGCTTCGGCCTTCGCCTTCCTGGGCGGGTTGATCCTCAACCTGATGCCCTGCGTCTTCCCGGTGCTGTCCATCAAGGTTCTCGGCCTTCTGCGGCATGCCGGCGAGCGCCCCTCGCGCCTGCGCCTGCACGGCCTCGCCTACACGGCCGGCGTGCTGGCGAGCTTCCTCGGGCTCGCCGCCCTGCTGATCGCCCTGAAGGACGGCGGGGCGGCGATCGGCTGGGGGTTCCAGCTGCAATCTCCCCTGGTGGTGGCGGGGCTCGCCTATCTGCTCTTCGCCATGGGCCTGAGCCTGTCGGGCGTGGTCCATGTCGGCGGCGGGCTCGCCGGCCTCGGCGACGGCCTCGCCCGGCGCGCGGGCCTGAGCGGCTCCTTCTTCACAGGCGTGCTCGCGACTCTCGTGGCGACCCCCTGCACGGCGCCGTTCATGGGCTCGGCGGTGGGCTTCGCGCTGACCCAGAGCGCCGCGGTGGCGCTCGCCGTCTTCGCGAGCCTCGGCCTCGGCCTCGCCCTGCCCTTCCTGGTGCTGACGCTGTGGCCGCCGGCCCTGCGGGCGCTGCCGAGGCCGGGCGCCTGGATGGAGACACTCAAACAGGTCCTGGCCTTCCCGGTCTACGCCACCGTGGCCTGGCTGGTCTGGGTCCTGGCGCAGCAGGTCGATCCGCGCGGGCTCCTGGCGGCGCTGATCGGCCTCGTCCTCGTGGGCTTCGCCGCCTGGGCGTGGGAGCGCGGCCGCGGCGCCTCACCCGGGCGCAGCCGGATCGCGCAGGCCTGCGCGGCGCTCGCGATCGTCGCCGTCGCGGCCCTGGCGCTGACCCTTCCGCCGGCCCGCGCCGTCCCGGCCGCACAGGCCGTGGGCGACGGGATCGAGCCGTTCACGCAGGCGCGCCTCGACGCCCTGGTGAAGGCGAACCGGCCGGTCTTCATCGACCTGACCGCGGCGTGGTGCATCACCTGCGCGGTGAACGAGGCGACTTCCCTCAACACCGCGGCCGTGCGGGCCGCGATGGCGGAGCGGGGCGTCACCTATCTGAAGGGTGACTGGACCAACCAGAATCCGGAGATCACCCGGCTTCTCGAGTCGCACGGGCGCAGCGGCGTGCCGCTCTACCTGCTCTACACCGGAACCGGGGAGCCCCAGGTTCTGCCGCAGATCCTCACGGAGGGGACGGTGCTGGCCGCCCTGAACGCCGTGCCGGCGGCCACCGCCGACACGCGCGCGTCGCTGACCCGCTGAGCGGGCGCGGCTACGCCTCCAGCGAGAAGGTCTCGTCGAAGGCGTAGCCGGAGCCGCGGACGGTCCGGATCGGGTCGGGCTGGCGCGGGCCGTTGAGCGCCTTGCGCAGCCGCCCGACATGCACATCCACGGTGCGCTCGTCGATATAGACGTCGTGGCCCCAGACCCCGTCGAGGAGCTGCTCGCGGGAGAAGACCCGGCCCGGCGCCAGCATCAGGAATTCCAGCAGGCGGAACTCGGTGGGGCCGAGATGCAGCTCCTCGCCGCCGCGGCGGACCCGGTGGCCGGTGCGGTCGAGCTCGAGATCGCCCGCGGCCAGCCGGTCGGAGACATGGGCGGGCTTGGCCCGGCGCAGCAGCGCGCGGATCCGGGCGAGCAGTTCCGGCACGGAGAAGGGCTTGACGATGTAGTCGTCCGCCCCCGTCCCGAGGCCCCGGATCCGGTCGCCCTCCTCACCGCGGGCGGTGAGCATGATCACCGGCAGCCGCTCGGTCTCGCGTCGGGCCCGGATGCGGCGGCACAGCTCGATGCCTGAGAGGCCCGGCAGCATCCAGTCGAGGAGGACCAGATCGGGGATCCGCTCGGCCAGGAGCAGTTCCGCGTCGTCGCCCCGCGCCGCCGTGTCCACCACGAAGCCCTCGGCTTCCAGGTTGTAGCGCAGCAGGGTGGTCAGCGCCTCCTCGTCCTCGACGATCAGGACTTGCATGCTCACGTTCGATGACCCGTTCACGAAGCGGCGCCGTTCGGCCTGCGGGCGCGCCGACTCCCTCCGGAGCGGGCGGGCAGGCGGACGGTGCGGGAGGCGCCGCTCAGCCGCAACCCGCACCGTCCGATGTCCCGGCGGCGCCCCACAGGAAGGCGCCGCGGCGGATCGCGAGAACCCGCTCGCCTACGGAGCCGGCCTGCCGTCCACCGTCGCGTAATTCGACGCGTCGTTCTTCGGGCGATCCCCCGCCAGGGTCTCGCCGGTGGCGAGATAGTGGATCGTCTCGGCGATGTTGGTCGTGTGATCGCCGATCCGTTCCACGTTCTTGGCGCAGAACAGGAGATGCGTGCAGAACGAGATGTTGCGCGGATCCTCCATCATGTAGGTCAGGAGCTCGCGGAATAGCGAGTTGTACAGCGCGTCGATCTCGCCGTCGCGCTCCCACACGTCGTGGGCTGCCTGGACATCGCGGCTGGCATAGGCGTCGAGGACGTCCTTGAGCTGAGCCTCCGCGAGGTCGCTCATGTGGCGCACGCCGAGCACGATCTTCTGCGCCGGCGCCTGGTCGGAGATCGCCACCACCCGCTTGGCGACGTTCTTGGCGAGGTCGCCGATCCGCTCCAGGTCGCCGGAGACCCGGATCGCCGAGATGGTCTCGCGCAGATCGATCGCCAGGGGCTGGCGTCGGGCGATGAGCAGGACGGCGCGCTCCTCGATGTCCCGCTGCAGCGCGTCGAGGCGCTTGTCGGCGAGGATCACCGTCTGGGCGAGCCCGTCGTCGCGGCGCACCAGGGCGTCCGTCGCCTCCGCGGTCATCTTCTCGGCGACGCCGCCCATCTCCGAGATCGAGCGACGGAGATTCTCCAGGTCGGTGTCGTAGGAGGTGACGATATGGCCGGGCATGGTGGATCCTCCGATAGGGGCCCGCAGAGCTTGATCCGTCGGGTCCGGCGGATCCGCCGCCCGCAACCGCCGGGGTGCGGACCGGTCGGCGTTCCTCGGTGCCGGATCGTTCGAACAGGTTAGCCGAAGCGACCGGTGATGTAGTCCTGCGTGCGCTGTTCCGTCGGATTCATGAACATCCGATTGGTCGGGCCGAACTCGATCAGCTGGCCGAGATACATGAAGGCGGTGAACTGCGAGATGCGCGCCGCCTGCTGCATGTTGTGCGTGACGATCACGATGGTGAACTCGTCGCGCAGCTGCTCGATCAGCTCCTCGATCCGGCCGGTGGAGATCGGGTCGAGCGCCGAGGTCGGCTCGTCGAACAGGATCACCTCCGGACGCTGGGCCACGGTGCGGGCGATGCACAGGCGCTGCTGCTGGCCGCCCGAGAGGCCGGTCCCCGGCTGCCGGAGCTTGTCCTTGACCTCGTCCCAGAGGGCGGCCTTCCGGAGCGATTCCTCCACCCGGCCGTCGAGCTCGGAGCGCGGCAGCTTCTCGTAGAGGCGCAGGCCGAAGGCGACGTTGTCGTAGATCGACATCGGGAACGGCGTCGGCTTCTGGAAGACCATGCCGATCCGGGCGCGCAACTCGTTGAGATCGATGGACGGGTCGAGGATGTTCTCGCCGTCGATCAGGATCTCGCCCTCCGCCCGCTGCTCCGGATAGAGGCTGTAGATCCGGTTGAAGCAGCGCAGGAGCGTGGACTTGCCGCAGCCGGAAGGGCCGATCAGCGCCGTGACCTGCCGGTCGTGGAAGTCGATGTTGACGTCCTTGAGCCCGTGGAAGCTGCCGTAATAGAAGTTCAGGCCCTTCACGGCGATCCGCACCGGCCGCGCCTCGTCGGCGCGGTTGCGGGTCAGCTCGACGGCCGGGATCGCGGAGGCGGCGTTCATCGTCGTATCCTCGAGAAAGGGGGTCAGCGCGCGGTCTGCGGCTTGATGACGAAGCGCGCGATGATCGACAGCGCCAGGATCGTCGCGGTGATCAGGAGCGCCCCCGCCCAGGCGAGACCCTGCCAGTTCGGATAGGGCGAGAGGGCGAACTGGTAGATCATCACCGGCAGGTTCGCGACGCCGCCCATCAGGTCGGCCGAGAACCAGGAATTGTTGTTGAGCGCCGTGAACAGGAGCGGCGCGGTCTCGCCGGCGATGCGGGCCAGCGCCAGGATGATCCCGGTCACGATCCCGGCCGAGGCGGCGCGCCACGTCACGCTGGTGATGACCCTGGAGGGCGGGGCGCCGAGCGCCGCCCCGGCCTCCCGCAGGGTTCCCGGAACGAGGCGCATCATGTCCTCCGTGGTGCGCACGATCACCGGCACCGCGATGATGGCGAGCGCCACGCCGCCAGCCCAGCCCGAGTAGCTGCCCATCGGGCGCACCATCAGCGTGTACACGAACAGGCCGATCAGGATCGACGGCGCCGAGAGCAGGATGTCGTTCAGGAAGCGGATGAGCGCCGCCAGCCGCGAGTAGCGGCCGTACTCGGCCAGGTAGGTCCCGGCCATGACGCCGATCGGGGTCGCCACGGTGATCCCGATGCCGGTGAGCACGAGGCTGCCCAGGATCGCATTGGCGATGCCGCCGCCCTCGGAGCCCGGCCCCGGGGTCGGATTCGCGAACAAAGCCGGGGTGAAGCCCTGGAGGCCGCGGACGATCAGCATCAGCAGGATCGATCCCAGGACGACGGCCCCGATCGCGGTGGCGGCCGTGCAGGCGATGCGCAGAACCCGGTCGGCGACGCGCCGGCTCCGGCGGACCCGGCCGGTCCGCCGCGGGGTGGTGGGGATCGAGGTGGCGGTATCCATCGCGCGCTCCTCAGGCGGCCCTGACGCGGCGCGTCAGCAGCCGGGCGATGATGAGCACCACGAAGGTGATCACGAACAGGATGCAGCCCAGCGCCATCAGCGCGTTGAGCTGGAGGCCGTCCGCCTCGTTGAACTCGTTGGCGATCCGCGACGCGATGGTCGAGCTCGGATCGAAGATCGAGGCCGACAGGCGGTTGGCGTTGCCGATCACGAAGGTCACCGCCATCGTCTCGCCCAGCGCCCGCCCGAGGCCGAGCATGATCGCCCCGATGATCGAGACCGCCGCCTGGGGCACCAGCACGTGGCGCACCACCTCCCAGGTGGTGCAGCCGATCCCGTAGGCGCTCTCGCGCAGGACGGTGGGGATCTGGTCCAGCATGTCGCGGGCGATCGAGGCGATGAACGGCACGATCATGATCGCCAGGATGATCCCCGCGGTCAGGACGCCGACGCCGGAGGGGACGCGCGCGTAGAACAGCGTGCCGATGACCGGCATGCCTTCCACGAGGTTCGAGATCGGGATCTGGACGAAGCGCGCGAAGAGCGGCGCGAACACGAACAGGCCCCACATGCCGTAGATGATGCTCGGCACCGCGGCGAGCAGCTCGATGACCATGGCGATCGGCTTGCGCGCCCAGCCCGGGCAGAGCTGCGTGAGGTAGACGGCGATCCCGAGGGAGATGGGGACGCCGATGATCAGGGCGAGGGAGGCCGAGGCCACGGTCCCGATGACCGCGACGAGGGCGCCGTACTGCTCGGTGCCGACGTTCCAGGCACTCGAGGTCAGGAACGCGAAGCCGAATTCCCGGAAGGCCGGCCAGCCGCCGTACAGGATCGAGCCGAGGATCCCGGCCAGCACGATCAGAACAAGCAGCGCCGCTCCGTACGAGAAGGCCCGGAACAGGCGATCGAGGCTCCGGCTCGGCCCCTTCCGCGCGGCCGCAGCGCGAGGGCGGGCGAAGGCGATCGATTCTGTCAAAGCGGGCATCCGCGATTCTCTGCGAAGGGGGGCGTGGTAGCGCGCTGCGTTCGGAGAAGCGAGGGAGGAGGCCGAAACCCCCTCCCGGCCACGCTCACATGTTGAGGACGGGCTTGCCGTCCTTGCCCTTCACGGACTTCCACTCCTCGTGGATCAGCGCCACGACGTTGTCGGGCAGCGGAACATAGTCGAGGTCGGAAGCGAGCTTGTCGCCGTTCTTGTAGGCCCAGTCGAAGAACTTGAGCACATCGGCGGCCTTGGCCGGATCGGCCGGGTCCTTGTGGACCAGGATGAAGGTCGCCGCCGTGATCGGCCACGCATCGTCGCCCGGCTGGTTGGTGAGCGAGATGCCGAAGCCCGGAGCCGCCTTCCAGTCGGCGCTGGCGGCCGCGGCCTGGAACGCTTTGTCGTCCGGCTGCGGGAACTTGCCGGCCTTGTTCTGCAGCAGGGCGTAGCCGAGCTTGTTCTGCTTGGCGTAGGCGGACTCGACGTAGCCGATGGCGTTCGGCACCTGCTTCACGGTGGCGGTCACGCCCTCGTTGCCCTTGCCGCCCTGCCCCACCGGCCAGGCGATCGTCGTGGCCGCGCCGTACTCCTTCTTCCAGGTCTCGGAGGCCTGAGAGAGGTAGGTGGTGAAGATGTTGGTCGTGCCCGAGGCGTCGGACCGGTAGACCGGGGTGATGTTGGCGTCGGGCAGCTTCACCCCGTCATTGAGCTTGGCGATGCGCGGGTCGCTCCACTTGGAGATCTTCCCGGCATAGATGTCGGCGAGCACGTCGCCGGTGAGCTTGAGCTTGCCTGGCTCGATCCCGGGGATGTTCACCACCGGCACGACGCCGCCCATGACGGTCGGGAACTGGACGAGGCCGTCCTTGGCCAGCTGCTCGGCCTTCAGCGGCGCGTCGGTGGCGCCGAAATCGACGGTCTTGGCCTGGATCTGCTTGATGCCGCCGCCGGAGCCGATCGACTGATAGTTCAGGCCCGATCCGGTCTCCTTCCGGTAGGCCTCGGCCCACTTCGAATAGACCGGGAAGGGGAAGGTGGCGCCGGCACCGGTGATATCAGCGGCGAGCGCCGCGGACGCCAGCTGAACCGTCGCGAGGCCGACGGCGAGCGCGTAAGCGAAGGGTCTCAAGGGATTCTCCGTTGCCGTCGGGCAAGAGCCAGCGCTCCTCCGCCGGCAAGCCCTTGCCCGCGGCAGAGCCCTGCGGCCGATCTTCAACGAGACCCAGCGCCGACCGCCCGATGGCCGGGCGGTTACGACAGATAGATGACACGGGCATGACATCGCGCACCGGTTTGCGCGGCACGGTTCTTCGACCTCGCGCGTTCAACATCGGCGACGCGGAAAGAAGGGAACTCGAATCGTGGGCGGCGAGGAGGCCGACGCAGCGACGGATACCGACCCGGCCTGGCTTGCCCTGCATGCCGAGCGGGAGGGCTTGGAGCGCGCATTGGCGCTCGCGCAGGCGCGTCAGAAATTCAGTACGGATCCCGAGACGGTGACCCAGGCGCGTCGCGAGGAGGCGGAATTGCTGGTCAGCCTCGACCGCGTCCTGACGCTCATCCGGGCCGCCGAGTACCGGCGTAGGCCCGGGGCGCGCCGCTGGTAGGGCGCCGAGCCCCGGTTCCGCTCAGCTCGCCCGGCGCAGCTCCCGCTCCTTCTGTCGCAGCCGCAGGAGCAGTTCCACGTGGGTGTCGGTGATCGGCTGCGTGTCGACGCTGCCTTCGTAGACGGTGCGGAGCGTCAGGCCGAGCTGCCGGGTGTCGATCGACTGCTTCAGCGACGCTGCCGCCTGCAGGCGGCCATCGGACTCGACCATCGACGGCTTCATCGCTCCCTCCCGCCCATCAACCGCTCAAACCGGTCGCGGCGCCCTGAGGGTGAGACTCTCACTACGAATGGTTAATGAAGGATTATCTGCAACCAACGGTTAAGGTTGCCGCGGGTTAGGCGTCGGCGCCCTGAAGGAGCCGGGCCGCGGCCGCCCGCGCCTCGTCGGTCACGGTGGCGCCCGCCAGCATCCGGGCGATCTCCTCCCGGCGCTCGGCCACCGGCAGGCTGGACACGCGGGTCGCGACGCGGCCGGCCCCCTTCACGGGGGCCTTGGCGATCAGGAAATGGGTTTCGGCCCGCGCGGCGACCTGCGGCGCGTGGGTGACCGCGACGACCTGGACCGTGGCGGCGAGCCGGGCGAGGCGCAGGCCGATGGCGTCGGCCACGGCGCCGCCGACGCCGGTATCGATCTCGTCGAAGATCAGCGTCGGGGCCGAGCCCTTGTCGGCCAGCACCACCTTAAGGGCCAGCATGAAGCGCGACAGCTCGCCGCCCGAGGCCACCTTCATCATGGGGCCCGGCTTGGTGCCGGGATTGGTCTGGGCCCAGAACTCGACGCGGTCGGTGCCGGCCGGATCGCGCGAATCCGCGTCGGTGGCGATCTCGGTGATGAACTGCGCCCGCTCCAGCTTGAGCGGCGGCAGCTCCGCCTTCACGGCGGCGTCGAGCTGCTTGGCCGCCCGGCGCCGGCCGGCGCTGAGCTTCCCGGCCGCCTCGGCATAGTCGGCCTCGGCCTTCGCGAGCGCCTGTTCCAGGCCCGCCAGCGCCGCCTCCCCGGCATCGATCGCCGCCACGTCGCCGCCATAGCGCTCCGCGAGGGCGGCGAGGTCGTCGGCCGGGACATCGTATTTGCGGGACGCGGCGCGCAGGGCGAAGAGTCGCTCCTCCACCCGTTCCAGGTCGCGGGGATCGAACTCCGTCTCGGCGACGGCCGCTTCCAGCACGGCCCGGGCGTCGTCGAGGGCGACCATCGCGGCGTCGAGGGCGGTCACGCACGGATCGACCAGGGCCGGGAGCTGCGCGGCCCGGCGCTCCAGCTTGCGCAGCGCCGCCGAGAGATGGGGCACGCCGGAATGGGGGCCGCCCACGGCCTCCAGCGCCTCGTTCAGCTCGCGCGCGACCTTCTCCGATTGCTGCATGATGCTGCGGCGCTCGGCGAGCTGAGCCTCCTCGCCGGGCTTCGGCGCGAGATCCGCGAGTTCCTCCACGGCGTGGCGCAGGAAGTCGGCCTCCTTGCGGGCCGCTTCCACGCGGGCACGGTGCTCGGCGAGCTCGGTCCGCGCCGTGCGCACCGCCCGGGACGCCGCCCCGACCTTGGCGAGCTGGTTCTGCAGGCCGCCGAACGCGTCGAGGATCGCCCGGTGCGAGGCCGGGTCGGCCAGGGCCCGATCGTCGTGCTGCCCGTGGATCTCCACGAGGGCCGCGCCGATCGCCCGCAGCACCTGCACGCCCACGGGCTGGTCGTTGACGAAGGCGCGGGTGCGGCCGTCCGCCATCTGGGTCCGGCGCAGGATCAGGTCGCCCTCGGTGTCGATCTCGGCCTCGGCGGCGATCCGCCGGGCCGGATGGTCGAGGGGCAGGTCGAACACCGCCGTGACGACGCCCTGCGCCTCGCCGTGCCGGACGAGGCGGCCGTCGCCGCGGCCGCCGAGTGCCAGGGCGAAAGCGTCGAGCAGGATCGACTTGCCCGCGCCCGTCTCCCCGGTCAGGACGCTGAGGCCCGATCGGAAATTCAGTTCGAGCCTGTCGATCAGGACGATGTCGCGGATCGCGAGCTGCGCCAGCATGCGGCGACGAAGATTCCTCAGGATGGGACCGCAGACATAGGGCCGCCGCGCCGGGGATTCACCCCAAAAATGCGTCGCACCGGCCTGCAGGCGTGCGGCAACGGCAAAGGCCCGGAGCGGTGGCTCCGGGCCTGCGGGCGGCGCAGGTCGGAAGACCCGGCGCCTTACTCGGCCGAGGCGGTCTTGCCCGTGACCGTGCGGTAGATCTTTGAGAGGAAGGAGGTCTTCTCCTCGCGGGGCTCGAGGCCGTTCTGCGCCAGGAGCGCGTGCGCGTCCTTGTACCAGGAACTCTCGGGGAAATTGTGCCCCAGCACGGCCGCGGCGTTCTGCGCCTCCTGGGTGATCCCGAGCGCCCAGTAGGCCTCGGTCAGGCGCTCCAGCGCCTCTTCGGCGTGGCGGGTGGTCTGATACTTGGCGACCACGTCGCGGAAGCGGTTGATGGCGGCCGGGAAGTTGCGCTTCTCCAGATAGAAGCGCCCGATCTCCATCTCCTTGCCGGCGAGCTGGTCGCGGGTGATCTGGATCTTCGCCTTCGCGTCGGCAGCGTATTCGGACGTCGGATACTTCTGAACCAGTTCCTGCAGGGCGACGAGCGCCTTCTCGGAGCGTTCCTGGTCGCGGGTCACGTCCGGGATCTGCTTATAGTTCGACATGGCCATCAGGTACTGCGCGTAGGCCGCGTCCTTGCTGGCCGGGTGCCGCTGCAGGTAGCGCTTCGAGGCGCTGATGGCGTCGTCGTATTTCTGGCCCTCGTAGTTGGCGTAGGCCGTCATCAGCAGCGCCTTCCGCGACCACTCGGAATACTGGTACTGCTTGTCGAGGCTGTCGAACTTCTTGACCGCGCCCTCGTAGTCGCTGTCCTCGAGCTTGGCCAAGCCGTCGCTGTAGAGCTTGTCGGCCGGGACGTCCGGCACGACCTCGGGCTTGTACTTCTCGGCGAAGAGATTGGTCGGGTCGAAGTCGCAGCCGCCGAGGCCCAGGCCGAGAACGGCCACGAGGGGCGCCACGAAGGCCGCCGCCCGGCGATGACGAATGGTGACAGGCATCTGGCGCTCTTTCCCGGAACCGGCGCCGTCCCGCGCCGTCGTGCCATCGCGTGAATTGGATCCGACCCTTCCGGGCCACGCCGCGTTCACGGACCGTTAAACCGTGACGTTCGATTCGGGCACGAAAGCGGCAAGGCTGCGGCGGCCAGGATCGGTTGCTGGCTGTGTCCCGCAGGCCACAGGTGGGTTTTCAGAGGTCGCTGGCGAAGGCGGCGATACCGAGCCCGACGCCCAGCTCCGAGAGGACGGTCTCGCGGCGCGAGCCCTGGGCCTCGATGATCGCGTAATTGGCCCGGTCGGCGAAGAGGGCGGAGAGAACGCCGACATTCATCCGGTGGCCGCCGCAATAGGAGCGATAGGCCCCCTGGATCGGCAGGCCGGCCAGCGCGAGGTCGCCGACCGCGTCGAGGATCTTGTGCCGGACGAACTCGTCCGGGAAGCGCAGCCCCTCGGGGTTGACGACCGCGGTCTCGCCGACCGCGACGGTGTTCTCAAGGGAGGCGCCGAGGGCGAAGCCGGCCTTCCAGTAGCGCTCCACGTCCCGCATCATCCCGAAGGTGCGGGCGCCGGCGATCTCGCGGCGGTAGGTGGCGGGCGAGAGGTCCATCGCCTTGCGCGAGCGGCCGATCACCGGGCTCTCGAAATCGATCTCCACGTCGAGGCGGAAGCCCCGGTCGATCGGACGCAGCTCGGCGAAGGCCTTGCCGGTCTCGATGCGGACGTGGCGGAGGATCTTCAGCCAGCGCCGGGGGGTCTCGGAGGTGGCGATCCCGACTTGGTCGATCGCCTGCACGAAGGGGAGCGCGGATCCGTCGAGGATCGGCATCTCGGGGCCGTCGATCTCCACCAGGGCGTTGTCGACGCCCAGCCCGTAGAGGGCGGACATCAGGTGCTCGACGGTGGCGACCGCACCGCTCTCGACGTCGCCGAGGACGGTGCAGAGCTCGGTGGCGGAGACCAGAGCGTGATGGGCTTTGATCAGGCGGTCGTTGCCGTGGGTGGTGCCGGTTCTGAGGAAGGCGATGCCATGGTTGGCCGGAGCCGGCCGGATCGTGATCTCGGCGGGGTTCCCGGAATGGACCCCGATGCCCGAGAGAGTTGCCGGCCCTTTGAGGGTCGTCTGTTTATGCGTTCGCATTCCTTAGCCCCCGGCCGCGATCAGGTCCCGCCACCCCGACTGGGGATGATGAAAAAACTGACTGATCCGTCCGCTGCTTGATGCCCCTGTCCACGCGATCAGGTTGTGTCCCGATGCGTGTCTCGTCGGTCTGGAGGTTCTATAGCTGCACCGCACAGGCCAGCCAAATCACGGATTCTTACGCTCTGTTACAGACACGCTTGCCGATCCAGGGCCGCAAACCGCTGATCCACCAAAGACTTAAAGGTTGGTTAATACGTGGCTAACAGGCGGCCGTTCTGTGGCGCGGATGCACCACGCCCCTCGGGACGACACGACCTAGGTTAGTCCGGTTGCACGCCGGAATCCGGCGTTTCGCAACCATGAGTTGTCAAGCTGCACCGCAAAGGGCCGGCGGTTTCCCGCCGGCCCCGATACCGCGTCCGAGATCCGGATTCTTCAGTTCGCCTGACGGCGCAGGAAGGCCGGGATCTCCAGCTGGTCGTCGTCCATCATCCGGGGCTGCGGCGCGACCCGGCCCTGCGGGTCGAGATTGCCCTGGGCCGGACGGTACTGCGGGACCGCCGGGGCCGGAGCCCGCGGGGCCGGCGGCACGTGGGGCTGGGCCATCTGCGGCTGGGGTGCCGCCGGAGCGGCAGGCCGGGCCGCCGGGGCGGCCCCTTCCATCTCGTCGCGGCGGCCGCCGAAGCCCACGGTGGCGAGCCGCCGGAGCAGCGAGGTCCGCTTGGATTCCGGAACGGCCTCCTCGGCGGCGCGGTTCGCCATGATCTGCGTCTGGGCGATCGGCGGCAGCTCGTGGATCTGCGGCATCCGCGCTGTCTCTTATACCCATCTGACGCTGCCGACGAAGAGGAGAGTGTAGC
>CAXDNE010000015.1:0-51582 GCA_963990595.1 uncultured Methylobacterium sp.
CCAGATCACCGCGCCGCCTGACCGCCGCCGTCACCTAAAATCCTGCATAGCTCCTCTCGTGCATCAGGTAGTCGAGCAGCACGATCGCGGCGTTGTCGGTGTAGGCGGACGCTCCGGACCGTGGGTCGTAGGACGGCGCGGCCGCCACCAGCAGCCGAACGTCCGGCGCGCCCTCCGGAAAGATCTGGCTGCCCTTCTTCAGCGGGGTGGCGACCACCACGGAGTAGCACAGCCCGAGGAGCTGCATGCTCGCGTTCCAGTAAGGCAGATGCAGCAGCGAGGCCGATGCGGGCTGATCCTCAGTGCCGCCGTGACCTTCGATGAGTACCTTTCCCTGGTAGACCGAATCCGGCACGATCCCGCCCGGCCCAGATGGCAAGCTCGTTTTGATGTCGCCAAGGAAATACTGGAGGATGTTGACCGGGCCGACGCAATGAACGGCGCCGCGATACAGGATCTTGTTCGTGTCCTGATACGGCATCGTGTCGAGGGCGAAGATTACGCCTCCCACCTTTGCCTGCCCGAACACCCGACGCCGGGCCGCGACGGCCTGACGAACGGTGATCTGGGCATCGTTGCGCTTCTCATTTCCCTGCAGCGCTTGGGCAGCATACTGCGCCGCTAACAAGCCGGCCGAGACCGCGGCATAGCCCACGATCGTCTCAGCGCCGATGCCGACGATCGTCGTGCCGACGAGGGATTCAAGCCCGACCTCGCCGAGGATCGCAGCGCCGATCGCCGCCGGCATCAGACGCTCCAGGCCACGATAGTGGGATAGTCGTCGACCGCCACGCCCTCCGGGCTCTTCACCGCCCACCCGAGCGCGCAGCGGATCGCGAACACGGGCCCGACGATGGGATGGGTGACCAAGCCGACATCGCCCGGCGCCGGCGCATCGGTCGTGACGAAGCCACAGCCGGCCATGAGCGAACGGCCCATCGCCTCGAAGCCGCCGAGGCGCTTGACATGCCGCATCGCGCCGGCGGCCGTGCTGTAGCGTCCGCGCAGGCTCTCCGCCGGATCGACATTGCGGCAAGCGCGGCACCAATCCGCCATGACGAGAGAGCAATCGCATGAGCCCCATTCGAACGAGGCCCGCGCCATCGCGCGCAGAAACGCGGTCAGGGCGACGTGCTGTCCGGGATCTCGGGGTTCCAAGGCCTTCTCCGGTTGATCATCTCGGCGATGTCGAACAGCCCGTTGTCTCCGGGATAACGGCGCTGCTGATCCGCGTTGGTCAGGTTTCCGAACGGCGGGAGCCCGCGGCGACTGAACTTGGTCTCGGCGGTCAGCTGCACCTTCCAGCTGTCGACGGTTTCGGCCGAGTGGATCAGCCGGTCCATGATGCCGCGATAGAGCGTGTAGAGGCCGCCGAGCGGGGTAAGGTCCCGGTCGTACAGCTGGAGGTAGACGCCGCAGTCGCGCCCCTTCACCTGCGTCTTCGCGTTCACGATGTCGTTGGCGATCTCGGGCCCCACGCCCGAAAGGGTGAAGGTGACCACCGGAGCGATGCCACCGACCGGGCTCTCGATGTCACCGACCGATCCAAGGCCGCCGATGCCCTGCCAGTCGTAGCCACCTGCTCGGAGTGTGCCGAAGCCAGCGTGCACCCGTTGCGGCGCGATGGCGAAGTCGAAGAACGCCAGGATCTCCGCGGTGATCGTGTCGCCGCGCAGGGCCGCTGCGCCGGCCGCATCGAAGATGCCCATCGGTCAGCCTCGGCCGAACCGGCGGTTCGCGACCGCGGTACGCGCGCCGAGCGTGCGGTTTAGGTTGCGGTCGTAGGCCCCCAGCGCCGCGGTGATCTGATCGGCGACGCCGACCTGGGCGCCGCGGGCGTCAATTGAATAGGTGCGGCTGTTGTCCACCGACTGCGGGCCGGCGCCGGCAGCACCCGCCGTGATGGGAATCACCTTCCCGTCCGCGTTCGGCACGAACAGCTCGCGGCCCATCTCGCCGACCGTAACCGGCTGGCCCGCGGTGACCGGACCGCCGTTGGCAGCGAAGTGAGCCGGCAGCGGGTCGCTGAAGAGACCGGCGAGCGAGAAGCCTCCCGTGCCGCCAGATGGGGTGCCACCGCGAAGCGCGCCGCCGAACAGGCTGCCGAGCAGGCCGCCCGTCGCGTTGCTGCCGAGGCTTGCTGCTGGCGCCGTCCCGAGTAGGCCGGCCAGCGGGCCCGTGCCGGTCAGCAAGCCCGTGAGTACCGACCGCTCCAGCTGCTTCGTGATGTCGGCGAGCACCGAGCCGAAGGACTTGCCGTTGATGATCGCATCGGCCAGGCCGTTCGATGCGGTCTCGGCGAAGTAGCGGGCCGCGTCTGCGGTCTGCCGCAGCGCCTGTTGGGCGTTCTCGGTGGCATCCTTGTATTTCTGCATGGCCTCGGCGGCGGCCAGCACCCGCGAACGCTCATCGTCGTCGAGGTTTGGATCGGTGCGGTTGCCTTTCTTCACCTCCTCGCGAGCCGCAGCCTCGGCCTTGGCCAGCGCGACCGCCTTCTCGCGTTCCACGTTCGTCTTGCCGACGTTGTCGAGCTCCGCCTTCGCGGTGTCCCGCGACTTCTCCAATTGGTTGATCAGGGTCTCGACCGCGTCGAGGCTCTCCGAGGGTGAGCGCCCGGCAGCCCGGGGAGTGCGCAGCGACGGCAGGACCGCAGACCGGTCGGGCCCCTTCGGGCGCACCCGGACGCTGAGTGGCGCCGGCGGTCCCTGCACCTCGGGATCGATCACGCCCGTCGCCCGGCCGACCTCCTGGAGGAAGGTGAGCGGATTGCCGGCCGTGATGATCTTGCCGATGCCTGGGATCGAGCCGACGAGGTCGCGGACCTGCCCGACCACCCCGCTGATCGTCGTGTAGAGGTTGGCCGCAATCTGCACGACCCGGGCGATGACGGCCTCGACGTTCAAGAAGGCTTGGTAGGTGTCGAGCACCGCGTTCGAGATGTCGTGCTGAATCGGCGCCAGCGCGTTCGCGAAGGTATCCGCGATGTCTTTGGCCTTGGCATCAAGCTGGTTGGCCCGCTCCACCTCGTCCGCACCAACGATGCGGACGCCCGCCACCGTGGTGGAGGTGCTGTTCAGCGTGTCCCGCAGCTGGTTGGTCAGGTCGACGCCGTTCCGGAGTTGCCGCTCGAAGTCCGGACCGAAGAACTTGCCCGCGAGGTCGAACGCGGCGAGGTCGCGCTGGCTGGCCCGGAGCTTGTCGATCAGGTCGAGCACGACCCGGATCTTGGCCTCCTGGTCGCCCGCGTTATCGAAGGCCTGCTTGTCCGCTCGGCTGAGGTTGCCAGCCCGGACGTTCTGCTCGAGGCGGCCGTCGATCGCCGAGGTGTTCGAGCCCTCCTTGCCCTCGCCGATCTTGATCTCGCTCGCCTCGCGGGCGTGTTGGAGCGCCGCGACGATCTGCTCGACCTTCAGGCCGAATTTGTCCGCACTGAGGGTAGCGCGCTGGAAGAAGTCCGTGCCGACCCCGACCTTATCGGCGTCCTTCCCGATCTGCACGTATTCCTGGATGTGTTTGCGGGCCTCGTCGATCGAGGCCGAGACGCTGACGAAGACGAGCTTCGCCGCCTCGAATCCGAGAAATGCCGCCAGGAGGGTATTAAGAGACGGGATCTGCGCCGCCACGCCCGCGATCGTGCTGGTGGTGGCCGCGAGGCTAGAGCGCACCGCAGCGCCTGCCGTGTTCGAAGCCGCAGCCGCCCCGGTGAAGGCCCGGACCACGCCTTCCAGCGTCGCCCTGTCGGCGGTGGCCGCGCTGGCCGTCGCCGTCGAGATGTTCTTGATGTCCTGACCCACGGCGGCGGCCGCGCGCTGGGCATTGCTTGCCAGCTTGCCGAGCGCGTCGCCGAAGTTGTTGCTGTTCGCCGCGCCGCCGGACATGGCGACGGCGATCGAGGTCATGTTGCCAATGACCTGCGAAGCCAGCGTTGCCATCGCGCTCTGAGCGCGCGAGGTATCCGCGGCAAACGATATGACGAGCGGTTCGGCCAAGTGGGCGATCCTGCTGTGGTCGGGCGGTCAGGCGCGGCCCGCGGCCATCTCTTCGGCCAGCACCGCGATGAACTCGTCCTCGGTGCTGCCTTCGTCGGGCGGGCTGTTGGCGGCGATGAACGACTCGATGACGACGTGCCATTCGGCCAGTGTCATCCGCTTCACCTCTTTCGGCGTGAACCCTGCGACCGCCCCGGCTCCGATGAAGACCGAGAGGTCGCCGGGTCGGCTTCGCTCTCCCCCTCGGTCTCGGCTTTTCCCTTGGGCACGCCGTTGACCGCCGCGGCCACGATCTGGCCGGCCAGCGACAGGTAGTCCATCAGCGGTTCGTTCTGGTAGCGCAGCACCAGCGCCGACGCGGCGATGCTGCTCATGCCGCCACCTTCGAGGCCAAGCCGGATCGTGTCCCAGATCTCACGGTGGCTGAACGTGTGCCCGGCGATCCGCATGAAGATCGCGCCGATGCCGTGGCCGACGAGGCGCTCCAGCTCGGCCATCTCGCCAAGACGAAGCTGGAATCGGCACTCGCGCCCAGCGAACGGCGCCGTGACCAATGTGCGAGAGGTATCCGCCTCGTTCACGCGCTGGCCCCGTCGTTCCAGGCCAGCGGGCCATCGCCGCGGAACTGGCAGGTGAAGCTCACGATGCCGTTGTTCGACTTCGTGATCTCCAGGCTCTCGACGAATACGAGGCCCGCCCAATTGCCTGCCTCGATCCCGTCCTTGGGATCAATCCGGAACTGATACGGCACCGGGGTGTCGCTTGCCGCATCCGCCCGCAACTCCGGCAGATGGTCTGCTGCCACCTGCCCAGCCACGCGGCCGCCCCAGGACCTCGACGACAGAATGCTCTTGCGGTCCGGAATTCCGGTCGGGTTGTCGCAATCCGCGACCGTGGCATCCTCGTAGCTGTTCGTGATCGTCAGCGTGATGGATGCGCCGAGGCAGAGGAACGTCCACGGGCCGCTCAGCCCGGTCGACGAGCGGTAGGCACGGAAGCGGTTGCCAGGAAGCAGCGCGGGCTCTGCCATGGTCAGTTCTCCTCTGCCGGCAGCGGCCGGGCGATGCTGGTTGTCAGGTCGAAGAAGACCGACTTCGCCTGGAGCGGGTCGATCACGTCCCCGGCCTGGCCGACCACGAGGGGCGTGCGCAGGCTGTAGGGATCGGCGAGCGGCAGGTCGGGCCGCTCAAGCTGGTCGAGCGAGGCCACCATCGCATCGATGAGCAGCCATCCCTGGTCCCGGTTGAAGGCGGTCGAGACCGCATACAGGCGTGCCTGGATCGTCCAGGACTCTCTGCAGTCGAGCACCTTGTTGGAACGGCGGATCGGCCCGAAGTAGGCGTAGGGCGGCTTCACCGGCGGAATGGTGGACCCGAGCGAGGCCGGCACTTCGTCGAAGATCTGCTTGCCCGCGATCGCCAAGAAAGCGGCATCAGCCTTCAGGCGGTCCCGGATCGCATCGCGCAGGGCGAGCTCGAAGGTCGTTGCCGCTGGCATCAGAGGCCTTCCTCGCGTGCCGACGAGCCGACACTCGCGCCGAGCTCACTGCTCCAATCCGACAGAGCCTCTCGGGCCGAGCCGTAGAAGAAGGGCTGACCCGGCACGTCGCTCTCGTGGGACTCGCGTACCTGCCGGCCGCCCTTGCCTGTCGTGTCGGCAAAGAGGTCCGCATCAGCGTGCGTGCCGCCGGCGTGGTGGCCGGCCTCGACTGCAAGGGCATAGTCGTAGCCGCCGCGGTCCGCCGTGGCCTCGACCACATAGAACCCACCCTCGCGGTGGAAGCCGATGCCGTTCAGCAGCAGACCGGAATCCACCGGCACGCGCGAACGCATCAGCTCGACCATCTCCTGCGCGGCGTGCAGGCTGGCCTGATCGCTCTTTAGCGCCAACTTCACGGCGAACTTGGCTAGCTGTCCGGAGATCCGGTCCACGCCGACGATGCCGGAGACCGTGTCGACGAGGCGCAGCCCCGACAGCACGCCCGGCCTCAGGTCGAACCCGCGTGCCGCCTCGGTCAGGCTGAGCGCGGCCTGCCCCTGTCCGAGCAGGCCGAAGGTCGCACCGATGTCGGGCATCAGTCGCCGCCCAGGCTCGAGGAGATGTTCAGCGCGATCGTGCCGGTCGAGCGATCTGGCACTGCGACGCCATCGATGTTGAAGTCGCGACCGAGCAGCTGCACCCGGTCCCCGTTACCGAGGGTCCTGGCCTGGGGCCCGTCGCGCACCGTGAGCACGCCGCTCACAACGTTCTGCGCAGCGCCACCCTCCGTCGCCTCCCGCGCGGTCAGCGGCCGGAAATTCGCCCAGCGCTTGAAGATCGGCGCGTAATCGCCGACCGAGACGGGCTGGCCGTCGCTATCGGTCGTCACCGTGCGGCGCATGAACTGCGCGCGCTGGTCCAGAGGGCCGGCTGCCATGACGATGCTCAGCTGTGATCGGCGGCGACGCGGTAGCGGCCAGTCAGCTTACCGATGCCAATGGTCAGGTTCTCGGGGAGCGCCTGCGTCCGGGGATCGCTCTCGATGGATTCCCGCTTCTCGTACCAGTAGCCCGCGATCAGCTTGATCGCTTGCTTCAGCGGGCTGGGCACGAGGTCTGCAGATTTCCATCCGGCGGCGAACCGGATCCGGTAGAGGCGCGGCTTGCGCGCCGGCGGCCGGCTCCAGCGCGAGGACCAAGCGTTCCAGTCCAGCCCGCACCACATGCGTTCCCGCTCGCTGAGCGCCCGGCCCGACAGGCTGGCGATCACGCCGAAATCGTCCTCGCGCACCACGGTGTAGAGGCCCAGGTCGAGATCCGCGTATGCCCCGGTGGTGAGGTCGAAGCGCTCGACACTGACGAGGTCGCCGTCCACGAAGCGCCGGACCGGCAGCTCCAGCCGTGCTCCGAGGGTGTCGACGTAGAGCTCGAAGCTCTCCTCCAGGATGCAGTAGCCGTTCAGCAGCCCCTCGGGCCCGGACAGGTAATCGAACGCGGCCTCGATCAGGTCGCCGATCAGCTCGTCCGTATTGTCCTCCTCGACGCGCTGGTGCAGCTTAAGCGCATCGATCGACACGACAGTGAGCTTCTGCGCCTGCGTGAGCGGCGGCGAGATGCGCTGCAGGTCCACCGAGCACCTACTTCGTCTCGTAGCCGCGGCGCCCGTCGCCGCCGATCATCTTGTTGGGCGGCCGGCGGACCGTCTTCGGAGCGCGGTCGCGGAGGGCGTCAGCGGCGGCCCGGCCGGTGCGGATATCCGCCGACCTGGGATCCTGCTGCCCGCCCTTGTCGTCGCCGCTCACGCGACCGGCGCCTGCAGGCCGGACTCGCTGGTCACGGCGCCACCGGTGCGCTCCGCCAGCGCGGCGCGGCGGGATTGCTCGGCCTTGATGATCTCATCGGCCTCCTCCCAAGTGGCGGGGTCTCGACCGGCGATCTTCTTGGCAAGCGCCATGCGCTTCAGACCGTGCGCGTCGAGCACGTTATCGGGGATCTCGACGGCGCTGCGGCGCGCCTCGTCCTCGGTCTCGTTCACGAGGCCGGCACCCGCCCGCTTTTCCGGCAGCGAGCCGGAGCGGTAGACGGATTCGTGCGGCACGGCGGTGCCGTCGTCGTGGAGCTTCTTCGCCGCCGCCGGCCTGAAGCCTGCGATCTCGCCGATGGTGTACGGCAGGGTCGTCTCGGCGAAGACCATCGGCACGAGGCCGCGGTGGTTCTTGCGCGCCATCTCCTCGTAGTGGCGCAGGTCGAGCTTGGTGTTGTTTGCCAGCATGTCCGCTGTCCTTGATCCTGAACCTCAGCGGGCCACCGGCTCATTCCGGCGGCCCATGATCAGCGCCCCGATCAGGTGGCGGACAGCGAGCCCCAGCGGGCATGACGGAGCACCGACACCGCCTGGTCGTAGTTCAGCGCGATGTCGTGCTGGGCCTCCATCAGCACGGCCATCATGTTCTGCTGGAACAGGTGGACGAGTGTGCCTGTGCCGGGGTCGATGGTGGCTTCCATCGAGGTGCGGACGGTGATGTCCTCCTCGTCGCCGTAGAGCACGTTCGCCCAATCGACGAGCGCGAGGGTGGACTCGTCCGTGGTGGCGCCGCCGTTCGAGGGGAACTGCGTCGTCACCAGCACCCGGAAGCCCTTCCAGGTCGGATTGTCGCTGTTCAGCTCCGGGTAGATGTACTGCCCGTTGGCCCCGCGCGCGTCCGCGAGGTAGCGCATCAGGTGGTAGTTCATCGTCCAGGCGAAGCGGCTGGTCGCCGGGATGTTGGCGTCGGTGATCGCTAGGATCATCCGGGTGGCGACCCGGTCGAGCTCGGCGACGGTCGGCGCCTTGGGATCGGCGAACAGCGCGCCAGCGCCGGTGGCCGAGGCATCGAACGCGTTGACGTTCGGCCGGTTCAGGATTCCGAGCGGGGTGTAGTTCGTGCCGGCGCCGAAGTAGCAGGCGAGGTCCATGTTCTGGGCGAGGGTGCGGCGCAGGTCGTCGCGGATGTAGGCCTGCAGGTCGGCCAGCGACCACTTCAGCGCCTCCATCGTCACCATGACGATGCCGGCGATCTTCTTCGCCCGCATGGAGATGCCGTTGAAGGTCGGCGACCCGACCGGCTTCTTCATGCCCTCGCCGACGTACCCGGCGGTGGACGAGGTGGCGCCGCGCGGCTGGTTGAACTGGCCACCGATCAGCGGCACGCGGCGCGGGTTGGCCGCGAGGAAGGTGTTCTCGCCGCGCAGCAGCTCGATGATGGTGTTCGCGTTCGGGGTCGGCAGCAGGATGCCGCCATCGGCCGAGGTCAGCGTGGTGTTGGTCTTCTCGCGGCGGCGGGCGGCGTTGGCCGACGCCCGGTCCTTGAGGTCCTTCACGAAGCGCTCGTAGCCTTCGTCGCCGAGGATCTCGATCGGCGACTTGGCGATGCCGGCCTGTAGGAAGGCGCGGCTCTTCGCCGACGCGGCGGCCATCAGCGTGGCCTCGTCGAGGATGCTCATCTTCTCGGCCGGCCGGGCGTACGCGAAGCGGCCGTCTGCGGCGGCGGAGCGCTCCAGCACGTCGGTGCCGCCGGCGGCCGCGGTGGCGGAGCGGGTGGCGTTCGCCTCAAGCGCCTCGTCGCGCTCGGCGTCCCTGACCAGATCGAGCGCCTTCTCGGCCGCGGTCAGCGCGTCCTTGTAGGCTGTGCGGTCGGCATCCGTCGCGCCGTCGGCCACGGCTTTCGCGCGGGCGGCGGTGGCTGCCTCGCGGGCAGCCTTCAGCTTCTCGCGGAGCTCAGCGAGGGTCATGTATCTTCTCCATGGGGAAGGGTGGCGCGCCCGCACTCGGGATGGCCACCGGGTGAAACCGCCGTGTGCGGGCGGGTCAGGCGGGGACGTGCTGCCCCATCTCGGCGTCGAGGGCGGCCATGCGGGCATCGGCCTCGAGGATCTCGTGCTTGGCGGTCAGCGCCGGCAGGTCAGCGGCGAACTGGTCGCGCAGCTTCTCCTCCGGGGTCGGCTCTGGGGCGGGCTTCTGGCCATCCTCGCCCGGCTTCGGGTCGGTGGCGTCGGTCCGCCCTTTCATGCCGAGCGCCTTGGCGACGCGGGCGAGCAGCCCCTCGTCCTTCTCAATGGCCTCGACCACGCGCTCGGCCTTGGACGGCTTCACGGGCGCGAGGATCGGCTCGCCGCCCTCCCCGGCCTTCACCTCGAACGTCTTCCCGCCGAACACCACCGTGCTCTTCGCTGAGCCGGCGCCGCGGTGCGCATCCTCGAACGCCTTGCGGGGCACGATCAGCCCCTTCTCCAGCGTCCAAGTATCGAGCACCTGCTCGATCATCTCCCGGGCCATGACGTCGCCCTCGGCCGCGGCCTTCGCCAGCGCGGCGGGGTTCGCCGGCACGCAGCAGGGCGAGCACTCGTACAGCTCGGCCTCGTGGATCATGTAGCCCGGGTAGAAGTAGCCGCCCTGCTGATCCTCCGGCACCTCGCGGCGCTCAATCGACAGCGGCATGAAGCCGATGGAGCACGCGCGTACGCTGCCGGCCTGGAAGTGCACGTCGAGGCGGTCGGCCATAACGTCACCCTTCACCAGGGTCAGCGTGCCCTCAGTGCGCTTCGGCCGTCCGCCGAGCGACTTCTCCAGATCGGACCACGTGCCCACCGGCGGGTCACCGGCACGGTGCGACCACGGCGCGACCGGGTTCTTCTCGAACTCGGTGGTGTTCAGCCCAGCCTGCACGACGATGTCGCGGTCGCGGTCCTCGACCTCGGCCGACATCACGAAGCGCATCGTGCGCGCCTCCTTGTCGTACTTCGCCTTGGCGATGCCGGTCGGAGCCGCCTTGATGATCACGCCCGAATCTCGGGCGAAGTGCTTGCGCTCCACGCCGCCGTAGCCGCGCGAGCCGAGGTACTCGTCGATCGAGACACGCTTCGTGGCCATCGTGATCTCCTATTCGGCAGCGAGGCGCAGCTTGGTTGGCGCCATGTCGACGTGGACCATCGCCATGACGTCCTGCGGGGTGGCGTCGCGCCACCGGCACTGCGGCGCCTGCGGGTACTTCGTCCGCTCTTCGAGCTGCAGCACCACAAGATCGCCGCGCGGGCTGAGCCGATACCTTCCGGTCAGGTAGAAGCGCGGCTGGTACATCAGGCGGCGCCGGCCGCGTCGTAGGCGAGGCGCAGACCGGCGCCCTTGCCCGCGTTGTTGTCGGGGCTCTCGCCCTGCCCGGCTCCTGGCTGCGTGGGGTTCTGACCCGTACCGGCCTGAACCACCGTGCCATCCGCCGCGATCAGGCTCATGTTCACCGGCACCATGCGCTGGTCGCCGCCGCCGGCGAGCGGATTCAGCCGGAACGGCAGGACCTCGCGCGCCTCGTCGAAGGTCATCAGCCCGTCCTTCATCGCGGTGTCGACGAGCTTGGTCAGCGCCTCCAGGTCGGTCGCCATGAGCGCGACCTGATCGAACTGCGGGCTGTAGATCGGCCAGTCGTCGATCTTGAACAGCGCGTTCCGGAACTTCTCCTGGATGCCGTGCGCGGTCGGGTGCAAGCAGTCGCTGTAGTACTGGCGGTTCATGGCCGCCATGTTGTTGTAGGCGACCGCCTCCAGCGCGAAGATCTTGTGAGGCGGCATGTTCATCAAGCCGCAGATCCGCATGACCTGCTGGTTGAAGCTCTCGGTGGTCTGGCCGTCCCGCGCGTTCAGCGCGATCACCTTCGCCTCGAGACCGGCCTCCAGCAGGATCGGATCGCCGTTGGCGCTGGCCTTCCGGACCTTGTCCGTGAGCTGCTGCTTCAGGCGACGGAACGCGGCTTCCGCTATCTGGCCATCGCCGAAGATCTTGTCCGTCTGGAACACGACGGGCTGCTTGCCGTCATTCCCGAAGATGTTGGTCTGGTAGTCCGCGATCGCCGAGACGAGGTCGAAGATCGGCGTGCCCAGCGCGAGGCTCGACAAGCCATAGAGCCCGTCCCATAGGCGCCCGCGCAGGTGGATGATGCGGTCCGCCGGCACGATCATGTACGTGTCGCCGAGGACGGCGCGCTCGTATTCCGTGCCGGCGAAGATCTCGTAGAACAGCTTGCCGCTCGGGTACGCGACCCGCGGCCGGCACCGTCCGGGCATGATCGGGATCAGCTCGAGCACCGTGCCATCGGTGGCGATGCGCTTCAGCGCGTAGGCGTTCTGCGCGAGCTCGTAGTGCATGATCATCATGCGCCAGAACTCGTTCCAGGTGTGCTGATCGTTCGGCCGGGTCATCAGCAGCCGCGCGACCGGGTGCTGCGTGTGCTCGACCATGGTCCAGCCACGGCCCTTGCGCTTCCAAAGCAGCATCTCGGCCTTGGCGATGTCCTGGGCCTTCCGGTCCGCGCACTGGATCGCGAGGCCCATGCCGACGGCGTCGCGACCGAAGATGCCGCCGCGCGCCGCCCGGCCGCCGATGCCCAGGAAGTCCGAGACGTCGGACCAGCCGAACTCGAACTGGTCCCAGCCTGCGGAATCGGTCGTCGTGAGCGGGCCCGGCACGTCGCCGGCGGCCTTGGCCACTGCGTCGGACGTGACTGGATCGGTCAGGCTCATCAGGCAGATGCTCCAGCGAGACCGCGCGTCAGGTAGGGGTTGGCCTCAGCCGTCTTCTTGGCCGAGGCGCCGAGCTGGCCGGCCTCATGGTCGAGGCGCAGTGCGTTGGCCTCGATCAGCGCGTCGAAGCCGTCGATGTTGGCCTTCGACCAGGGCTTCTCTTTCTTCGGCAGCACGTTGGCGT
The DNA here is from genome assembly GCA_963990595.1 of uncultured Methylobacterium sp. Lineage (GTDB taxonomy): Bacteria > Pseudomonadota > Alphaproteobacteria > Rhizobiales > Beijerinckiaceae > Methylobacterium. Next base: position 12,201 of record CAXDNE010000015.1, read on the forward strand.
TCTGGTCGTAGTGCCCGACCACATTTCCGGCGCACCACGCGGTGACCGGGTTGCCGTCGTGCTGGAAGAGCTCCGGATCCGCGGTTCGGGACACGAGGTCGTCCGTGGCCGCCGTCAGGTTCCGGGCGTTCTTCTGGATGATGAAGACCTGATACCCGGCCTGCTCGATCTCCGAGGCCATGAGGTTGGCCTGGTAGTCGTCGAGGCCAACCCCGACGACGTTGTGCCCTTCCAGCGTACTGAGGATCTGCTTCAGGATCTTGCGGTAGTCGATGAACGACCCGGGCGTGAGGCTGAGCCAGTTCTGCCGGTGCCACGCCAGGAACGCATCGGCGAAGCGGTCATCCTGGAGCCGCTCGCACTTCGCGGGCAGCCAGTAATCCGCCGTCGCATAGACCCGGTCACCGGCCTTCACCATGTATGCCGCGGCGTTCAGATCCGAGCGGCTCGCGAGGTCGATGCCGACGTACAGCGGGAAGCCCTTCAGCACCTCGAGCTTCAGCTTCGGATCTGCGCAGCGCTCCCAAGCCTCCAGCGACACGAGGTTGCCCGCGGCCCGGGACCAGAAATTAATCCGAGTGCGCAGGTACTCCTGCCGCTTCGATTCCGATTTCCGCCCCTCGAACGCCTCTTCTTCGATCGAGGTGGGGTTCAGCGACACGCCCCACATCGGGTTCAGCTTCTCGACCGTGGCGGGATCGAAGCACCGATCCTTGTCCGCCTCCGAGCCCGCGTACATCGCGATGAACATGCGCGGCGCGCTGAGCCGGCCGGCCAGCACCTGCCGGCAGACCTTCCAATCGTCGTAGGCCGGCGCGTTCACGTCGCGGCCCGCCGTCGAGATACCGAGGTCGAGCGGCGCCTGCCGGGACCCCTGCGCCGTCTTCAGCACGCCGATGACGCCCTGATCCTGCGCGTGCAGCTCCTCCTGCAGCAGGACGTGCGGGTTGAAGCCATCGAGGTTCTTGGCCCGGGCGTGCGCCAGCTTGATCGTGCCGCCCGAGGCCGTGAACTCGCACCCGTCCTTAATGTCGACGGCCCCGGTCATCTCCCGCAGATCCTCGTCCTTGCCGAGCATCTTCCGGATGACGTCGTACGGGATCCGGGCCTGGTCCTCCGAGGCGGCCGACACCACCACGTCAGCGCCGGCCTCGCCCTCGAAGTTGGCGCAGTAAAGCACCACGCCGGCCGAGAGCGTCGTCTTCGCGTTCTTCCGGGGGATCCACACCCGCACGGTGCGGGTCCACCGCCGGCCCGTAGCCTTCTCTCTGAACCCGAAGATGCCGGCGAGATACCAGCACTGGACCGGCTCCAGGACGATCAGGCCGGCGAAGGCCTTCACGTGCGGGAGCTTGCTGACGAAGTCGCACACGTCGATCACGTGCGCATCCGACCAGACGAAGTCGGCCCGACCGCTCAGCGCCTGGGTGCGCATGTCGAGGAAGCGCTGGCATCCCTGCCGCTCCTCATCACACGCCGGCACCCGCCCGGCCGCCACCTCCTCGCAATACCAGACGGCCATCCCGATGTAGTCCGGGAAGGCCTGCATCTCTCCGTCGATCTCGATCTCGACCGGCTTGAAGCGCTGGTCAGCGGCGGTTCGCGAAACCCGTTCGCGCGTACCGGTTGACCCGCGCGCCTTGTGGGGCCGCGATCGGCCTGTCGAGATCATCCAGCCCCAATTCCTTCCGGGCCTTGTCCAGCTGAGCGAACCACGACCCGCGGACCTGCTTGCCGCCGGCGGCCGCACGCGTGATCGTGTCGAACTGCATCGCGTAGCTCGACAGGCTGCGGTGCGCGCCGATCGTCAGACGCCCCGCATCGAACAGCACGCGGGCCAACGCGTCGTATTCCGCCTGCGCCTCTGCGCTGGTCAGCGGAAACAGCGAGCGCGGGATCTCGCGGAAGGCCGGATGCGCCACCACGCGCGGGTCACCACCGCCGATCTGCGCCGGCCCGGCATCAGCCTTCCGAGCCGCCCCCATACCGAACCTCGCCGCGAATGACCGGCCGGGCGCTCGGGTCGTCGCACCAGCGCACGATCAGGTGCATCTGGCCGGTCCGGCGCGCCAACGCCTCCAGGGCTTCCTTCCAGCCGTGACAGGCCTGGCACAGCGTCCACAGCCCCTTGTCCGGGCAATGCACCGCGCCGCCATCCGCCACCGGCATCTTGTGATCGACCAGCGTGCCGAGCACCGTCCGGCCGATCTCCGCGCAGCGCTGGCAGAAAGGATGCGCGCGCCGGAAGGCCTTCGATCGCCGGTCCCATCGGGCGTCGTAGCCGCGCTCGCGATACGGCGTCCTCGGAGCGCCCCGCATCCGCGTTGGTCGCCGGCTCGCATCACGAGCGTGAAAGATCTGCGGCATCAGAATTTTTCGATTTTGGTCCGCGAGAATCGGTTTGACATCCGCCCCTGAACGAAAACGCCGCGCGCATTAATCGACACCCCCCACCCCTTGCTGGTCGGTCGATGCGTTTCGATCGGGCGGCAGCGGCGATCAGACCCCGGGGCTATGCCGTGATGTGCTTCACGGCCCACATGGTGGCTTCCTCGATCCGCTCACGGGCGATGGCGAGCTCGCGGTCGAAGGTGCCGGTCATCATGCCATCACCGGCGTCCTGCGCCGGGGTGCGCAACTCGTCGAGCAGGGTGAGGAACGCAGCACCCATGTCCTTCACCCTCACCATGTTGGCCTTCTCGGCATCGCTGAGGACCCGGTACTGGTGACGGACGGCGTTGTTGGCCGTGCGGTCATCGGAGGCGCTGTCGACGTGCTGCATGGCCTGCTCGCGGATCAGTGAGTGGGGGCGGCCCCTCTCTCGAACGGGAGAGGGTGGTGGAGGCCTAGAGGTCCGGAAGGAGGGTCACCCTCCGCCGGAAGGGTCAGCCCTGCGGCTGGCTCGGCGCCTTCGCCACCAGCGCGCTGTCGACGACCTGCGCGGCGGCAGCGATGCGGCTGGCGATCTGCTCGACGTCCTCGACGATCTGGAAGGCCGTCTTGTCGGGGAATGCCTTGGCGATCGAGGCATAGGCGTGCTGAAGGATGGCGAGCGCGTTCATCGTGGCTGTTCCTGGCGGTTGCCGAATTGCGGTGCCGAGCGTTCCAGCTCGGCGCTCACCCCGCCGGGTGATTGCTCTCTACCGGCCGAGAGCACGTGGCGGCCTCAGGTCATCCAGCGCAGGGCAGCCTGTTCGCTTCCCAGGCGCGCCAGCCGCACGCCCGCGCTGATCTGGATTACTGCTGGGCGCTGCCCTGATCGCCCTGCTGGGCGGTCTGGTCGCCGGTCTGCTGCTCGGTCGCGGTCGGCGCCGGATCCTCGGCAGGAGCGGTGGCCGCGGTGTTGGCGGGGATCGCCGCAGCGAGCGCACTGGCCGACTGCTTCATCTCGGCGATGATCGCTGCGAACTGCGCGCCGTCGCCGATGGCGTTGGCCTGCTCAAGGCGACCGACGAGACCGGTGATCGCTGCCGACGCGGCGGCCTCGACGGATTCACTGGCGCGCACCTGGTCGATCAGGTCCTGCAGGGTCTGCTGTGCCATGATGGTCTCCTGAGCTTGCGCCCGACCCTGAGCAAGCAGGAGATCGAGCTTCTGTTCGATGCGGCGGCCCCGGCCGATCCAGTCGCGCATGCGAGGTCCGTTCGCTGATGGTGAGAAAGGCAGGGCCAACCGACCGCCCATCTCGAATGATCGCCATCACATCCCATCGCGCCACAGCGCCGGATTGTGGATGGGCGAAACGCTTCCGATTGACCCCGGCCCTATCAAGAACGAAAACGGAACATTCCGCCGCTGGAGGTCCAGCATGAAGGCCAATCGGGTTGATCCATTCGCTCGGTGTCCCGAGACCACCGAGTTCATCGTCCTGCTGCCTGAGGCGATCGTCGATGATGGAGATCGCTGCGCGTCGCTGCTCAACCGGATGGAGGCAGCGTTTCCTGGATCGCGATTTCGGGTAGCGCGATGCGAGCGGCTTCAGGATCCTGATGGTCGGCCGCTGATCATGAGCGATCCGTTGGTGGTGCCGATGATGGGCAACGCTGGCGATGGATCGAAGCCGGAACCGATGCGGCGCCGACCGTCCGATGCTCGAATCGGTGAGATCTCGACTGCGCTGGTCGCCTTCATCGCCGGCGGCCAGGCGCTGAATTGATTGGCCAGTTCAAGACGCAATTCGTGGTGTGGGCAATCAACTATCGCGGTCCCGGGGATTGAGCAAGCGGAAATGTGCGAGTCTTTTCAACGTGTTGGTTCAAACAATTGCGTCAAGGGATTCCCACGACTCGCGTTTCAGTAATTGGGATCGATACGTTTATTAGATCAATGACAGATTGTCGCACCAATTGCGGCATCAATCGGAGGAGATGAATGCGAGGGCTCACGAAACGGCAATCGCTCGCGCTGGCATTCATCCGGCAGCGATTGGCTGCTCAGCAGGAGTGTCCGTCCCTGCAGGAGATCGCTGAACACATCGGCATGAAGGCCAAATCAGGCGCTCATCGTGCAGTGACGGCGCTGATCGAAGGCGGCTACCTGATCAGGACCGCACGCGGCCACCGCACATTGGCGATGCCAAACGATGCGCCACCGCTGGCTTTCGGCGAGCAGAAGGTCGAGCGGATCGTAAAGCATACGGTCGTGCTGGGCGCGATCTCGGAGCACCCGCCGCTGGACAAGGCGAAACTGTTGAGCACCAGGAAGAAGCGGACCTATGTGGTCGAGCTGGAGCGCGACCTGCACTGCCAGTTGCGGAAGATCGCGCGGAGTACGAACGCCCCACCAGAGCGGATCATCGCGATGGCGCTGCGCGACTTCATCATGGAGCGCGATGCAGCGTGATGAGCCCAAGAATAGCCATGAAGAATTAGGGGATACCGCGAAACGGCGCCTATTGGATCTGGATGCCGACCGTCACCTGTCCAGGCTGCAGGGGAACGAGGCCGATCCGATTGCCCTGGAGGGTCTTCACGATCTTCGTTCTCACGTCGCGGGCGCCACGACCGGCGTGTTCCTTCCGGGCCAACTTGCGAGCTTCCGAAGGGCGCGCCTCCACCACGTAATGGAGGAATTTCGCTGGCTTGCGGCGCTTGCCGCGCTGATCAACCCCGCGCCGGGGGATCGTGACGAGTATGGTGTGACCGATGAGGGGCATGCCCCTCAATGCCATGCTCTTCGACCGCAACCAAGGCTCAGCCGCCGGGCCGCACTCTGATCCGCAATTTGAACAGCCGCAGCAGCCTGAGCCACCGCGGCTGGAAAGATCGATCAGCGCTTGGCCGGCTTCAGGATGTTCGTCGAGACCCAGACGCACTGCAGCGCGCCGCTGTTCATCCACGAGACCTCGACCTGCGGGGCTTCTGCCTTCCACATGATGCCGGTCACCGTGGCGATGGTCTGATCATCATCGCCGATGAACACCTTCTCGCCGAGCGCGAATTGCGAGGCGTAGGTGGTATGGGAGCCGGTCATCAGGCCACCGAGTCAGCGAGACCCTTCGAGACTTTCAGCTTCACCGTCTTGTGCGCGGCCTTGGTGTAGGGCTGCTTCGTTGCCGGGCTGATGCCGCGGCGCTCGGCCACCGCCTTCACGTGCAGCCGGCCGACCTCGGGGATAATCACATCCCGGCCGCTCCGCAGCTCGACGTGGACCAGATCGCTCAAGGCCTGGAGCATTGCGCTCGCCTTGCCTTTCGTCACGTCAGCCTTCTCGGCCAGATGCGCGACGAGGTCGTTCTTTGTCATAGTCTTCTCCTGGATGGTCCCCACGATCGGGGTATGGAAAAGCTGACGTGGAATGCTGTTCAGCGCAAGCCCAGCAGCCGCTTACGGCAGCAATTTCTTGGCTTTTAGGCTCTCAACAGCCAGACGGCGCAATCCATCGGCGCGCGAAAGCGGAGGATCCTCGGATACACAGAACCGGTCGAGAGCCTGCATCGCATCCGGCAACAGACGCACGTTCACACCGTGACCCGTGCCTGTTGTGACCGGCCGGCCACGCCCCCGCTTCTTTTCGTCGGAATTTGTGGTTTCGCTAATTGACGGGTCCATGAAATAGCGATACCACTAAATGCGTCGGACGGCAACGCCGCCGATCAAAGCCCCGATTGTGGGGCGCCCGCAGGGACACACGAGCATGCAGATCATCCTCTTTCCGTCGCCCATCATCGACATCACCACCATGACGCCGGCTGTGCGCCGCGCCCATGCTGATGTCCGCAAGCGCGTGTTCCGGAAGGCTCGCCGGGAGCGCATCGCGGCCAAGGAGCGGTTCCTGCGTTCGGGGCACTGAACATCATGCCCCTCTGGCTTCATCAGTACCTCGTCGAGGCGGGCTACGTGATCCGTCTGCTTGGCACCATCATCGGCGAGATGCTCGCCTTCATCTCGTTCTGTGCCGGCATGGCTGGCTTGGCTGTCTGCTTCTTCTGATCTGCCCACCCGCAATCGTGCGGGCCCTCAAGGACAATCCGATGGATACGAACCATTCCGGCCCGCGTGTGGCTCCCTACACCGCTGAGCAGACCGCAGAGGCTCATTCCTGGCTGGCCTACATCGACAGCGTCCTTGCGGCGGCCATTGGTGATCCGAAGGCGGCCATCGTCGAGGCGATTGATAAGGCTCAGCGCCGGGCTGTCCTCAGCGTCGGTGCGGCGGCCCTTCTCGCCGAGATCTTCGACGTGGTGGCGCCGGACCTCGAACTGGCCTGATCCCGCCGACGCTGATTGATCGGGCGGTCGCCGTTGGCCGCCCGTTCGCATTCGTGCAATCTGGAATCCCGAGGCCATGCTGAATGCGCGAAGCCGAATGTCGAGACGCTACCGCTACGAGCCGCGCATGACGGCCCAGGAGCTATCCAGCGCGATGCGTGAGCTTGGGCTGACGATCGGGCAACTGGCGCGTCTGACAGGCATTCGGGCTGATCGCATCGACAAGATGCTGCGCGGTGAGGACGTGCCCCCACATGTCCAGAGCAGCCTTTTCATCTGGCAGGCTGAACCTCGGGCTTTTGCGCTCGCCCGCGAGTGGGCGGACGAGCACGCGCATGATGTTCGCTCGGAGGAACTTTGACGCAAATTCTAAGCGTCAGTCTTTAAGCAACTCCGGCAGTAACATCACGCAGTTGTCTTGCCGACGACGTGCTTGATGACAAGCAGGCCAATAGTCATTGACGTCAGAGCGAAAAGGATAACATACATTTTATCAACTTGTAGTCCTGACGCTGGATAGTACGCAGATCTTATCCACTCGGCGCATTGAAGTGCGGGATTGTATTTCATCCAATAATATAGTTTCTCGGGCAAATAGCTGGGCAAGAACATCACCCCGCTGCCAATATACATGAGAATTCCGAAAAGAGCATATCCGAGAAGCCATCCGGGGAAAAACCCGATGATCCCAACGTTGATGGTGCCGATCCCAATTCCTAATAAGATTGATGCCAGATATCCACACATGGCCTCGAAAGGATCTGCGGGAATAGGGTTGACACCAATCGCTGTGAGCGCTGTAGCTACCACTAGCAACGCTAAAAATCCCGTCACGATTTCGGTTATAATGCGCGCGAACACTAGATCAAACATTTTGACTTGCGGGTAATAAGTCAAAGGCCGATTTACCAAAACAGCCTTCATAACTTCTCGCGAGATATACTGAAAAACGAGCACCGGGACGGCGCCCGTCGCGAAGAAAAGCGATCTTTCGTCACCAAGCGGCGCTGGCAACTTCTGAAAGGTATAGATCGCGATCAACAAAAAAATGTGCACACACGGCCAAAGAACCACGACTCCGTAGCCCCATAGCGAAGCACCGAATCGTGTGCGGATGTCGCGCAGCATGAGAGCATGCAGCACATGCAGATATGACTCGACGGGGCTCTTCAGTGACGTCGCGTTCGGCAAAGCTGGCATTGGTCGGGCCTCTGTTTGCCGTCCGTGTTCGCTAAAAATGTGGGCTAATGTGGGCTGACAGGGGCAGTCAGCGCGATCGCAGCCTCCATGGCTTCAATAGCTCGTGACGGTCGGCCCAGGCCGTAGAACCGCCCAACCGCATCCACCGCTCGGAGGAACAGCGCGCCGAGCACCTCGGCCTCACCCATGCCCTGGCCCTCCATCCAAGCGAAGGTCCGGCGCTCGAAGATGCGGTGGAAGCAGATCGCCTGGGCCTCTTGGCCGATCCGGCCGGTGAGGTTCTGCATCTCACGCAGGGAATCAGATCGGTCATCGGCTACGCCCGGAATGCTCCGACTGGTGTCCACACCGCGCTCGAAGCGAGGCTCTGGAAACAGCCCGGCGAACGCGCGGTGGCAGAGCTCGTCGAAGATCTGCATCGCCCGGATCCGATCCACGGTGCGCTCGGATCGATTCCGAATTAGGGAGCCGTAATCGGCGAATGACGCCACCGCGACCGCCTCGCGCGGGTCGGCGCCTTTCCGCTTCGCCACTACAATCTCGCGCTGCGCTGCTGCTGTGCGCGGATCATGGTCGATGCCGGCCTTGCGTGCTCGGGCGGCTTCCTCGGCCTTCGCGAGCTGCTGCTGACGGTCGCGTTTCTCAGCTGCTCGCACAGCTTTGCGGTCCTGAACTGGCGCCGATGCCGACTGCGGCGTCTCAGCGGCGGCTGCGACAGCGCGAGCCAGGATGGTCTCTGAGCTATCGTCGTTCAGCCGGCGGGCGACGCGCGCACGAGCGGCCGGCCCCTGCAGCGCCTCGACCTTGTTGCCGTTGGCGCGAGCATGGCGCTCGGCGGCCTCGGCGGCTTTCTTCGCCATGCTGGCGGCGCGCTCATTGCCACGGGCGCGCGCCTTGGCCTCGCGATCGCGATGCTTCTTTGCGGCTGCGGCCCAGCGGGCTCCAGACGCGGCAGCCTTCTCCAGGCGGGTGTCGGCGTGCTGGGGCATGACGCTACTCGGCAACCATCTCAGGGAGCCACACGAAGAAGCCGGTCTCCTCGACGCCGTGATAGTAGGCCACGCCGCCCTTGGAGAGGCTCACGAAAGCAGAGCGGAATCGGCGCTTCACCGCATCCTCCGGCTCACCGGGCATCACGTTGTTGGCAAAGGCTGTCCGCGCATCATCCAGCGGGATCAGTCTGGCCCCCTTACAGAGGCGACGATCGGCGGCGCGCTGCTCGTTGCTGGCCACATGCGACTTGGTCAGCGTGAGGCTCTTCAGCAGGCCATAGAGCACCGTCGCCTCTGCGGGGAACGTCGGCTTCTTGGCAGCGCGCTGGCGCACCTCCTCCGGCTCGATCTCCCTTGCATGGGGCTGCGGAAGGAATCGGGTGAACTCACCCTCGAAGCCGAGTTCCGCCGTGCCCTCAGGGCCGTGGCGGTTCTTGCCGACGATGATCTCGGCGACACCCTCCCACCGTTTCATGGCCGTCTGCCACTTGGCGTGCGCCTCCGTCCCGGCCTGCCGCGGCTCCTGCTTTCGGAGGTAGTACTCCTCCCGATAGACGAACATCACGCTATCCGCATCCTGCTCGATCGACCCGGACTCGCGCAGATCCGCTAGCATCGGGCGCTTGTCGTCGCGCTCCTCCACCTTCCGGGAGAGCTGCGACAGGGCGATGATCGGGACATCGAGCTCCTTGGCTAGAGCCTTCAGGCCCGTGGTGATTTCGGTGACCTCTGCAACGCGGTTGTCCCGCCGTCCGCTGCCGGTCAGCAGTTGAAGGTAATCAATGATCAGGAGCGAGAGGCCGCGGCGCTTCTTCAGCGCGCGCGCCCGCAGCTTGAGCTGCGCGATCGACAAGCCGCCGGTGTGGTCGATCAGAAGCGGGAGCTGATGGAATTGCCGCTCTGCCTCGACGTAGCGGGTCATCTCGGCCTGGTCGGCGATTCCGCGCTTGAGCTTCCAGAACGGCACATTGGCCAGATCAGAGATGATCCGCTGCTTGAGCTGCCGCTCGCCCATCTCCAGCGACGAGAAGCCGACCGGGCCGAGCCGCTCGCCCTCCTGTGCGCGCCGCTGCACGTGTTTCGCGACCGAGACGCCGATGTTCGTGGCCAGCGAGGTTTTCCCCTGGGCCGGGCGACCGGCGAGGATGATCAGGTCCGAGGGCTGCAGGCCGCCCAACACATCGTCGAGGCGTTCGTACCCCGTCGACAGGCCAACGATGCCGCTCTGCCGCTGATAAGCGTCGTAAACATCGTCGGAGGAGATCAGGCCGAAGTCGCGGAAATCGGAAGCCTCGCCGGAGAGCGCTGGCCGGAGTTCCTCAAGGTCACGCTCGACGTCGGCAAAGAGCGTCTCCGCCGTAGCCTCGACTGGGGCATCTTGGGCCCGGGAGACAATGGTCTCTCCGAGCGCGATCATGCGCCGGCGCAAAGCCGTGTCGCGGACCGTGCGCGCATAGTCTGGGGCGTTGATAACCGTGGTGGCGCCGGCAGCGAGCTTGGCGAGGTAGGCCGTGACTGTCTGACCGCCGAAGTTCTCGTCGCCAAGGTACGTCTTCAGCGTGATCGGCGTGGCGACTTGGCCCTTGGCGATCTGTGCGGCAACGACCTCCCAGATCTTCCGGTGCGCCGGCTCGTGGAAGTGCTCGGCCTCGATCTTGACCGCGGAGACCTTCCGGAAAGCGTCGTTGTTGATGAGAACAGCTCCTATGAGAGCTTGTTCTGCATCGACGTTTTGCGGGATCCGGCGGCTCTGGTCGTCGATGTTGTCCAGGCGGGCTTGAAGCGCGCTCATGCCTTGACCTCGACCACCTGCACGCCGGCCGCGCGCGCCTTGCTCGTCATATCCGCCGTGCCGCGGCCGCCCGGGAACGCGATCACGATGTCGGGCCGGCCTTCGGCCAGCATCCTCGCGTTGCGCAGCGGTCCAGCAGACCGGCCGTGCTTCTTCCACTTGGCTGGAAAGGCGAGCGCGGGAACGTCATGGCGCTCCGCCCAGCGCGCGGCCACGGAATCGGCACCGGGCGCTGCTCCGTGGATGATCACGTGCGTGCCGCTGTCCCGCAGGTACGGGGTCAGGGCGACGTCGAGCACCTTGCGCTCGCGATCTGCGCGGGCGCGCTCCTCCTCGAGCATCTCGGGCGGGGCGTCGGGCAGGACGATCCCGAACGTGCGGCCGCCACAGACCAAAACGCGCGTCATTCAGCCGCCTCGCACGCTGGCGTATGGATCGGCTGACCGGCGATCTGCGCCGCTGCACCGATCCGGCGCGAGGCCATTGCCGCGTATTCCGGGTTGAGCTCGATCAGCGAGGCGTCGAGGCCGAGACCGGCAGCCACCAACCCAACGGTGCCGGCACCGCCGAATGGGTCGAGCACGCGCCCGGGCACCGGCTCGGCGAACTGGCACAGTCCCTCACAGCGCGAATGCGGGAGCGCCGCGCCGCAGAGGCCGCAGGCTTGCGCGGGGACGCCCGCCTTGATGCAGCGCTCGGCCAGGGCCGGCGGGAACGTGGCGAAGTGCGCCTCGCGATAGGCTCGCGGCGCGATCGACCAGACGTTGCGGGCGTTGCGGGTATCAAGAGGCGACAGGCTCAACTCGGCGAGCGCAGCATCCATGCTCGCGTTGTTCTTCGTGCCGCTACCGGCCCGCGCGAGCTTGCGCGAACGAGGAGTGCGGTCGACGTTCTGCCGGCTGTTCGGGCCGGGCCGCTTCACACGATCGCGCCCACGGTCAGGCTGATCCGGATCCAAGCGATCCAGGCGCCCCCAGCCGACACCGGTGTCGGTACCGCGGGCCGCAGCGCGAACATGCGCGCCGCACGTCACCGGCTCCCGGATCGCCTCGTGGTTGTAGAAGTAGTCCTCGCTCTTCGAGAGCAGCCAGACCTTCTCGTGCGCGGAGGTCGGCCGGTCGTAGACCGACTCCGGCATCGGGTTTGGCTTGTGCCAGATGATCTCCGAGCGGACCCACCAGCCATCATCCTGCAGGGCGATCGCCAGCCGGTTCGGGATCATGCAGAGGTCCTTCGGCTTGAGGTAGCCGCCGGCCACGATGCGCCCGCCGTGATCGCTGGCGCCGTTCCCAATGTTGTTCGACCGGCCGACGCGCAGGGTGCGCGCATAGGCGGGATCGAAGATCGGCCCGACGGTTGAGAATGGCTTATCGCGGAAGGTGCGATCATCCCCGACGACGTCGGCCGCCGCCCGGCCGTTGGGCGAGGCCGCATAGCAGTCGCCGTAATTCAGCCAGAGCTTGCCGCGCGGCTTGAGCACGCGCCGGACCTCGCGGAACACGTCGACCATGACGGCGAGATGCTCGCCCAGCGTCCGCTCAAGCCCGATCTGGCCGATGACACCATAGTCGCGAAGGCCCCAGTATGGCGGGCTGGTCACGACGCAGTCGAAGAAGGCGTCCGGCATCGCGCGGAGCTGCCCGCGCACGTCGCCGACATGAATGCGAACCGTCATGCCGACACCTTGAACGGCGAGGCCAGCTTCTGGGTCAGGGCGTCGGTGACCGTGCTCCGGTTGACGCCGAGCAGCTCAGCGATCTCCGCACGGCCCATCTCTGGGCAGGCCGCAGCGACGGAGCGGATGCGCCTGGCCGTCGTGCCGTCGTTGCGCGACTGCGACGGCTTGAACCGAGAGAGGATGTCGAGGAACCAGGACTTGTCGCGCTCAAGGGCGGCGAACATGAAGGCGCCGGAGTGCTCGATCGCGAACCGGGCGATGTCCGTCTCCTCGACCCGGAAGCCGTGGCCATAGCCCTCGATCTTCTCGGCGATCAGCCAGCCCTTGCGGATCCAGCCATGAACGCGGCCGATCGAGACCCCAAAGGCGTCGGCCACATCGTTGGCCGACATGCGCCGATCCTCATCGATCTCGCGCCGGAACTTGAGGAGGTGCTCCGTCACGCGCCGCACCGAGCCGCGCCATCCTCGCGCCCGCAGACGAGTAGCGAGGGTGGGGGCACCGATGTGCCGGTTCTCGGCGATGTACGCGATCTCGGCGGTGGTGAATCCGAAGTTCGTGTCCTCTCGCAGCGACAGACCAAGGATACCGGCCCGCTTCGAGACCCACTGCTTGGATCGGCCCACCGCCTTCGCAGCGCGGCTGCAGGCACCCCATTTGCCTTCGGAGTAGGCTCGCCGGATGATCGTATCGATCTGCGGGTTACTCGGGATGATGACCGAGGCGCGGGCCCGGGTGACACCGAGCTCACCGGCCTTCATGCGAACAGCTTCGACCCGTCGGCCAGTCTGCTCGGCACACCAGCGCGAGCCCTTGGCGCTGTAGTTATCGAGGAGGAGCTTCTCGTGCTCTTTCGACCACGCAGGCATCAGACGTGCCCTCCGAAAGCCTTCAGTCGAACGCCGAAGCCCTTCTGGTGGATGAGCTCAATCCCGATCTTGGCGAGCCCCGCGGTCCACATGCCGATCAGGCTCTCGCAGACCTTTGGATTGAGGCCGCCATGGCGCGCCATCGTCTCAAGCCCGTACAGCTGGCCATCGGCGATCAGGCTGAAGGCCTTGGCGGTCTCCTTCGAGATCCGCCACACGCCGCCTGGCCCGAGCACCTCAGCGCCACGGATCGCGATCAGCTTGCCGGCCGGGATTTCGACCATGCCGACGGGGATAGCCGGAGCAGGATCTGACTGAAGCATCGCGAGCGGCGGGCTGGATGATGCGCGATCGAAAGCAACGGGCTTGTCCGAGTCGGCGAACTCGCGCCGCGTCGACTTCGCGGCATCCGCTGCCAGCCTTGCCTGCCGCTTCTCATCACCGGCCTTGATCCGGGGATCTCCGGCTTTCCTAGCGACTGAAAGCCACCCGCTGACGCTGCCCACAGGCGCGCCCAAGCTCTTCGCCAAATCGCCCTTGCTCAGCCCCTTCTCAGCGAAGAGATCGAGCGCGCGCTCTTTCCCGGAGCGACTGTGAGGCTTCAGCAGCGATCCGCCATCCTGGACAAGGCCACCGCCCGCAGTCCGGATGCTCGGCTCGCGCCGCGGGACACGCGGCATTTCCGTCGCCGGGGCGGTACCGGCTGAGGCTGCGCTCTCGCCCCCCGTCCCGGCGCCGTGACGAAGTTCCTCGGATTGGCCGGCCCGTTCGATGCCAATGCCCACATCCCCCACCGGCACTTCATCCGAGGCTTTCCGGGCACGCTCCGGCCGCCCTTCGTCCTGGGTTACGGGTGGATGTACTGAGGGAGGGGCAGCTTTTGCGGCCGGCGCCGAGCGCGCGGCCGAATCCTTGATGGTGTCCGCAGTTGCTTCAAGCCGACTGCGCACGCCGCTGAGGCGCTCCCGGAACTGCCGCAGATCGGTGCCTGGAGGCACCTGCAAAGCGGTGGTGCAGGATAGGTCTCGTATCATCTGGCTGAGCCGCGATTGCAGCACCGCTGTGCGCTCGCTGATCTTGGCTTGCGCAACTTGCAGGTCGGAGATCTCCGCGACGACGCAAGCGAGATCGGCGATGATGGCGCCACGGGTGTGCGCCGGCTCGGTTTGTGACATAGGGGTGGCCCTCACAATCGAGGTGGTCCTGATGGGGCGCACGCTCACAGGAGTGTGCGGATCTCGTCCATGTTGTCCCGGAGGAACTCGAGGCTCGTCTTCGCCGCCCGGAGGCCAGGCAGACTGGCTGCCGTGCATCCGGTGTCTGGCGGAACTGTCTTTCCGGCTCGCTGCAGCTCGCTCCGGCGCTCGACCCAGGCCTCGCGATTGACGATGACGCCTTCGATCTCGTCGATCTGCTGCTGCAGCGTGGGATAGTCGTCGGACACGGCGCTATGCCGCGAGCGCGTCCTTCGGCTTCCGATCCTTTCGGCGCTGCTTGCCGAGACCGAGGGAAAGCGCCAACTCTGACCGCTGCTGCGAATAGGTCTCGCAGGTCATCGGGTAGTCCGAGGGCAGCCCCCACTTCGCGCGGTAGGCCTCCGGCGTGATGCCGCGGATGGTCAGATGCCGACGCAGCGTCTTGTAGGGCTTCCCATCCTCGAAGCTGATCAGCGCGTCCGGTGTGATAGAGCGGCGGATCTGCGCCGGGGTCAGATTCGCGACTGCGCGCTGCGGCTGGGCCTCGCCAGGCGCCGAAAGCGCCGACCGGACCGAGGCGATCACCGCCGGCAGGTCGCCCTGCGAGACGACGTTCTTCGAGACGTAGGACGACACGATCTGCGCGGCGAGGCCGAGCATCTGTGCGGGAGTTGCTTCGTCTGACATGGTGCTCTCCTGGGAATAGAGCGTGGATGAAGGGTTCAGGCGGGGGCGCGCTCGCCGTGCATGTGCAGCTCGCGCGGGACGTGACGGCCGCGCACGGCGCAGGCCCAATCCCAGAGCGCGAGAGCGTCGCAGATGTTGTCGTCCTTGAAGCCGGGCGGCACGTAGCCGAGCGCCTTGCAGCGATCGATCACGGCGGCCTTCGTCGCGGCTGGCGAGCCCCAGCGGGCCTTGCCGGTGAAGTGCTTCCGCACCGTCTGCATGTTCGCCGGTAGCACCTCGATGCCGTAGCACTCGGCGACGCCCTGAAGGCCGCCGACGGCGCGCTGCGGGATGCAGATGCTCTCGATGCTGCGTCGGATCGGGTTCTCGCGATCACCCTCGCCCTGGTTCTGATAGGGCGGGATCGGCGCCTCGAAGACGATCAGATCCGGGCGCGTATCGGCAAGAAAACAGAGATCCCGGATCTTCTTGCCCATGTTACCGCCCACGACATCGTAGTGCTCCGACGGCTGCTTGAGCCTCCAGAGGTCCGTGCGCGGCTTCGCCCCTGGCTCACCGAAGGCGAAGCCCGTGCGCGTCGCGATGTCGAGGGCGGCGATCAGCATGGCGACCTCAGTGGATCGCGTCGGGGCCGAGACCGCGGTGCGCGGCATTGCGGCGGGGCGCCGGCGGCGGGAGCTCGTCGTCGAGCGCCACAGCGGCTTTCTGCTGACCACGCGACGGCGCGGCGGGCGGCAGCTCGTCCTTGGCCGGCTTGGCGGAATGCTCGCGGATGTGCTGCTCGGACGCGGCATTGCCTTCGCGCAGAGCGCCGGTGATATCACCGGGCTCGGCCTCGGGCTTGTCGGCCAGCGGGTCGGCAGCAGCCGCCTCGGCCTGCTTCACCTGCTCCTCGAGGCGCTTCTGCTCCTCCGGCTTGCGGCCAGCCTTGCCGCGGCGATTGCTCGCGTCGAGGTAGGCTTCCAGTTGCTTGCGGGCCTCGTCGAGCGAGATGCCCCGCGTCGGCACGTGCGGCGGGAGCTGATCGCCTTTCGCCTCGTCCTGCTTCGGCTGCGCATCCTTTCCGCCGCGGCGCTGGCCTTCGCTGGTCCGGTCGAAGACGCTGCCCTGATCGTCCTGCTGCTGGCCGGCCGAGGACTCCGCCTCCTGCGCCAAGGTGACGAGGTCCTTGTCGACGTAGCCGACATCTTTCGAGAGCAGGCCGACTTGCGTCAGGATCGCGGCCCGGTCGCCAGCAGCCTGCACCTTGTCGAGGATCTTCATGATCTGCGTGGTGGCCTTAGCCACGCCGTGGATCTTGTGCAGCCGCTTGAGTTGCTCGGCGACGCCGGCCTCCTCTCTCGCATTGGCCACAAGCTCCTTCTCGCGGTCCTGGCGGCTGTAGAGCTCGTTCAGCGCATCGCGCCGATCCTCGCTCTTCGCCGGCATCATCAGGCAGGCATTCGCGACGCCGAGCCGGATCTGCTCCTTCACGTCGGGTGGGCTGGTCATGGCCATGTGCGCTCTCCTCGGTGGTGCGCTTGGGGGATGACGAATCAGAACGGGTGCGAACGGTCGACCGGGTCCTCGCCCCACTGGCGGCACAGCCGGGCCCGGTCGTCCCACACCTCACTGCGAACCATCGCCCGGTCGCCCCGCCACGCGCAGAAGCGAAAAGCGATGGCGGCAACGAGTTGCCGAAGGCCGGTGACGGACATGAGGGCTCCGGTGGTCAGAGATTGCGAAGAGCGAGCATGCGGGCCTCAATGGCCTCACGTTGCGCAGCAAGACGGGCGAGCTCAGCGTCCTGACCGGCCAGCGTGAGCCAAGCCGGCGCCTTCTCGCCCATGCAGGCTGCGAGGAATTCCGGGCCGTATGCGCCGACGAGGTAGATCAGGCCGACCGCCGACGGCATCGAGCCGCGGTCGAGCCACTTCTGCACGGTCTCGGCATTCAGGCCCGTGTCCGCGGAGACGTTCTCGGCGGTCTTCGCCGGGTGCAGGCGACGCAGATAGTCCGCAACGCGCTCGGCGGCGTTTGTCCGCTCGGCGACGGACATCTGTCCGGAGGTGGAAGGTGTGTGTCGCATCGGCTTCCCTGATGTTGAGGAAGCCGAGACGGAGCGCTGGGAACGCTTCGGAGAGGTCGAGACGAAGGCAGCGCTGGGAACGCGGCCAACGGATTGAGCGGGAAGAGCAGACGAGGCCATCAGAGCGCAGCCGGGAGAGCAGCGGAGGACAGCGACACAGGGGCGGTAGAGACCGGAACGACGGGGCGAGGCACATCGGAAGGCCAATCGACCCCGGCCGGCCAATTCTCCGAGAGCCAGCGGATCACACGGTCGTAGGTGCCGACCGTGAAGCCCTGGCCACCATCAACGACGCGATCGAAGAACGTGTTGTCGTTCAGCGCGCGCTTGCAGACGGTCTTCGGCGTGACGCCGGTATGCGCTTGGAAAAGCGCGGTGCACATGCGGAGGTGCTGACGGAGCGTCTGTTCCATGTCTCCGCATTATGCGGATGATCCCGCACGTTGCAAGCGGGAACTTCCGTATGGCAATCCGCGTCCGCAAAGCGGAATACTCCGCACATGACTCCACAGCAGGCAAAGCATGCGCGTAACGTCCTCCGTGTTGAGATCGCGAAGGCGAAGACCAATCCGACTAAGCTCGCTCACGACATCGGCCGGCAACGCGACTACCTCCGCGATTTCCTGAACGGTCGGAAGATGAGCCTCGGAGCCGGCGATTTCATCGAGCTGGAACGTGTCCTGGGAATCACTCGGGCGCAGCTCCTCGGAGGATCGTCAGTGGACGAATTGACCCGTGTGCCGCTCGGAAGAGAATTTGACGACGAC
The DNA here is from genome assembly GCA_963990595.1 of uncultured Methylobacterium sp. Taxonomy (GTDB): domain Bacteria; phylum Pseudomonadota; class Alphaproteobacteria; order Rhizobiales; family Beijerinckiaceae; genus Methylobacterium. Next base: position 30,159 of record CAXDNE010000015.1, read on the forward strand.
GAGGTGTTTGACGACAGCGGCCAGGTCGTTCTGGCCACCAAGGCCAAGCAGAAATTGGCACCGGGTGAGGTGCCAGAGCGCAACGTGATTGCCGGCCTGGGCCAGGGCGGAATTGCCGATCCGGTGAATGTCGACGGCGAGGTGCTCGACGGCGTCAGAGCGATCTGGCGTCTGCCTGTAAGCTACCTCCGAACCGAATTGCGAGCTCGAGAAGCCGAGGTCGATATCGTCGCCGTGGACGGCGATTCGATGATCCCGACCCTGTCGCCCGGCGATCGCGTGCTGATCAATCGCTCGCAGAGAGCGCCTTCGCCCGATGGCCTCTACGCGATCTTCGATGGCGTAGGCGTCGCCGTGAAGCGGCTCGAATTGATCACCGGCAGCAAGCCACTGAAAATCCGGATCATCTCGGATAATCCGCAGCACGGTTCGCATGACATTCTCGCCGAGGATCTAAATATCATCGGTCGCGTGATCATGCGAATGTCCCGGCTCTGATCGCTGACCAACCTCACGCACGCATAGCACTGCCGGAAATGGTGCGTCAGCACCTCGGGTGATCCAAGAGGGACTAGTTCCTCTTGGTCGGGGTGCGGGGCGGAAGCCCTGCCTTGGCGACGCCCGACCCGATTGCCGATGGGCCTCGCAGCGGCTCTCAGGCCCGCAACAATGCCCGTTCTGGGTCCCAACCCTGTAGTTATAGGTTAGCTCTCTGCCGCGTGCGCGCTCGTAGTTACGCTCCCGCGCGCAGGGGTAGATCGGGCACTGGAACCCGGTCGGCTGATGTGGTATTTAATTACCGCCAGCCGAGGAGCATTCCGAATGCACACGATCGGTTGAGGCCCCCGCGCGATTCGTCCGCCGGGGGCTTTTTCGTGCGCCCTGTGGATTACGGGAACAAAACAAAAACGATCTCCGCACACTGCCTCCGCAGATTTTTCCGCTTTTCCGCTTGACGTGCGGAAAAGCCCGCACTTATGATCAGCCATCGCCGCTTTCCCAGGGCGCGAGGGCACCATGATCCAGGATCAGCGACCGCTTTCGGTCGACGATGCGTGGCAGCGCAGACAGCGCCGCCGCCAGGAGCAGCGCGAGGCTGCGCTCCAGCAGGACATTCACCGGGCTGGGCATCTCACCGCTTCAGCGCGCGCTGCCTTGGCGCAGCGGCAGAACCGGCTGGAGCACAGCCGATGATGGCCGCGTGCATCATCTCCGCGATCGGCGGAGCCACCGTCGGCGCCGTCGTCATGGCGTTCATGGCGAGCGATCGCCGATGACCGAAATCAGGAGCTCCGATTGTGGGGCCCAACCCTCTCACACGGATAGCCGCGATTGTGCGGTGCCCCCGTTCTCCCATGACTTCGACGACTGGTGGGGCATGCTCGACGGGAAGCCGTCGTCCATCCCTGCCAGTCGAGTTTCCCTCGGCTTCTACGCTCGACGCGAGTCCGATGGCTCGCACGTCGGTGTCGCGATCTGGCTTGGAGCCGATGATCGCCCCAGCGTGAAGCTCGGTCACAAGCCGGCGTTCTCGCTCTCGACCGACGAGGCCGAGGCGCAGTTCTCCGTCGATCACCTGGCCTGGATGATGGCGGTGACGGAGGAGGCCTACCGCGTGTGGGCCGCCACCGGCGAATGGCCGGAGGGAACCGTTCTGGATCGGCCGCGGACCAAACCGGAACGCGCCCCGGCTGCAATCGCTGACGAGCAGCCTGCTGAGAAGCTGCCTGCCGTCTTCGTCCGGCTCTACGAGACCATCGCTCCGCCGAAGCCGAGCATGCGCTTCATGGCGCGGGCCATCGCTCGGACGAAGAGCGGCGGCGAGGGCTTCAGCGTCGGGTTCTATGCCGACACCGAGGCCGGGGCTCGCAAGCTCGCTGAGATCTGGATCGCGGAGGAGCGCGCGAAGGCTGATCGCGACAAGGCCAATCGCGAGGCGCGCGCAGCTCGCATGCGCCGGCCGGCCACGCAGACCGAGACCGACGGAGCGCCCGCATGAGCCCCCGCCGTGTCCCGGCGTTCCGCATCGTCACCGATATTGAGGTGGCCGCTATGGCTGTCGAGCGGTGGCAGCACCAATACCGGCACTGGATGCTTGGCAAGCTGCTCGCCGGCGGGAAGACGAAGGGCGATGTCGAGGCTGAGCTCGAAGTCTGCGAGCGGACGCCGTCAGCCATCACCAAGATCCTGAATGCAAGCTGGGCGAATCCGCGCTGCGATCTCTGTGAGGAGAGCGCCAGCGTCGTGGCTCAGATCGGCGGCGAATTTGGCGCCAAGCCGATCTCGTGCTGCCTGACCTGTGCCGAGCGGATTTTCGTACTGCTCAGCCAATTCCCGCGCTCCGCCGAGGCTGTCGGCGAGCCCGCGCACTCATTCCCCGCCGGAGAACTGCCGTGAACGCGCTCGTGCCGCAGAACGAGACCCGTGCGCCCATGATGTCGGGCGGCAGGATCGCTCCGATCATCCCGCAGAGCATGGACGATGCCTGGCGGCTTGGGAAAGCCGTGTGTGCCGCCGGGATGGCGCCCCGCGGGATGGACACGCCTGAGAAGGCGATGATCGCCATCATGCGCGGCCTCGAGGTCGGCCTGACGCCTATGCAGGCGCTCGACAAGATCGCGGTGGTGAACGGCCGGCCCACGATCTGGGGCGACGGCGCGATGGCGCTGGTCCGCGCCTCCGGACTCTGCGAGTTCGTCCGCGAGCGGATCGACGGTGAGGGCGATGGCCGCATTGCCGTCTGCGAAAGCAAGCGCAAGGGCGAGGCCGAGACCGTCAAGCGCACGTTCTCGGTCTCGGAGGCGAAGGAAGCCGGTCTCTGGAACAAGCAGGGCCCCTGGAAGCAATTCCCGGCGCGCATGTTGCAGATGCGGGCCAGGGCCTTCGCCCTGCGCGATCTCTACGCCGACGTGCTTGGTGGCCTCTACCTCCGCGAAGAGATCGAGGAGGAAGGCAAGCAGCAGCGCTCCGAGATGCCGCCTCCGGCCGAGCCACGCCGCCAGGTCGCTCAGCAGCCGGTCGCACAGGTCATCGAGCATCAGCCTGCTGATCTGTCGGCAGCGCAGCGGAAGCTGGAGGAGGCCGAGGCAGCCGGCGCGCCGGACGATGTCGTGTCGAGCCTCGCCGCTGTCGTCGATGCCGAGGCCGAGGACGTCGTCACGAAGGAGTCGCTGCTCACCGAGCTCGACGACAAGCTCTCGTATCAGGGCTCGGCTGACGCGATTGAGGAGGCCTACACCGACTTTGACGCGGAGGCCCTGCTCTCGGATTATGAAGGTGGCGTCGAGGCAGCGCGGAAGCTGAAGAGCGATCACCTGGAGCGCGTCGGCGCGGGTGCAGAGCCGGTTACCAGCACCTCAGCGCCGCCCCCGGTCGATGACTTCCCGGGCAATGATGCGATGGCGCAGTCATCCGGCGGGAAGCGCATCGTGCTGCCGCCCCCGGCCAACCCATTCGAGATCCCGACCGAGTTCAAGGGCGGCGGTCACTATCAGATCTTCATTCGGGAGGCCGCGGCCGCAGCGAAAGCGCCCGAGGATGAGGAGGTGCTCCGGCAGATCTGGTCACAGACCAAGCCGCAGCGCGTCGAGCTCGCGCAGCAGGGCCAGATCGACAACGTGGTGGTGAAGCTGCTGCTGGACGATCTGCAGGCCGCGTTCGCGCGGTGCCAGGGCGCGGCGCCGCTCGCTGACGATCTGCCTCCGCCCGCGCCGCCTCGCGCCGTCACCTCGGCGCCGGCCGCAGAGCCTGCATCCGCCAGCGAGGATGCGATTGCCGCCTACGCCACGCGCCAGGAGCGCGAGCTCGCCGACTGCAAGACGAAGCAGGAGGTCACGCGGTGGTGGGCCGCGAACGGCGACGAGCGCGACCAGACCGGCGCCAACGATGCCGTCCGCCTCTCGTGGAAGGCCGCCATGCAGCGCCGCAAGGCCGATCTGCCCGACGCGGAGGACTGAGGCATGTCCAGGTCGCCGCAGCAGGACGTGGCCATCCGAGCGGTGCAGGAGTGGCTGAAGGATCCGAGCGCGCCGCAGGTGTTCAGGCTCTTCGGATTTGCTGGGACCGGCAAGACGACGCTGGCCCGAGAACTGGCCGGCGATGTTCGGGGGAGAGTGCTGTTCGGAGCCTTCACCGGGAAGGCCGCCCTGGTTTTGCGCAAGAAGGGCTGTGCCAACGCCTCGACCATCCACTCCATGATCTACAAGCTGGATGAGGAGGACGAGGTGCGCTGGCAGCCCAAGTTCATCCTCAATCCGCTCTCGACCGTGAAGGGCGCCAAGCTCGTTGTGATCGACGAGTGCTCCATGGTCGGCGAGGAGCTTGCCCGCGATCTGCTCTCGTTCGGCGTGAAGGTGCTGGTTCTGGGCGATCCGGCGCAGCTGCCGCCGGTGAAGGACGCGGGCTTCTTCACCAACCACGCACCCGACGTGATGCTGACGGAGGTGCACAGGCAGGCCGCCGAGAATCCGATCATCCGCATGTCTATGGACATTCGGCAGGGCAAGCGGCTGCAGCACGGCCAGTATGGCGACAGCCGGGTGATCAGCGCGGACAGGCTCGGACGCAAAGCGGTGCTGAACGCCGGCATCGTGCTGGCCGGACGCAATGCCACCCGTCGCGAGCTGAACGCCAAGATCCGCGCGCTGCACGGCTACGACAGCGCTCACCCGCTGCCCGGCGAGCGGCTCGTCTGCCTCCGAAACAACAAGGACAAGAAGCTGCTCAACGGCGGTCTCTGGGGCATTCACTCCGTCCAGAAGATTAAGCAGGTCGGCGTCGAGTTGCTCGTCACGTCCGACGATACGCCGGAGACCACTGCCACCGAGGTATACGTACGCCATGAGTATTTCGCTGACACCGAGGAGCAACTCTCCTGGGAGCAGCGGAAGTTTACGGACGAATTCACCTACGGCTACTGCCTGACAGTCCATAAGAGCCAAGGCTCTCAATGGGATGACGTGATCGTTTTCGATGAGAGCTCGACGTTCCGCGAGGATGCGAAGCGCTGGCTCTACACGGGCATCACCAGGGCAGCCGAGCGCGTCACGGTGGTCGCATGAGCCGCCGCACCGCTCCGCCGATCATCATGCGCGTCGACGCGCGCGGGTGCGTCCCCGCATCCGGCAACGACGCTGAGGACTTCGCCAGGCTCAAGGTCGGATCCTTCGTAGAGGTGCGCCCGTACCGGGGTGAACCGAGCAAGGCGTTGGCAGCGTGGTGGCTGCTCTGCGGCCGCACCGCAGAGGCGCTCGACGACACCCACACCAAGCACTCCGTCAGCAACGGCATGCTGCTGGATCTGGGCATGGTCGCGGAAGAGGCGCTGCTCGGCGGCGGCACACGCCGGGTGCCCATGAGCCTCACCGATTTCGGCGAGGAGCAGCTCTGGCGTCTGGTCGAGGCGGCCAAGCTGCACGTGAGCCAGGTCCTGATCCCAGGCGTCGACATCGACGCGCTGACGAAGAGCCGGAGGGCGCTGTGAATTGCACGTGCCTCATCGCCTCGGTCAGCCTGATGCTTGCCTACGGACTGATCGTGCATGGGTTGCTCGGTATCGCCGACATTGGCGCCGTCGAATGCACCTGCGGCCGCTGCATCGTCACCCGGTCCGTCGAGGTCAGCGGCGGCATCTTCATGGTGACCGGGATCCTGGCGGTGCTGGGAGGCTACCTGTGAAGGCAGAGCCTCGCCGCACGCCGCCGCTCTCAGTGAAGCTGGCCGCCGCCCTCAATCAGCTCGAGGCGGCCATGCGCAAGCTCGGGATGATCCCGGTCGAGTGCACCGTCCCGGAATGGCAGTTCGACCACGACCCTGCGCTCGGCCTGCGCGCGGTCGATGATCAGACCGGCGCGCATGTCCCGCATCAGCATGACGTCCGATTCCTCGTGTGGCGACCGCGCGTCGAGCACGCGGTGAAAACCACTGGCCGCCGCGGCGAATCCGATTTGTCGATCCGCGACGGCGACCAAGGGCGCATCGCCAAGGTGAAGCGCCGCGATCAGAAGCGCGCAGCCCAGCGGGCGGCTGCTGAGACCCCACGCGAGCAGCCCAAACTGAAGGCCAAGCGTCCGATGCGCCGAGCGGCCGAGAAGCTCTCGCCCTGCCGAACCCCTGACAAGCTCCGTGCCCTGAAGGAGATGGACCGATGAGCGCTCGTCTACCCTGCCAGCGCTGCGCCGGCACCGGCTGGGACGGTCACGCCGACCGAAAAATCGAGAAGATCGAGGACAGCTACCGAGCATGCGTTGGTACGCGGCAAGCTCACTCCTCACTGCCGCGCGGAAATGATGCGTCCTGCCATCCGGACCACGAGCGCGACGAGCAGATACCAGATGCCCGGGTGCAGGACCGAAATCACGCTCCAAGCCGTCAGACCGTGAGGGTCATTCGCCACGCTTATCGCCACGGCGATGAGCAGGAAGTTGCCGAAGATGGCAAGGGCGACCGCGATGGCATTAGCCGCGACGCCGATGAACTCTCGCATATTCATGCGGCGCCTTTGGACGAGTTTCGCGCGGCTGCCCAGCCCAGCCGAGTGATCTTCGCCGACGTGCTTGGGAATGCCCAGCGCTATCGCGGCGGGAAGCGGCGCGCCCCGGCAAGCGGTGAAAGGGTCGCGGTATGACGGTCCGCATCCTTCAGGGCAGCCGAGGCCCGTTTACCTCAGGCCGCGCGAGAGTCCTGTGCCGCGTGCAAGTCAAGCCAGAGGTCCAGGCCGAGCGGCCCCTGCTTGCGGAGCGCGACTCTGGCTCGCCGAGCCAGACTTTCGCGGACGAAGGTGAGGTGCTCCGGGATGCCACCAGCGGTGACCACGCGCACGTGGGCGGTGGCTTCGTTGGACGAAAGCACCGAGCACGGCAGGTCGAAGCTGCCGAGGCAGATTGTGGCCATCGGGTGCGTGGACGTCTGGACGAAGTGCTTGTTGGCCATGTCGGACGCGCTCTCCCTTTGAGTTGCGCGAGTATAGTCCGGCATATCACTCAAATGTGTTGCGGCGCAGCAACGTCATTATCCGCCCAGGCGGCGACATCAGGGCAGCCGGATTTCGCGCCGCGATGTTGGGCCGCGCATGGGATCGCTTCGGTTCGCACCGTCTCCTTCCCAGCGAGCGGCGAGGGAGCGGCGGGATGATGTGCTGGGCTTCACGCACCGGCACGCGCCGAAACCTCGATGCCCTCGGACGCCACGGTTGGGGCCTGCTCATCTCGCGCGCTGGCGTCTGGCGGGTGGAGGCGTGGACCTGTCCGGAGACGGGCGAGCGGATCCGGTTCCGCATCGTCGCCGACAACGGCGCATGGAGCGACTTTCAGACCGGACGCGAGTTCGACGAAGAGGCCTTCGAGCGTTTCCTCGACTGGCTGTCGCAGCTCGACCAGCCCGCGGAGTGGCTGGTGCTGCCGGACATCGTTGCCGGCGGCCCTCGCTCGCTCGAACTCTCGGTTCGCTACCTCAACCGCTGCCTGTCGGTCGTGCCGCTTGTGCTGATCGCCGTGCAGGACGGCATGGAGCACGCCGACCTCGCGCCGCTGGTGGGCCCGAACGTCGGCATCTTCCTGGGCGGCTCGACCGAGTGGAAGCTCGCCCGCATGGCCGATTGGGGCGCCTTCTGCCGCGAGCACGGCTGCCACTACCACGTGGCCCGGGTGAACACCGCCCGCCGCTTCCGCATGGCGCACGCCGCGACCGCAGATAGCATCGACGGCACGAGTGCGACCCGGTTCGCGACAACTCTCCCCGCGCTCGACTGCGCAGCGCGGCAGCCCGATCTATTCGGGAGAGCGGCATGATCGCGCTCACAACACGCGGATCTGCTGACTGGACTCGGGCCCGCCAGTCCCAGGCCGCACAAGCCCGGCGACAGGCGGAATACCACCGCAGCCAGGCCGAGATTTGGGACGCGCGCGCCTCTGACTTCGAGGCTGAGATCGCGCATGCCAAGGCAGATCGATTGCTCGCCCAGGCCAAGCCAGAGGGCGGGCAATGAAGCGCCTTCCCGACCTCGACGAGCTCAGCCTCAACCTGATTCACGCGGCCACCGAGTCGCTCGGCATCCGGCGCACCCGCGCGAACTCGCAGGCCTGCGCCAAGCTGCAGATCGCCTTCCGCGAGGCCATGCGCGCCGTGCTCCCGCCGGACGATCCACGGCGCGATCCTGCCTACCCGTTCAACCAGGAGAGCCGGCCTTGAGCGCGCGCGATCCCGGCCGGACGGCCTACGAAGCCCGCTTTCACGATTCCCGGCCGAGCTACTTCGACCCATGGGAGAAGCTGACGCCGGAGGTAAAAGCGATCTGGCGCAACGTGGCCTCCGCCTGCCGTGCCCCCGTCATCGCCGAGGCCGCCGAGGCCCAGGCCGAGCGCGCCGAAATCTGCCGCGAGCTCGGTTGCGTCGACAAGCCCGGCGTGCCGCTGCGCTTCGTCCGGGATCTGCGCGAGCAGGTCAGCCAGGCGAACGCCCGCGTTTCCGAGACGATCCGCATGTGGGACCCGGCCGCGCCGACCGAGCGGCAGGAGCTGGACCGGCTACGGCGCGGCTGGGGCCCGTCCACCCCGACGGAGCGCGAGCGCCGCCGGTCGGACGTCGCTGCCTGTATCCAGGCGATCAGCATCGCCATGTCCGACGTCATGGCGTCGGAGGAGGATGCGAGCGGCCTGCCGAAGGAGGCGCTCGATCGGCTCGACGAGGCCCACGAGCGCCTCGCGAACGTGCATGCGACGCTGATTGAGGTCTCAAACGGCATCCGGACGGATCCGGCGGAATGGCCGGACATCAAGACGGCAGAGGAGCGCGGAGCGGCCGCGGCACGCGAGGAGGCTGACCGCGCAGGCTCAGACTACGCCGACGCCATGAACGCTCGCATGGAAGATGCGCTGGTGATCGAGAACCTGCGGATCGCCTTCCTGGTGGCGGCAGGGAGCGGCCACGGCGGCGGCATGAGCGTCGTCCGGAAGTGGTTCGCAGCCGGCGCCACCGGCCCGATTCCGTGGGCTCCCGGTGCACTGTTCGCGGCCTGGGCCGCCAAGCATGACATCTACGACTGCAACGGCGCGATGGGCTTCCGGCGGCGTGAGGCCGGGGTGGAGCAGCTGGGAGGGGGCAGTGCCGCGTAGCGTCCGCACACCGTCCGAGATGCCGCTCTATCCAGATGAGGCAGAGATCGCCCAGGCCGTCCTCGGACCTGGCCGGGCCAAGTGCTGGCCGAGCCTCGCGACTGTGCTTGAGCGCTCCGGCTTCCCGAAGATCGACGTCATGATGGGCGGCCGATACTGGCCGGCCGTCAAAGCCTTCCTCGACCGCCGGCACCACGTCGGCGACCATGCACTCGCCCGGCCGATTCGGCGGAGCGAGGAGGGAATCGATGCCACCAGACAAAGATCTGCACGCGCCCGGCCTTAAGCGCATGAAGCGTCACAACGGGCGCGTCGACCTATACTGGGTCGCCGACGAGAAGCTCGTGAAGGCAGGCTATCTGCCGAAGACCGTCCGGCTGTTCGGCAAATGGCCGTCGGCCGAGGTCGCAAGCCGCTGCGCCATCCTCCAGACCGAGATGCTGGAGTGGGCGGCGGGATTTGAGCCAGCGCGCAACGCCGCGCCGCCGGGTACGCTCGAATGGGTGTGCCGCGCCTTCGAGACGGATGCGGACTCGCCCTATCACGACAAGCGCCAGGCGACGCGGGTCTTCTACGCCAAGTACATCCGCAAGCTGGTCGACACGGCCGGGCATATGCACCTCGCCGACATTCTCGGCCGGGACGTGCGCCGCTGGCACAAGGACTGGATCGCATCAACGGGCGAGCGCAGCGCCTATGCCTGCATCCAGACGCTGCGGCGTGTCGTGAACTACGGGTGCGAGCTGCGGCTGCCCGACGCGATTGAGTTGGCCGCCGTGCTCGAGAGGACAGAGTTTCCGATGCCGCGCAAGCGCAAGCATCGGCCGACCTTCGAGCAGATCGTGGCGCTTCGGCAAGCGGCGCATGCCGCCGACCGGCCGAGCATCGCGCTCGCCGTCGCGCTCCAGTTCGAGCTCGGCCTGCGTCAGAAGGATGTGATCGGGGAATGGGTGCGGCCCACGCGGACGGAGCGAGCCGGCATTGTCGGTGCGATCACCGATGGCGCCTGGGTCTGGCAGTGGGGCCTGACCTGGAATCACATCAGCGCCGAGCAGCTCCTCGAGAAGCCGACGTCGAAATCGAACGGGCGCGAGGTCGCGGAGCACGATCTCCGGCTGCATCCCGAGATCCTCGCCGAACTGCCGCCGCGCGGGGTCGGTCCGGTGGTGATCGACGAGCGGTCAGGCCTGCCGTGGAAGGCGACGCATTTCTCGCACACCTTCCGGAAGATCGCCCGGGCCGCCGGCTGGCCAGACGACCTCTGGAACATGGACAGCCGGGCCGGCGCCGTGTCGGAGGCCTTCGAGGCGGGGGCTGACGCAACGGACGTGATGCGCACGGCCACGCACACGCAGATGTCCACGACGATGATCTACAACCGCGGAGGGGTGGTCCAATCGAGCCGTGTGGCGGAGCTTCGTGCTGCCCGACGGAGAGGACGCGAACAGGGCTGAAACAAGCCTCGGTAACAGGGGCTCGACCCGCGGTAACGCGAAGCTATCGCCCCGGCTGCTCTAAACGCCTGAAGGTAATGGGAGAAGTGATGGCTCCCCGAGCAGGACTCGAACCTGCGACAAGGCGATTAACAGTCGCCTGCTCTACCAACTGAGCTATCGGGGATCACGGGGGGGTGTCTACACACCGGGATCGCGGGACGCAAGTGCCTCATTGCGCAATCCGCACGCAATCTGAGGCGCCCACCGCGCCGGGCATGCCGAACCATGCCGCCACGGCCCGAGCGCGCCTGAAAGGGGCGAGCCGCAACACCCGTGCCCGCAACGCTGCCCTGCGATTCTCACGCAGTGCGTGGCCGTGCGCGAGGGTCATCCGTCCGTCACGGCGCGATTCTAGGGGATCCGCCCCGCCGGCAGAGCCGGCACACGGCCCCGTCGCGAACATGCCAACGCATTGCTGCCTCGATCCTCAGGACCCCTATGCGGAGCGTGAAGTCCGCGTCGCCTTCGAATGGGGCGCCGACGGTCCGCGGCTGATCGCGGCCATCGACGCGGAGGAGGTCGATATCCTGCCCGATCTCGTCGAGGCGCAATGTGATGATCTGCGTCGCGAGATCGTCGCTGCTCGTCCGCGCTCCGGAGCGGCTCGGACGCGGGCGTTGCCTCGGGTGGGCGCGCCGTTCCCGGCTCCCTGACCGGAGGGCCGGCCCGGCAGCGGCCCTCGCATGCGGGTGCCGCTGGCGGGCCGTCCGCGTTCTCCGAGCCTCGGCCCGTGCCGGCTCGACCAGGTTTGAGGCATGCTGCCGCCACAGCGAAGACTGCCTGTTGAACGTCGGGGGCCGCAAAGTCTGAATGCGTGCGATTTCCTGGCTGTCTGTAAAAATATCACTCTCTATAGATTTGCTGGCTATTATTGGGCGCTAAAAACGCGACAAATTTCGCGTTTTTGCCGGCTATATTTAACTGCCTGACGTGTTGTCCTGCTGTATGGCTGGCCGGATCCGGTCCTCCAGTGAACGCGGCCTCGCCCATGCGCATTTCCCTCGGTCTCAAACTCTCGACGGTGGTGGGTCTGCTAGCGGTGGTGGCGATCGGCATCTCGGCCTTCGCCGTGCGCCAATCGAACTGGGAGCAGGAGCGCGCGGCCGCCACGGACCGGATCTGGAATGCAGGGCTGCAGGCCGGCGCTCTGGGGCAGGCGATCGAGCACGCCGTCGTGCAGGCCACGGCGCTCTACACGGCCGAGGATACGACCGAGGCCCGGACGCGTCTGGCGGCGCTTCACGACGCGCTGGCGACCGTCGAGCAGGTGCGCGTGCCGTTCCTCGAAGCGATGGAGGATCAGCTCCCCGAGGAGCGCCGTCGCCGGTTCGATCTGTTCGTCAGGGAGTTCGTCGCCTACCAGCACGACACGGCTGAGCTGGGGCTGACGATCTCGCCCAAGGCCGCCCTGATCCAGGCCACGGACGAGGCGACCGTGAAGAACCGCGAGCGCATGATCGCGGAGATCGGGGCGCTCGGGCGCGAGGTGCTGAGCCGCCTGAACGCCCGCCGGGCCGCGGACGCCGCCGACCGCCGGCAGGCGCGCATCACGCTCATCGTCGTACCGGTTGCCGCCCTGGCCCTCGGCCTCCTCGCGGCTATCGGGATCATCCTCACGCAGGTCCAGCGGCCCCTGCATCGGCTGAGAGCCTCCATGACGACCCTCGCGGCCAACGACCTCGATCACACGGTTCCGTTCACGCACCGCCGCGACGAGATCGGCGAGATGGCCGGCGCCATCGCGGCGTTCCAGACGGCCTTGATCGAGAAACGGGACCTCGACACGGAGGCGCAGGCGCGCCGCGACCGCGACCGGGTCCGGGCCGAACTGCTGGCGGAGGCGACCCGCACCTTCGAGAGCGAGACGCATCGGGCGGTCGCCGACCTTGCCGGCTCCGCCGAGGCGATGCAGGCGGCGGCCGACACCCTCTCGGGCAATGCCGGCAGCATGGCGGCCCAGGCGACCGTGGTGGCGGGGGCCTCCAGCCAGACCGCCGTGATCGTCGACAGCATCGCCAGCGCGGCCGAGGAACTCTCCGCCTCCGCGCGCGAGATCGAGATCCGTGTCCGCCACACCAGCGAGATCGCGTCCTCAGCCCTCACCGACACGCAGGGCCTGGAGCAGACGGTGACGAGCCTCTCGCAGGCGGCCGAGGAGATCGGCCTCGTCGTCACCCTGATCCGCGACGTGGCGGAGCAGACCAACCTGCTGGCGCTCAACGCCACGATCGAGGCGGCCCGGGCGGGGGTGGCCGGCCGGGGCTTCGCCGTGGTGGCCGCGGAGGTCAAGGCGCTCGCCGGCCAGACGGCGCACGCCACGGACCGCATCACCGGGCAGGTCGGGGCGATCCAGGGCGCTGCGGACCGGACGGCGAGCGCCATCGCGGCGATCGGCCAGACCATCGCGCGGATGAGCCTGATCGCCTCCGAAGTGGCCGATGCCACCGATCAGCAGGGCGAGGCCAGCCAGGAGATCGCGCGGTCCATCTTCGACGCGGCCGAGGATGCCCGGAAGGTTTCCGAGAGCGTCGCGGGCGTGCGGGCGGCCGCCGCGTCCAACGAGGTTCAGGCCGGGCAGGTGCGGGGCAGCGCCGCCCGGGTGAATGCGGGCACGCACGATCTGCAACGGGCGATCGAGACCTTCCTAGCGCAGGTCCACCGCGCCTGAGGTCGTGACGGCCGCTGGGAGGGACCGGTCGGAAGGATGGAGGCCTCGCCCGGAATCGAACCGGGGTGCAAGGATTTGCAGTCCTCTGCGTAACCACTCCGCCACGAGGCCTTCCGGATCGGCGCCGGAGCGCCGCGCGGAGCCTGGCGGGCGGCTCCGGGTGCGCGTCTCTAGCAGAGGTCGGCGGCCGCAGGCAACGGCTCCGGACGCGCGAATACCCAGGATCTCGTCAGCTCTGCCAGACCCGGGGCATCGGCAGACCGCGATGGCCGGCCAGAAAGCGCGCGAGGAGGCCGCGCAGCGGCCCGACCGCGTCGGACAGAGCGCGCAGCGCGAGGTGCCCGTTCCAGGCACTGACCGCCGCCTCGATCCCGGGCGCCTGGGCCTCGGCCAGCCGGGCGCGCGCCTCCTCCAGGCGCGCCTCCGCGCCGTCCGAGACGTCGAGCAGGGTCGCGCAGGCGCGGGCACCGCCGCCGATCGCCGGGCGGGCGAGGAGATCGCCGATCGGGCCGTCCAGAACGAGATTGTCGGCGTAGACCAACTGTCCGGCCCGGCGCACCCGCCACGCATCCGCGAAGAGCCCCGCGGTGATCCGCTCGCCCCGCGCGGCGCGGCCGAAGGCGACGATCTCCACCGCGAGCAGCGCCGCGCCCCCGGCGAGATCGGCCTCGAAGCGCCGCCGCACGCGGGCGCGGTCGAACAGGATCGTCTCCTGCGGCAGCCAGGCGAGCCGCGCGCCCGCGCCCAGGGAGACGCGGTTCTCGATCCGGCTCACCGGCCCGTCCGACCGGTAGATCTTCTCCGCCGCCGTGGTCGTGAGAACGAGGTCGGCCTCCGGCGCGAGATCGAGGTTGATCGCGAAGGTGTCGCCGCACGCCACCCCACCGGCGGTGTTGACCATAACGGCCTCCAGCGCCCCCGCGCCCCGGGGGAAGCGCAGACGCGACGGGCCGGATTCGGCGAGGTCGACGATCCGGGGCGGGCCGCCGGGCTGGGCGGGGCCGGCCGTCAGCCGCACGCATCCGTTCGAGCGCTGGCGCACCGGCGCCGCGTCCGGACACGGCGCGACAGGATCCGGGAGGCGACCGTGCATCACTCGCTCCCGGTGTTTTCGCCGGGAATCGCCTCGATCGGCTGGGTCGGCCGGTCGAGAATGCGCCGGCCGAACAGGCTCGCGACGAGTTCGACGAGCACGCGCGCGCTCCGCCCGCGCTCGTCGAGGAACGGGTTCAACTCCACCACGTCGAGCGAGCCGACCAGACCGGAATCGTGCAGCATCTCCATGATGAGGTGCGCCTCGCGGAACGTCGCGCCGCCCGGGACCGTGGTTCCGACCCCGGGGGCGATGGACGGGTCGAGGAAATCGATATCGAAGCTGACATGGAGATGCGCGCCCACGGCCGAGACGCGCTCGAGCACGCGGCGCAACGGGGCGACCACGCCGAACTCGTCGATGGTGCGCATGTCGGTCACGCCGATGCGCCGGGCCGTGACCAGGGCGCGCTCCCCCGCATCGATGGAGCGCAGGCCGAAGAGATGGACATGGCGCGGCGCGAGCGGCGGCGGAGCCGGCTCGGCGAACAGGCGCTCGAAACCCGGCTCCCCGCACAGGGCGGCCAGCGGCATGCCGTGGACATTGCCGGACGGCGAGGTCTCCAGTGTGTTGAAGTCGGCATGGGCGTCGAGCCAGAGCACGAAGAGCGGCCGGTTCCGGGCGGCGCAGTGGCGCATCACGCCATCGACGGATCCGAGCGAGAGACTGTGGTCGCCGCCGGCGACGAGCGGGAGCGCGCCGGTGCCGAGCGCGTCCTGGACGGTCCGGGACAGCGCGCGTGACCAGGCCGCCACGGCCTCCAGGCTGCGCGTGGCGGCCGGTTCATCGGGCACCACGTCGCCGTGATCGGTCACCTGATAGCCGAGGTCGGAGAGTGCGCGGACCAACCCGGCGGTGCGCAGCGCCGCCGGGCCCATGAGGGCGCCGGGCTCGCTGCTTCCGATCTCGATCGGTACGCCGATCAGCGCGATTTGGCGCTCCGCGTCCAAGCTGGCGTCGCTCGTCATCGGGCCTCCATCGGTCGAGGGCGTTTCTCGCTTCGCACCTGCTCTAGCAGGCCCTGCGCCGCGGTTCGATGACTCCGGAGGCCGCCCGCGGACGGCTTGCAGCGGGACCCGCTCGGCGTCGCACAGGAAGACGGCCCGACAAAGACTGTTCCCAAGCAAATCCCTGCGTCGATGCCCGTTTTCGCGGGATTATCAGGTGTAGTGAAAGTGTTTATATATGTTATATGATGCTATGCAGCACTAATTGTCTGCTCGAATGTCGGTCAAAGATAGATGCGGCTGCATCGCGTCAAGGATACGGCGCTCGAGCACAGACGTGCTGTTTACAATATATTCATGAGTAACGCGATAGGGCGCGGCTAACCTCCTCATTCCGGAACATCAGGGCCATCATGATCACGCTTTCGCGGCTGAGCGCGCGCCTTCCCGCCATGACGGTCGGCCTAGCGCTCCTCAGCGCCACGGCGATGGGCGGCTTCAGCTGGTACACCGCCCGGTCCGGCTTGATGGATGCGGCGCATGAGCGGCTCCAGCTGGCGGCCGCAGCGCGCCGGGACGGGATCGAGCTGGTGGCGGATCGGATGCAGGCCGACTTCCTCGCGGTCGCCGCGCACCCGCAGGTCGTCTCGAACTTCCCCGACCTGATCGAGACCCTCGATCCGGCCAAGCCCGACACCGCCGCAATCATCGAGGCATTCCGGGCGCCGCAGACGGCCGAGGCGCGGACCGCGCTCGACGGCAGCGGCATGGCCGCGATGTACGGGCGCCGCCACGTCAAGGTCCAGGAGGTTGCGCGCAAGCTCGTGTCCCAACCGGGCTATGCCGACCTCATGTTCCTCGATGAGAACGGCCGGATCGTCTACACCACGACGAAGGGGGCCGACTTCGCCAGGCCGATCTCGGATGACAGCTTGGCCCAGACCGGCCTCGCCCAGCTCGTCGGGCGCCTCAAATCCGCCGATCCGAACACGGTCCTGTTCGAGGATTTCGCCGCCTACCCGGTGGACGAGATGCCGGCCGCCTTCATCGGGCGCGCGATGACCAAGCGGGCGAACGTCGCGATGGGGACGGCCCAGGCGGCGGAGCGGATCGGCTACATCGTCATGCGGGTCACGCCCACCCTGTTCGACCAGGCGCTGGCCAAGCGAACCGGGCTCGGCGAGACCGGACAGATCCTCGCAGCCGGTGCGGACGGGCTGCTGCGCAGCAACCCGCCGCTGACCCCGACCGCGAAGGCGGGCGACAGCCTCGCGCCCCTCGGCATCGCCGCCGACCAGATCAAGGCGGGCGGCCACCTCGCTTTTGCGGCCGCCGACGGGCCGCACATGGCGGCGGTCTCGCCGCTCAACCTGCTGGGTGCCTCGTGGACCGTGGTGGCCGAGCAGTCGCAGGCCGAGGCGATCGGCGCCGTGCGGGCCCTCTCGCGGACGCTGATCCTGACCGGTCTCTTCGTCCTGATCGCGACGGCCGTGCTCGGGCTGCTGCTCGCGCGCTCGATCGTGGCGCCGCTCGGTGCCCTGACGCGGGCGCTGAAGGCGCTCGCAGACCGTCAGAGCGTCGCCGACGTG
Organism: uncultured Methylobacterium sp.; assembly: GCA_963990595.1. Taxonomy (GTDB): domain Bacteria; phylum Pseudomonadota; class Alphaproteobacteria; order Rhizobiales; family Beijerinckiaceae; genus Methylobacterium. Next base: position 47,062 of record CAXDNE010000015.1, read on the forward strand.
CCCGGCAGCGGCCGCCGGGACGAGATCGGCGACATCGCCCGGGCCGTCGTGACGATCCGCGACATGTCGCTGGAGGACGCGGCTCAGCAGCTTCAGACCACGGAGGCGGCGCGCCTGCGCGAGGAGCAGACTCGTCGTGCCATGCTGACGGACCTCGCCGATAAGTTCGAGCGGTCGGTGGGCGGCATCGTGGAAGGCCTGACGGGCGCCGTGGCCGCGCTCCAGGACGCCTCGGGCAGCATGCGGGCCGCCGTCGCGGGCACGTCCCAGCGCTCCACCAGCGTTGCCGGCGCCGCCCAGCAGACCTCCGACAACGTCAACGCCGTCGCGGCCGCGGCCGAGGAACTCGGCGCGACGGTCCAGGAGATCGGCCGCCAGGTTGAGCAGGCGGCCGGCATGTCGGCCACGGCCGTGGGCGAGGCCCGGCGGGCGGAGCAGACGATGATCGATCTCGCCGCGGCCGCGACGCGCATCGGCGACGTGGTCGGGATGGTCTCGACCATCGCCGGGCAGACGAATCTCCTGGCCCTCAACGCCACGATCGAGGCGGCCCGGGCCGGGGAAGCGGGCCGCGGCTTCGCGGTGGTCGCCGCCGAGGTGAAGGAACTCGCCGCGCAGACGAGCCGCGCCACGGAGGAGATCAGCCGGCAGGTGGAGTCGATCCAGGCCGTGACCGGCGAGGCGGCCGGGGCGATCCAGGGCGTCGCGGCGCAGATCGAGGCCATGAACCACGTGTCCACCAGCATCGCGGCTGCCGTGGATCAGCAGGGCGTCACCACCCAGGACATCGTGCGCAGCATGGGGCAGGCCTCCGCCGGCACCGGCGTGATGACGGCCGACATCGCGGAGGTCGCCCGGGTCGCGGGCGATGCCGGCCAGGCGGCCGCATCGGTGGCCCAGGCGTCCGACGCCCTCACGGCGCGCTCGGAGGAACTGCGCGCCGAGGTCGCGCAGTTCCTCCGCAACGTGCGCGCGGCGTAATCCGGCGGACGGACGAGGCGGTCGGCCTCAGGCCGCCTCGGCCGGCAGCGGATCGGGCTTCCGCGCCGATCGGCCGGCGAAGGCCTGCGCGGCCAGGGGCAGTTCGATCGACGCGCAGAGCCCGCCCTCGGGGCGGTTCTCCAGGATCAGCCGTCCGTTATGCGCCTCGACGATGGCCTGCACGATCGACAGGCCGAGACCGAACCCGCTCGCCTCGTTGAGGTTTCGGGCGCGGTCGCCGCGCACGAAGGGCTGGAGCATCGCCTCGCGCTCGGTCTCGGCGATCCCGGGGCCGGAATCGAGCACGGCGACGCGGACGCCGCGCTCCGAGGATTCCATCTGGACCTCGGCGCGGCCGCCGTACTTCACGGCATTGTCCACGAGGTTCGTCACCGCCCGCTGCAATTCCTCCGGCCGGCCCTCCACCAGGACGTGCCGGCTGCGGCCGACGCTCACCGGCGCGCCGAAATCCGAGAAATCGTCGCAGACCGTCTGCACCACCGAGGCCAGGTCCACCAGGCTGTGGCTGCTCGTATCCCGCGCCTGACCGTCCCGCACGAAGGAGAGCGCCGCCTCGACGAGGCCGTTCATCTGGTCCAGGTCGCGCAAGGTGGCGGCCCGGGCGTTCTCGTCCTCGATGAATTCCGCGCGCAGGCGCAGGCGCGTGATCGGCGTGCGCAGATCGTGGCTGATCGCCGCGAGCATCTGCGTGCGGTCGTCGATCAGCCGGCGCACCCGCGAGCGCATCCGGTCGAGCGCCCGGGACACGGCGAGCACCTCGCGCGGACCTGCCTCCGGCAGCGCGACGTGATCGTCGCGGGCGCCGAACGCCTCGGCCGCGCCGGCGAGCCGCTTCAGCGGTGCCGTGAGGGCGCGGGTCGCCCAGACGCAGAGCAGCGCCAGGGTCAGGGCCAGGAACACGACGGTGAAGATCAGGGCGCCCTGCTTGGGCGCCCGGAGCGGGTCGTTCGGCAGCGTCGCCTGGAGCATCGCGCCTGTGGGCGTGACGATCCCAACATGCAGTCGGCCCGCCGACCGGTCCTCATCTCCGGCAGACAGATCGGTGATTTTCACCGGCCTGCCGGCCCCGTTCCGCAGGCGATGGATGACCGGCAGGTCGGCGACCGGCTTCGCCCCCGGGGGCGCTTGGCCGTCCCAGGGCTCCACATGGATCAGCGGCAGGCTGTGCCCGCTGGCGAGAAGGGCGGGCCGCGCGGCCGGATCCACGGTGTCGAGGAGCCGCGCCAGCGTACCCAGGCGGCTCGCGGCCACGCCCGGGAGCTCGTCCGGATTCTGCGCCTCGTGCAGGAGCAGGAACGCGGCGGTCGCGACCACGTGCGCCACCGCGATCCCGGCGACGACGAGCAGCGCGATCTGGCCCGCGATGGTGGTCGGACGAAGCCGGACGCGCAATCGCCTCAGAAGGCTCATGAGCGCGTCACCTCCGGCGTGAACAGGTAGCCGCCGGAGCGGATCGTCCGGATGAATTCCGGATTGCGGGTGTCGCGCTCGATCTTCTGGCGGATGCGCGAGATCAGCACGTCGATGCTGCGCTCGAAGGGACCGGCGGCGCGCCCCTGGGTGAGATCCAGGAGCTGGTCGCGCGACAGGACGCGCCCGGGGCGCAGGCACAGCGCGTGGAGGAGGTCGAATTCGGCGCCCGTGATGGCGATGCGCGCGCCCTCGGGCGAGAGCACCTGCCGGAGGGAGACGTCGAGCGTCCAGCCCGAGAAATGCAGCCGCCGGCGGTCGTCCGTATCCGGCGCTTCGGCGGCGACCCGTCGCAGGATCGCCCGGATGCGGGCCAGGAGCTCCCGCGGATTGAACGGCTTGGCGAGGTAATCGTCGGCCCCCAGCTCCAGCCCGAGGATCCGGTCGACATCCTCCGACTTGGCCGTCAGGATCAGGATCGGGATCTGCGACGTGCCGCGCAGCCGCCTGCAGAGGCTCAGCCCGTCCTCGCCGGGAAGCATCAGGTCCAGCACGATCAGATCGATGCGCGATTCCGCCAGGGCGCGGTCCATGTCGTGTCCGTCGCCCGCCAGCGTGACGCGGCAATCGTTGCCGCGCAGATAGCGGGCGACCAGGGCCGAGATCTCCCGATCGTCCTCGACGACGAGGATGTGAGGTGTTGTCGGTGCGCTCATCGCGAAAGAGTCGGTGTGCGGTCCGGCCTGCATCATCAGGCTATTATGCGCCGATCCGGCAATTATTCGAAGGTGGGCGGCGGAACCAATTTGTAAGCGCGTGTTTCCCGCACGCAGCCTGCATTGGGCTGACGCATGACCGGGGGGAACGATGACCGCGTCCGAGAGCCGGAGGGACCCGATCGCGCCGCAACCGCCGGACCTCGCCTCGCCCTGGCGGACCGAGGCGCGGGCCGCGCTCCAGGCTGAGGCGCGGAGCTTCGCGCGCGACACGGTGCTGCCCCTCGCCGACGAGCTCGACCGCCGGAAGGCCGAGATGCCGCGCGCGCTCATCGCGGCCATGGCCGAGAAGGGCTGGTTCGGTATCACCATCCCGGCGCAGCAGGGCGGCCTCGGCCTCGGCGTGTTCGAATACTGCCTCGTCTCGGAGGAGCTGGCGCGGGCCTGGCTCTCCGTGGGCAGCATCCTGGCCCGCGGCCAGGGGCTGGGAACCCAGACCCTCGACCCGGAGCGCCGGGCGGACCTGCTCCGGCGCTCCGCCCGCGGGCAGTGGATCGGGTCGATCTCGCTCTCGGAACCCGATGCCGGCTCGGACCTCGCCGGCGTCCAGACCCGGGCGGTGCGCGACGGCGACCACTGGCGGCTGACCGGGACCAAGCGCTGGGCGGGGTTCGCCAAGGGCGCCGACTTCGTCGAAGTCCTGGCGCGCACCCGCGATCCGGAACCCGGCGAGTCGCGCTCCGCCGGCCTGGAGCCGTTCCTCGTGGTGAAGGAGCGCGACAGTTTCCCGCCCGGCATGACGGGGCGGGTGATCGACAAGATCGGCTATCACGGGTTCGAGACCTTCGAACTCACCCTCGACGGCGTGCGGGTGCCCGAGAGCGACCGGCTCACCGGCCTCTACGGCGATCAGGGGGCGGACGCCGATTCCGGCGGCTTCGCGGCCGTGCAGCGCGGCCTCAACATCGCCCGGGTTCACACGGCGGCGCGCGCCGTCGGCGTGGCGCGGGCCGCCGTGGAGGACACGCAGGCCTATCTCCAGGAGCGCGTCCAGTTCGGCCACCCGATCGGCGACTTCCAGGCGCTGCGCTTCGCCCTGGCCGACATGGCCGCCGAGGTCGCCCAGGCCCACGCCTTCTGGCAGCAGGTGGCGCATCTCCTCGACCAGGGCGAGCCCGCCGAGAGCGAGTCGGCCATGGTCAAGCTGCGCGCCACCGAGATGGCGGTGCGGGTGACGAATCAGGCGATGCAGCTGCACGGGGGCAACGGCTACACCACCGAGCGGCGGGTCGAGCGCTACTGGCGCGACGCCCGCCTGACCACGATCTTCGAGGGCACGAGCGAGACTGTCTCTTATACACATCTGACGCTGCCGACGAAGAGGATAGTGTAG
>CAXDNE010000016.1:0-49747 GCA_963990595.1 uncultured Methylobacterium sp.
CCTCCAGGCTCAAAGCCATACCAAAGGGCGGACCACTTCATTGGGGGCGGATCAGGTCTGTAACGCACGTCGTAACAGCTTCTCACGAATTTGCCCCCGAGATCTTCTGGTCCGGGGGTTTTTCATGCCTGCATGATGCCCTCGCGACCGGCCGGTCACGGGGGTTTTTCTTTGCGCGATCGGAAAGGAGGCGATCAGAGACCAGGGTCTTTTGCAGGGGTGTAGCTCAATTGGTAGAGCGCCGAGCTCCAAATTCGGATGTCGCGGGTTCGATTCCTGCCGCCCCTGCCAAAGACCTTGATGTTGAATATGCGAATATGATTTGCCGATCGAAGCACAGGGTATTTCGCAAGGGCGTAGTTCAGCGGTAGAACGTCGGTCTCCAAAACCGAATGTCGCAGGTTCGATCCCTGCCGCTCTTGCCGAATACCTTGGAATTCACGCGCGCAGTTGCCTTCGGTCTATTCGATCTCATCATCTCCGTCGCGCGGCTCCCCGCTGCGCCCAGAGGTCTATGATGCGTTCTCGATCCGTCCGGATGGAAGCCCTCCCGCTGCATCCGCTGCGATAGGCGTGAGGGCTGCATGCGACTTGCCGTTTTCGTCGGCCGCCGCAATCAAAGGAATGGATCCGAGGGAGCGACGGCAGTGGACGAAGTTCGGAACTTTATGAAGGCGCTCGAGGCAGGCTCTCGGGCCGCTCTGGCCGAAGGCCTCTCCTACCAGAATGAGTTCCAAGCCTTCGTGACCAAGCTCTGCGCTGCGGACGATCCGGTGCGCGACAACCATCTCGGGATCCGCGAGATACCGTACGGCCTGCCCCATGAGAGGCTGGCCCTCGACGCCGTCGATGCCGAGATCAAGGCCGCCCCACGCGGAACGTGGATGACACTCCGGAGGAGCTACGAACGCGATGGCCAGGACCACGTGTTCTATAAGGTCGCTTTCAGCACAGGCCTCGGCGAGGACGCGGTAGGCAGCAAGCACGACACCTTCACCGAGCCTCCGACCTTCGAGGACGTCTACGCCCGGGTCCTCGGGTACGAGGTCTACGAAGCCCGACGTCGGGTCGAGGCCGCCGACAAGCTCAAGGCGAACGTCGAGGCCGTCGAGAGCGGGCGAGTCGCCGTGGGCGTCGTCTTCCGCGATCTGAAGGTCAACGGGCAAACGTTCTCGAAGGCCGAAGTGATCTCGGTGGATGCGGAGAAGGGCGAAGCCCGGCTCCGGATGACCAAGCGCGGAACCCGGAAGCGCTGGGAAGCCAACGTCGGTGCGGCAGCCCTCTCACCCGCTCCGGAGGCGGCTCCCGAAGACTCGGCACCCGGCGGAGCGCCCACCGCCTGAGCGGCGCCCCACTGCTCGACCAGCCCTCGCGGTCGGCCGACGTTAAGCCGACCGATACCATGCGCGGTGGACCGTCTGGACGGCGATCTGTGGTTGCGGGATGCTGCCGGACGAGGGCCGCCGGCCCGATCACCGGACAATCCCGAAATGCGCCTTTCCGCGACGTCGTTGCTGCTGTGCCTCGCCCTCTGCGCCGGCACCACGCCGGCGATGGCCCAGTCGATGTCCGGCCTCGCGCTGCGGGACGATCTCTCGAAGACGGCTACGCTCGGCTCGAAGCCGGCGGCGTCGCAGGAGATGGGGCCGTTCAGCATGCGGCGCTGGACCTTCCCGGACGGCAACGACCTGGCCGTGACGGCCCGCCGGGCCGACGGACGCATCGTCTACCTGGAGTCGAGCTGGGGCGGACGCGTGCCCGGCAGCCCGACCGACTTCCCGGGCGTCAACTTCGGTGAGACCACTCTGTCCGATCTACGACGCATCATGGGGAACAACGGCTTCTCGTACGCGTCGCGGACCATGTTCGAGACCAACGAGGGCATCGGCACCTCGAACTCCTACGAGATCGCCGGCGCTCCGGGCGCCGTGGTGACCTTCATCTCGCTCGTGAAAAACTCCGAGACGGACGCCATCCGGTCGGGCAAGCGCAAGCTCGGCGAGGTCGCGAAGGTGGACTCGGTGGTCCTGGCGGACGCCGGATACCTCGACGGCCTGTGGGGCAAGGAGCGGCGCAGCGACCCGAACGCCAAGCCGGTCCGGTGGGGCGGTGGCGCCGGAACCACGACATCCGCGCCCTCGACCGCCTCCCATGGCAACGACGCCGTGGACGGCCTCGTCAGCGCCCTCGAATGCAACAGCCGCTTCAAGCCGGAGGTCGTGCTGGAAGCGCTACAGAAGGTCGGAGCGATCGCGACCAAGCCCGCGCAGGTCGGCGACGGCATCCCCAGCTTCGAGACCCGTACGCCGATCGTGTTCCATGGCCTGACCGCCACCACGGTCGAGGGCTGGAACCAACAGGGGCGGCTTTTCAGTCGCGGCCCGGGCACGGCTCCGCCGATCCATGTGGGCATCACTGTCGTGGGCGATGAGAAGCAGGTCACGGAGACGCTGCGCAGGAACGGCATTCCCGTGTCGCCGTACGTCGAGGGAAAGCCCTTTCTGTACGTGACCGGAGCGGACTATTTCGGTCCCGCTCTGGCGGCCAAGTACCGCGGCCGGAAGCTGTCGAGCGTGATCTGCACGGTGAATTGACGCTCATCCATGCGTGCACAAGGCGACGATTGAGCCTTAAATTCGGTTGCCCGATTTTCTCTAGAGGTTCCCGTTCGATCGCTGCCAAGAGGAGGAGCCGATGCCGGTCTTGAACGAGCATACGATCCGCTTCGACGGTATCGAAAGCGCGCTGCACGAACGCCTGGGTAGACGGCCCGACATCGTCGAGTTGGTGACCGAGTACCTCGACAAGGACGAGACCGGCCTGATGGGCGAGATGATCAGCGTGCTGGTCAAAAGCCGGGCACCCAAACAGCTGATCTACGCCTACATGCGGACAACACGCATTCTCTGGCCATTCAACTTCGATACCGTATCGAGCCAGGAGCAGGCCGAGTGGAAGGAATCCATCGATCGGTACTTCTCGGTCCATAGTCCGGACCAGACGCGCCCATCCGACGAGATCCTGGACGGGGAATGGCGGCGGGCGTGGGATCGGACGCTGCGCGAGATGAAGAGGATGAGCAAAGGTCTTCGTCCCGGTCGCGGCCGGCGCTGAAGCACCCTATCGAGGTACAGCCATCGGGCCGACGGAGGTGTCGGGCTCCTGAGCCAGGACCCCGTGAGCCGCCGCCCAGTCGACGTCGTCCGCATCGCCGGGCTCGCCGTCGAGAATGCGGGTGCGGAGCTTGCCCTCGGCCGTCGAGATCGCACGGATATGCGCCGGCAGTCCGGCCTGCAATCGATCCAGAATCTTGCGACGCGCACCTTCCGGGTCGGCGGGATCGTTGACCGCGTCCCAGACGCAGCCGTTGGCGAACGCCTTCTCGAACATGGCCCGCGCTTCCGCGCCGAGACCCTCGGACGGAGCCGCCTTCCAGCCGTTCATCAGCCTGCCCATGGTCCAGACGTGGCCGTTCCGTTCGCGGCGGCTCTTCGGCGAGACCTGGAAGAGATGCTCGAACGAGGCGAGATTGGCCGTGAGCTCGGAAGCCTGGAAGGAGATGCCGTAGCGCGGTCCGGGTTCGACGTCGACGTGCACGTGGATCGTACCCTGCGTCGCAGCGAGCACGGCTAGCGAGACCTTGGACATGCCTGGGTTCCGGAAGGAATGGAACCGGGACGATGACCGGATCGCGCGGACGGGGCAACCCCGACCCGGTTCAACCGCGCGGGGTCGGCGCAGCGCCATCGTCGGACGGAGGAGGGGCCACGTATGCGGGCACATCCGCCAGGCCGGCGGTCAGGGAAAGCCATGCCTGCGCCACCGGAAGCATGCGGGCGAGAGTGCGCGCCAGGCTGTCGTCGATCCCGTGGTGGAAGATCATGTCCGTATCGAACCGCTCCCAGGCGTCGAGGATCCGGTCGAATTCCGAACCCCCGATTGCCCGGATGCCCATGCCAAGCGACCGCATAAGCTGCAGCTCGTTCTGCAGGTACGTGAGCTCGTCGGAGGCCTCGACGTCCGGCTTGCGTTCGAAGAAGTCGTCCAAGCGGTAGCTGATGTCCTCCAGGACGTCGGCCCGTTGGAGAGCCGCGAGGAGGCGGTCGCGGAGCATCTCGCTCTCGTCGCACTCGTCCGCGTCGCCGAAGCGAGCCGCATCGGCGGCGATGCGCCTCCGGTCGTTGGAGTAGACCTGGACCGCGTTCGCGAGCAGGTCGACATCCGACGGCGGCAGGTGGGCGTCCCACCGTTCCGCCAGCGCGATCACGCGCCTCAGTCGTTCAGCTGCTTCTTCCACGCGGTCGTTGGACATGACGAGCGGGCGGCTCCTGGCGACGACGAAGCAACAGTGTGTCAGCGAAGGCAGGGCGCGAGGTACTCCTCCGCCTCCACCAAGGACGGTGGACGCGGCATGACATGGGCGATCGCATCGAACCGATCCTCGCTGAGCAGATACAGGTCGCCGTACTCCTCCCTGAGCCGATCGACATCCTCCTTCGGCAGGGTGCCCGCCAGAAGCGAAACGATCTCGTCCTTCGTGAGGTAGATGGCGACGTTCTGATCGACCAGGAGATAGGCGGCCTCGCCGGACAGGAAGCTCTCCTTGGTCGGCTCCGCGAACCTCGTGTGGAAGGCCTTGTGGGCGCAAGCAGGATCGAGCGCATCGATGTAATGCGTTTCGTCCTCGTCCTCGATGCGGACGTATCGAGCTTCGCCAGCCTCGCGACGACGCATCGCTTCCGCGACTTCGTCGGCCGACATTCCGACGATCTCCTCCAGGTACTGCGGAACGCCCTTCTTCGGCATCAGCATGCTGCGGCCGTGCTTGCGCTCGAGTTCCACGTAGGTCTTGAACAGGTCCGGGTTGTACAACGCGGCTGTCCGCAGATCGGCCTTGTTCGAGAGGATGCAGAAGGCGCAGCTGAGCCTGGACATGCCTACCTTGTAGGCCCAGTGCGGGTCCTTTCCTTTGGACTCTAGTACCTTCCAGACTTGCTCCAGCTTCATGTCGTGGATCGGGAGCCAGTCGTACCAGTCGCGACGCGAATTCGACTCGTCCTCGTTCCTGCGCAAGGGGAGCATCTTCTTCCGGTCCGACGACTCGTCCGCCCGCATGCCCATGCAGTTCACGACGATGCGGGAGTCCCTCAGCTTCTCGTTGCCCGGCTCGTTGAGGAATGCTCGGATCTGACGGTTGATCGGGCCCCGCTTGAGATCGGAGGTGCACCAGCGTCGCGCCTTGTCCGGGAACATCCCCTTGCGCTCCGCCTCGCCGAGCAGGGTTTTCGTGCTCCCGTCCTTGTAGTTGGCCTTCGTCACGCGGAACGGAAGCCCGGCCGCATCCTTCTGGGCGTGCTCCAGGGTCCCGGCCCATTCGACCTCCGCGAGGTCGGCATGGATCACGACGATCTGCTCCTCCGGGACAACCTCGCGAACCACAGCCAGGAGCGCGGCCGAATCCTTGCCGCCCGAATGGTTAACCGCGAATAAAGCTCCTTTGTCGACGAATTCGCGGATGGTTTCGGCCATGTCGAGGTTGAGCGGGGTCATAGGCTGCGTCCCAGTGCGGCGAAAGCGCCGGAGTTGCTCCTTGACCCCAAGGTTGGCCGCGAGCGTCGCAAGGCGCAAACCGCCTCCGCAGTGCGCCGTGTTGCACCTTTTCATTCCTTCGCGCATTGCTTGTGCATGAACCGCCTGTCGACACGCATCGACGATCTCCTCCGGCTCCGGCAGATCGTGCCCGGCTTCGGCGGCGGCCGCCGATGCGTGTCCGACCTGCGGGCGCTCGCCTGGGGCTGCGCCGGCGCGAACGACGCCGAGCTGGCGGCGGCCGCTAAGGCGCTGATCGCAAGGGCCGACGTGTTCGCCCGCTTGGTACCGGACGCCGGCCTTCAGGTGCCAGACGACGCTCTGGCGACGACGGTGGCCCTACGGATCTGCCACGTGCCCGACGACGCGATGCGCGAGGCCCTCAAGAACGCCTTCTGCTCGGCGGTGCAGACGATCGCCGGCCGACCTGTTTCTGACGACAGGCGCCGGCGCAGGGCCTGATCCGGCCGCCGCTTAGGGCCTGGGTCCGGTGTCCAGCCTAGCCTCGAGCCTCGCGTTCCGCACTCGATTGATCCCGCGCATCGTGGCGGCCGAACGCTCCGCCAAGGCCTCGATGTCCTCTACTCCGCGCGGCAGCGGCCCTTCGCGGAGCCACTGCTCCAGAGGCCGCCGATCGTCGCCGACCCGTATAGATGCCGGCTCCGCTGCCAGCAGTCCCCGCACCAGTGGGCGGCTGTGGGTCACCACGACGAGGCCCAGGGTCCGGACGGGCATGTCCTCGACAAAGGCGGCGAGATAGGTGCCGAGCGCGCCCGCGTAGCTCTCCGCAAGACCGATGTCGGGTTCGTCCAGGATTAGGACGTGGTCGTGGTGCCGCTCCCGGCATGCGTGCAGGCCCGCCAGCACGGCTTTAATCGAGATTCGGCCACTGGACTCTCTCCGCTCATTCCCGAATACGAAAGCACGGGACAGCCCGCCCTCCGAGCGCAGGCTCATGGTCACAGCCAGGATCTCAAGCTTCGGTTGCTTGTCGCGCAGCTTCTCGCCGATGCCGCGCACGAGGAAGCTCTTCCCGGAAGCGTTTTCGCCGGTGACGAGCGCGAACTTCGGATGTCCGTACTCGACCTCGGCCGGCACCGGGCCGTCGGAGCCGAAGTAGTCGACCTCCGCCAGCGTCCCTGCGATCGCGTCGTTGAGCACGGAATCCACTGCTTCCTCCTTGGGCCGGCGTTCGTCGTCAGATGCCCGGTCCCGCCGAGAAATCGACGACGGCGTCGCCCCCGTCCGGGACCTCAACGGAGCCGATCGAGATGCAGGTCTGCGGCCGGTACTCCTTGTCGAGCACGTTGGCATTCTCGAAGGTCGCCTCCACCCAGTAGCGCCCGGGATAGACCTTGTCGAAGGCGAAACGCCCGTCCGGTCCGATCGTCGCCCTGCGCAGATAGTTTCCGTACCGCGGATCGGTGTCGACGAACTTGTCGGGCTCGTCGAAGCAACGAAGGCCGGCGAACAGCACCCGGTACCGGGCCTTGGCGTACTCTGTGTAGGGCACGAGCTTCACCTCGCCGTGCGCCTGAAGCACGCCGATGTTGAGCACCATCTTTGCCTGCCCGACGACGCGCGTGTAGCCCGGCATCGAAATGCGGCTGGCGTCGCTTCCGTCGAACGGAACGTCGATCCGGACCCGGTCGGAAGGTTTGGCGACAGGCGCCTTCACGGCCGGTGCCGGCTTGTCGCGCGCCTCCAGCGAAGCGAAGGCGGACGAACCGAGCCCGGCCTGTTCGAAACGCCTACCGGCGCAGGACGAACAATAGGCCGCCAAGGCCGAGGCGAGGAAGAGCCGAAGGAGGATCATGCCTTCGAGATCGCACGGATCCGGAGGGAGGTGAACCCCGAGTCATTGCTTCCTGGAGCCGGTCTCGATGCAGTCGGCGGTGTTCATCCCCACGCGCGTCCCGTCCGGGAGCACGACTTCCGACGACGTGGTCGCCGGCGGGCAGGACCGCCCCGTGCCGGAGGGGTCCGGGCGATCGGCCTGTGGCTCCGACCCGGCCGGCGGGGGCGGGCGATCCTGAGCCGATGCGACGGCGATCATCGAAGCGGCCGCGAGACCGAGAACTGCCGGTGTCCACATGGGTCCAAGATAGCGCTTCGCGGTGGAAATTCGATGAAGACGCTCGCCGGCATTGTCGCGATTGTCGTTTTCGCGACCTTCCGCGAAGATGTGGACGGACGGATCGCTCCACCGGTATGGCCGCCGATGTCAGCTCTCATCCTGAAGCTCCCGGTACCGGGCCGCTCGTTGACCGAACGGCCGAAGGTCGACGTACGGGCGGTCAGGCGCTCCTTGGGTCTCTCGAAGAGCGCTCTGGCAGTCGCCTTGGGCATTCGCGTGGCCGACCTCGAGCGCTGGGAGTGCGACGAAGGCCAGCCGTCCGGTCTCGCGAAGATGCTGTTCGTGATCGCCGAGAAGGAGCCGGAGGCGGTTCGCAGGACGTTGGCCACGATGGGTCTGTGTTGAAATGATAGCAGCGCCTCGAATTTGCTATCGATTTCACACAGATGTTGCCGGCGCGGGCTGGCGGATGTGTGATTTCGGTAGCAAAATTTCTTACCCGCTATCGTTTTCACACATGGGAGGCCGCGATGGCTGAAGGAGCAATCGGCAGGATCGCCAGCGTCGTCGCCGACGGACATCTACATGCCGCCGCCGACTTCACAGCTGCCGGGATCCACTCGACCCAGCTCTCGCGGGCGGTCCGAGCCGAAGCGATCGTGCAATACGCGCGCGGCATCTACCTGAGGAGTTGGGACGACGCCGTCGAACATATCGGTCTCGCCGCGGTGTCCCTGGCTCATCCCGGCGGCGTCGTCTGCCTCGGCAGCGCGGCCCAGGTGCACAACCTCTCGAACGAGGATCCACCTTCCGTCTGGTACGCCGTCGACCGCGCCCGCGTCGGGCGGCAGCTGACGGTCGGCCCATCGGTGCCGGTGACGACGGTGTTCTGGCCGGAGGCGGCTCTGACGCCCGGTGTCGAGGTCCGCACGGTCATGGGCGTCGAGGTGCGTGTGACCGACGCCGCCCGGACCGTGATCGACCTTCTCCGGTACCGGGGCAAGCTGGGCGACGAGCCCGGCACGAAAGCGCTGACGGACTACCTGCGCGACGCCCACGGGCCGATCAACAGGCTCTGGGATCTCGCGGACGAAATGGGCTGCCGACGGACGGTTGAGCCCTTCCTGAGGTTCGCGGAGGAAGTTCGCGAGGCCATTCCCCGTCCATCGACACCAGGAGCCTGATCCATGTCGCCTCTATCCGCCAGTCGCCGCTCGCTCCTCCAGAACCAAGCCAACAAGCTCGGCATCTCGAACGAGCTCGTCATGCGCCGCTACGTCTTCGAGCGCTTCCTCGACCGCCTGGCCGCGTCCGGGCACAGGGACGATCTCGTGCTGAAGGGCGCGATGGCGCTGATCGCAGCGACCGGCACATTTAACCGGCCCACCAAGGACATGGACATGCTCGGTGTGAAGCCCCTGTCGACCCAGGAGGCTCTCGACCTGATCCGACACATCGCGTCGGTCGTGCCGGCGGCGGACGACGCCGTCGAGTTCGTTCCTTCGAGCTTCCAGGCTTCGGTCATCAACGAGGCGTCCGACGAGCCCGGGACCCGCATCATGGGGGAGGCCCGCATCGGCAACGCGCGCATACCGTTGAAGATCGAGATCAGCCACGGGCAGGCCATGACGCCCGGCGCCGTCATGATGGACTATCCGACCGTTCTCGGCGGCATGTCCGCGCCCAGGATCCTGGTCTACAGCAAGGAGACGATGTTGGCCGAGAAGTTCGAGGCCATCGTCAGCCTGGGAACGCACATCTCCCGCTTCAAGGACTTCTACGACGTGCGCCAGCTCTCGCGCAGGCTCGGGTTCGAAGGTGCCGTCGCGGCCGAGGCGTTCCGCAACACCTTCGGCAACCGCGGCACGGCGATTCCGACCGCCGAGCCGGCCGCGTTCGACCCCACCTTCGTAGCGTCCGACGGGCAGCGCGGCTGGAACTCGTTCCTTCGAAAGCAGCAGATCAAGGACGCGTCGCCGTTCGCGGAGGTGATCGAGGAGATCCGCCCCTTCGTGATGACCGTGGCCGCGATGGCGCGCCACGACGCTCCTGTCCGCGACTGGCACCCGGGACAGGGATGGTCGGATCCGCAGGACGTCACGGTGCCGGCGCCCGGGCCGCGCCCCCAGTAGTCCACATCGACGCGTCTGCCCGGACACCGAGCGCGTGCCGGGGCCGTTAACCCCGCGGTCCGATCCTTCCGTGAGGACGGCCGCGGCGCCGGCGCCGTGAACCTTTCGTTCAGACCTCGCGCACGAGCATCCTGCGGTTCGCAAACGGCCGCCCCTGCGCCCAGGATGCTCCAAATCATGCGCTCGCCCTTCATCATCGCAGTCGCCGCCCTCGTCGGTACGGCTGCCGCGACCACCGCCTCCGCCCGCGACTGCTCGGGCACGTACATCCGCCGTTCGTGCATGATGGGTGCGGCCGACGGCGTCTGCGGCTATCCCCGCGACAAGGGGACCCGCGAGGATTTCATGGGTTACGAGATGCAGGACGGAGAGCGCGGCTATGTCGTGTACCGTATGGGCGCCTACCCTGCGAAGGACATCAGGCTCGATCCGGGCTGCCGGCTCGGCAAGTATTGAGGCGGGGTGCCATGCGAATGTCCGCCGCCCTGCTTCTGTGCGCGTCGGCCGGGACGGCCGTCGCCGCTCCACACGAGATCCCGGCCCGCGACGCGGGCACGTACGCACCGGTCGGCCGCTGCTCCGTTCCTGCGGCTCCCAAACTGATCCTGGCGGGCGACCGCGTCGACGTCCTAGAGGGTGCGAGACGCAGAACACTCTACGTCGAGAGCTTCTGCGCCCTGAACTGCGACATCGCTCCCCCGGCCGATGCGCGGAAGGAATACTCGGCGAGTCTGGTGGACCGTCCGGCGGGCCGCGGCACCATCAAGGACCCGTTCGACGACACGGCGCTGACCATCAACGCCGAAGGCCGCCCGGGCGTCGTCTCCCTCGCGAACAACGCGCCCGGGACGTATCAGGACCGGTCCCGATCCGCACTCCGGCATCTCTACGGCAAGCCCTTCACCCGCTGCTCCGGATGATCGCAGCCGTCGATCGCGACGGGCGGCCGGATGATTATGGCCGGGGGTCCGGAGCGGTCGGCTCGTAGGACACCCAACCGTCCCTCCTGGCCAGCTTCTTCAGGTCGGGCTTGAGTACAGCCTCGACGGCCGTCGGGAGGGCGTGAGCCATGCCCCCGATCTCCTCGGCGATCGCCCCGACCGGCATCAGATCGCGCGGATTATCCTGCAGGTAGGCGCCCATGGCTCGGCGCGCCGCCTCCTCGGCCGTTTCTCCAACGGCCAGGAATGCCCGGCCGTCATGCCACCGGCTCCCGCCGGCGGCCTCGATCATGACCTCTACGCGGAAGAGCTTCATGTGGCACCCGGGCGATCCGCCGATGCCGTCGCGTGGCGTCCGGCGGGAGGAGGGAAGCCGGCAGCATGCCATGCTTCCGACCGGGAATGAAGGAACGGACCTGAACGCCCGCACCTATGATGAACGAGGACCTGGCAAGCTTGCCCCGTCGAGGTCCGGCCGGTTCGGCGCGCGGACGAGTCAGGGACGAGGGGAGGATTCGGCTTCCGGCACGGCCGCCAACGTCGCGACGATCCTGTCGGCCGTCTCGGCCGCATGTTCCGCGAGTTCCAGGCCGATCTCGCAGAAGCGCCTATGCGCGTGACGCCCGCGGGTCAGCGCGTGGATCCGATCGGTGCCGACCGGCTTTTCGACGATCGCCTCCTCCTCGTCCGGATCGATCTGGAGATCCTCCAGGATCTCAGGCAGCCCGCGTATGCCGCCGACGTCGAGGTAGAGATCCTCGTCGCCGGGCACGACCACCATGGCATGCGCGAGCTGCGTCCTGCGGCCCTGAGCGGCCCAGACCAGAGCCAGATCCCATCCGGTCCTCTCTGCGACCGCAAGGGCGAGGGCATGGCAGCCTCCGACGAGATAGCGGTCGCGAAGCTCGTCGACGTCGTCGCTATCGAAAGCGGCCTCGGCCACGCCGGCCATCAGCCGAACAGGGGCGCCGGCGACAGCCGCAGCTCGAGTTCGGACACGGCTTGCAGGCCTTCCATGTCCAGTCCGGCCGCCGGAACTTCGGGCAGAGGCATGCCGGCTTCGGCGAGCGCCTGTTCCGCCGAGGTCAGGGCGTCGATGCGGGCGCGCAGGACCTCGCGCCCCATAAGGACCGGGGACTCGGCATCGTCCGTCTCGAAGACGGCCACGAGCTGCGGCTCGCCGCCTTCGAAGGTGCACACGCCCGTGGTCGCTCCCACCAGCCGAACCCGGTCGGAGGACAGCGCCGGAACGTCGGTATGGAGGTGGTCGGCAGCCCGCGAACAAGGGATCGGCGCACCGTGGGCGAGCACGTCCGCCGCCCAGCGGTCGCGCCACTGGACGTAGGTGTGCCCCCAGATATCGGCCGGATGCGCGAGCTGCAGGGTGACCTCGTCGAACCATCCGCGCCAGGAGCGCTCGTCCTCGGGCCGGCCGAACGGGTTGTGGACGTCGTAGGAATGCCCCGGCACGTCCAGAACCCGGTCGAAGGCCACCGCCTGCGGACCTGCATCGTCGAACACCCAGTTCTCGGCCGCGACGACGAACGCGAGGACGTCGCGCACGTCGCCGGAGCCCAGCTGCACCCGGCCGGGAACGCCGAGGCCGCCCGACGTCTCGACGACGTGGAAGGGCGTTCCTTCCTCGTCCGCGACCACGAAGAGCTCGAACACGAGCGGGCGCAGGCGCGCGGCTTCCGTGGCGTCCGGACGGTGCTGCGCCGGATAGCTGGTCAGCCGATAGCGGTCGCCGTCGGGCACGAAGCCGGCGGCCCGCAGGTACGCATCCGGCGAGGCCTGCAGCGGCTTGCCGATGCAGGCGGAGAGCCATGTCTCGCGGAAGGCTTCGTAGTGGGCGCCCCAACGAAGCACGGGGTGACGCAGGCGTTCGAAGCCGTCGGCCCCGACGTCCGAGACCCAGGAGCCGTCTCCGGCATGGAACGGCATCGAGACGAGGCCGCCTGGGATCGGCATGGAGCGCGAGGGATCGCGCGCGACGACGTGCGGCGCCTCAAGCCAGTTGCGGTAGTCGATGGCCAGGGCTGCCACGTCGCGGATGTCGATGGTCTCGAAGACCAGGTCGCGGTTCTTCATCGAAACGACGGCGCGATAGCCGAATTCGGCCCCGCCCCGCTGGACGACATCGACGCGCAGGTCCGTGCGTCGCACCTCCGGCGACAGGCCAGGGGGCTTGTAGACATACTGGACGGAGGCGTCGCCCCGCCGGCCAGTGAGTCTAAATCCGCAGAGATGGAGGATATCGTTCGGTGTCATCGGAGCGTCCCTCGACACTCGAAAGCTGTCGAAGGAGCATGAAAACCGCAATGGAAGCTCGCCCCATCGACGTCGCGACCCTGGCCGCCTCTCCCTCATCTCTCAAGCCCGACGGTGCCTGGAGCGGGGCGGGCTGGAGCGCCTTCCATGCTCGCGCCGGCGTAGCGGATGTCGGAGGCCCGCCTCCGGCCCTCCGATGTGGCATCTTCGGCACGACGAACCGGCTAGGGCGGCGAATTCGGTTTCGAGCGTAGCGTGTGGCAATTCGCGTGATTACGATCCGAATCGCAAGTTCGGCGGGAGCCAGTCGACGGGGTGAGGGCGGAAAGTTGAGTGCTCCGAACGGTTCGTCGACGTCGAAGCTGTCTTGGGAGCGCCCGCGCATAACGGACAACCTCTCGCGTGGTCAGGTGGTGAATGCGATAGTCGCCGGTGGCAGCTCCGGTTTGATGAGCTGGCTTTGGATGCTGTTCGGTCCAGACGTCGCCATCGAGCGCGTCCCACTGATGCCGGCGCTGTTCTTCTGGGGAAGCTGCTGCCTCGTCTTGATGGATCTCGCCAAGAGTCCGGCCCGGGCATTATTGCTGCTACCTGCCATCTACCTCTCATGGCATGCGGCGCTAAAAGCCGCGATGTTCTGGATCGCCGACCCGTACAAGTCGGAGCCGAACGTCCTGATGTGCGGGGTGACCGGAGGGTTGGTCGGTGCCTTGCTGGTGTTGGCGGCGTCCGCCCTTCTGCTGCCCGCAGCCAGAGGGAGGAAACACGTCCTCCCGGCGGTCGGCCTGGGAACGGTCTCCGGCTCAAGCCTTGCACTGAACATACCTGACGGCACGCAGCACCCGATCAATCTAGGTCTGGCGCTCGTGTTCATCACTTGGCAGTCATCCATGCTGGCCTGCCTGAGCTTCTCGATCTCGAGGAACTCCATCGTCGTGCCGCTTCGGCTCAACGTCGGGACGGCGAGTCGAACCTGCCTTTCGTTCGCTATTGCCACCGGTGGCTTTCTCGCGGCCTACGCGACCTTGGCGTTCTTCGTGTTGGCGGGGGAGTAGCCGATCATGGCGCGGGCCAATGTCCATACCGTCGTCGCTCCCGATGAAGCCCGCGCCGGCGCGTGGGCCTCGATAGGGTGTTCCGTAGACAGGCTTGAGGAATACGGGCGTCGCGGATTGACCCAATCTACGGCTTCATGGGGCGTCGCCGCAGCACTCCTCGCGTTCTCGGCCTGTCCGGTCGGCGCCCGCTCGGGACCGGATGCCTCGGACGTGACCTTCTCCGTCGACGAGGCGGAATGCGCCCGACAGGGCGGTCTCTTCCTTCCACAATCGAACGGCCGCATGTGCGTCGGCAACGGCATGTGGCACAAGTCCGATGAGGGTCAATGGTACAAGTTCGCGACCATAGATGCGGACTGCAGGCGTCTGGGACGACTCGGCATCTATGAGCTCGAATTCAACCATCATGGCATTCCGACCGCGTACTACTGTTTGATTGGGCGTGTGAGGGCCAATGGCGAGGCGGCCGCGGCAGCGGGCTCGTCGACGCCTACCGTGCCCACAACCCCGGAACGACAACCTTCCTCGCCGCCCGTTCCACAGTCGCCGCCAGCTGCCGAGACCGAGAAGAGGGACTCCTGGGCACCCGTCATCACCAAGACGTATCGCATGCCCGAAGCGGTGGCTCCCTCGATACAACAGGACGATGCGACCGGCCGGAGTTCGACCAGAACCGAAGCAGCGCCGGAGCGGACGACGTCGCGTGGAGGGCCGGGTCCCCTGGTTCTGGCGGCGGCCGGTGCCGGCCTGCTGGGCTTGATAGGCGGGACCGCTCTCATGCCGGCGAACGGCGTGACGGGCGTGAAGCTCGGCCTATCGGGACTGGCGAGTGCGACAGCCGGAGGCATCGTCACCGCGGGCCTGGCGCGGCGTACGACAAATCCGTCCAAACAGGCTGCGGACCCGGACGATGCCGACGAGCAGGCCTCCAGCGACCCCGGCTATCTCGCCCGTCCGGAAAACGCGGCCGCTGCGACGGCGATCGGCTTCGGCGCCATCGGCGTAGGCGCGGCAGCCGTCGTGATCGGCGCCCCTGTCTTCGTCGGCGCCAGCGCGGCGGCCGGCGTGGCGTTGGCTGTCGGCGGGGTCGCCAGCATCTTCGTCGGAAAACATGTGCTCGACGCGACGGCGAACAAGCTCATGCAGCCGTTGGATGCCCTGGGCGGGATGGTGGCGTCGATGTTCCGTTGATTAGCGCCGGGTCAGGTCGAAGCGCTGTCTGATCCCGGCCCCAGCTTCCGCCCGCGGGCGGCGCCTATGGACGAGGGCCCACCCCTGTTTCGAACAGGGTGACGCCGTCGCGAGCGACGTCGTGCGCCAGAGCGTTGATGTCGCGATTCCGCTCCTCGAAGACGCAGGTGCGCATCGCCACGATGTGGATCGGAAGGCCAAGTTCCCGCACTTGCTCCCACATTTGCCGAGGGGTGTAGACGCCCGCCGGGATGTGGTCGGTCAGCAGGACGCAGATATCCCAATCGCTGTCTTCACGGTGGTCTCCACGTGCGCGACTGCCGAAAAGGATCACCTTCTCGACGGGTGCGAATGCTCGAAGCCGGTCGATCGCGGCACCGAGCGCAGCTTCACGACCTTCAAGGGGGCCGGGTGGCAGCATGCGATACCCATAGGACATGCGCGCAACTTGCAGCCGACGACAGCGATAGCCGCCGGCTGCAGCCGGTTCAGGGTCGATGGCCGGCCGCGACGACCGGCTCCGCCCGGGCCGCCAGGAGCCCCGCGGCGCGTTCGTCCCGCCACGCGACGTACTCGTGCCCCCAGACGGTCCAGGGATCCGCCACGACGATCCGGTCGTCGTCCTTCTCGACGACGTTCCAATCGCCGTAGCTGGCCTCGCCGAAGGGATTGTGGATGGCGAGACCCGACCACTCGTGCCCGAAGCTGGTCTCTTCGGGAACCGGGTACCCGTGGTTCGCGATCACCGCATTGTTGCAGGCGTCGACGAAGGCGAGCACGTCCCGCACGTCGCCGGCGCGGTAGACGATGTCCAGGATGCCGTCGCTCCCGCTGGAGGACCGAACCTCGAACCGCCCCGTATCGTTCGTGGGCACGCCGCCCCGCTCCGCGTCCACGACGGTGAAGGTGATGGCCTCGGCCCGCACGGCCGCATCCTCGTGGTCGAACTCGCGCATCGGGAGCGAGACCAGCTGCAGCCGGCCTTCGACCTCCTCGAAGCCGGCGGCGGAGAGATACTCCTTCGCCGGGGCTTCCGCCGGACGGCCCATGAAACGCGCCGCCAGTGACATTTGACTCAGTTGTTTGCCCATTGACTCAGTTATCTGCCGCTTTTCAGTCGGTCAGTGCCCTCAGTGCATATAAGAAAATCTACCTAGATTTTCGAGTTCTTTAACGGCTTCGCGCAGCCGGATCACAAGGATGTCTTCGGGTCTGAATCGCGCCATGAGCGGACATCAGCTGAACGCCCGGTAGCGGACATTTAGGTTTCGCTGAACGACCGTCCGGAGTCGACCCAGGCCGTGTCAAAACGCCGGGAATGGGCTTTGCGCTCGGGTGCCCCCCTATTTTGCGAGAATGGGCGTTCCATCGCTTGGAGCGACCTTTTTGTGGTCGAGCGACAATCCGTCTGAGTTGAAGGCGCTGCTGGACGGCTTTTCAGCCCCTCAGTGAGCGATCCAAGGCCCTTGTTCAGGCGGGGATCGCTGCCAAGAGCTTCCGGCTTCCCATGATGTTGAGAACGCGCGTCAAATTGTAGGCCAGGACCTGGAGTGCCATCTCGGTCGAGACGCGCGGCAAGGTCTTGGTCAAGAAGTGCGTCGCCCCCATCCGCGCCTTCAGCGTGCCGAAGGGGTGCTCGACCGTCTCGCGCCGGACCCGCATGGCCAGCGGATCGCCGTCCAATCGGCGCTGCACGGCCTCCAGCACGTCCTCATGTTCCCACCGGGTCACCCGGCGCTCCTTGCCCGTCGTGCAGGCCCCCTTCATCGCGCAGATCGAGCAGACATTCGTCCAGTAACGATGCAGCGTCAGGCCATTTTCCACCGAGGTGTGCCGATAGGACAGCGTCTGACCCGCCGGACACAGGTAGGTGTTGTCCTGACGACGGTAGAGGAAATCATCCTTGCCGAAGCGCCCGACGGCCTTCGCGCCCGAGGTCATCGGCCGGGGCAGCGTCACGGCGATGCCGGTGCGTTCGCAGGCCAGGATCTGTTCACTGGAATAGTAACCCCGGTCAGCCACCGCATCGAGCGTGTCCGCTTCCAGAGCATCTTTGGCCCGCGCGGCCATGCCGCTGAGCTGCGCCCGGTCCGAGCCAGCATTGGTGACCGCGTGCGCGACGATCAGGTGATGCTCGGTCTCGACTGCCACCTGGACGTTGTAACCCATCACGCCCGATCCGCGGCCGCTGGTTGCCATGGACCGCGCGTCGGGATCGGTCAGCGAGACCTGCCGGTCGGGCGCGGCCTTCATCTGCTCCTCCAACTCCGCCAGCCGCTCCATCTCCTGCCCGAGGCGGGCGACCTTCTCCTTCAGCCTCTCCACCTTGGCTGCGAGTTCCGGCGTGGGATCCTGACGATCGGCTGTGTCGAGCTGCGAGAGGTAGCGTGACACGCTCTCCTCGATCTGCTGGCGGCGCCGGTCGAGCTTGCCTTGCGTAAAGTTGCGGTCGCGATTGTTGACCGCCTTGAACTTCGAGCCGTCGATCGCGACGCACGTCCCCGTCAGAAGGCCCATCGTGCGGCACAAAGCGACAAAGCGGGCACAGACTCGCCCGATGGCGGGGCCGTTCTGCCGACGGAACTCGGCAATGGTCTTATGATCGGGCGAGAGCTGGCCGGTCAGCCACATGACCTCGACGTTGCGGCCCGCTTCGCGCTCCAGCCGTCGGCTCGACGGGACCCGGTTGAGATAGCCGTAGACGTACAGCTTCAGCAGGGCGGCCGGATGGTAGCCCGGTCGACCCGTCCGTGCCGCATCGACGCCCGCAAAGCCGAGCGCGCCGAGTTCCAGGGCCTCCACGAAGGCATCGACGACGCGGACAGGGTTGTCCTCAGCGATCCAGTCTTCCAGGCAAGGCGGAAATAGCGTCGTCTGATCGCGCTCGGCACCGACAACGAACCGTCCCATGCCGCCCTCCGGTCGTGCAGAGGAAAGCTACCACCATCGGGGTTTTGACACAGCCTGGACCCATAGCGGACCTCGAACCGATGAGCCGTGACGTCCGCAACTGCCGGAAGGCGGACCTAAGAGGTGCGGCGTAGGATTTCGGCTCGCAGATCTTCGGGTTGTGGCATGCCCGAGAACAGCCGATTGCCAACGGCTACCGACGGGACGGCGCGGATGCCCGCTTCCTGTGCCTGCCGCAATGCTGCGTCATGGCGCTCCCCGCGGAGTGGCGAGGCGAGCGCCGCATCGAGGGCCTCGGGATCGAGGCTAAGCCCGTCGAGGATCGCCTTGAGGACGTCGGTGTCGCCGATGTCCCGGTCCTCCTGGAAGAAGGCGCGCAGGACCGCGTCGACGTAGGCATCGCCCCGCCCGTGTTCGACGGCATACTGGAGGCCGATGAACGCCTTGCGGGTGTAGGGCTGCGGCGAGATCGTCGGAAGGCGCATCGGCACGCCCAGCCGTTCGGCGGCGGGATAGACGCCCTGCTTCCAGGCCGCGGGCAGGTAGTCGTCCTCGGGCCGAAGCGTCGGGGTCGGATAGGGCCGCAATTCGAACGGCATCCAGACGATCTCGACGTCGAGCCCATCGGTTGCCTCCCGGATGAGCTGCTCCCCCAGGAGGCAGTACGGACAGACGAAGTCGATCCACACCCGGATCTTCGTGCGGGCCGGTTTGACGGCCGCCGTAACGAGGTCATCGTTCATGATGGTTGCTCCACGTTCGTCGGGTGCTCCTCAGGCGGCCAGCTCGCTCGGCTTGATGTTGGCGATCGGTCCGAGGATGGCGGGGTCGAACGCGGCGACCGCCTGATCGGCCTGGAGGCGGTTCGGGAAGTCCGGGTTGGCGAGCGCGGCTTTGCCGAGCGCGACGATGTCGGCCCCAGCTGCCATGACCTCCTGCGCCCGGGGCGCATCGGCGACGCCGCCGTTGGCGATCAGCCGGACCTGCGGGGCGTAGCGGCGGGCCAGGGCGACGAGGCTGTCGCGTCTGCCCTCGAAAGCGGGCTCCCACACCCTGTGCTCGGTGACGTGGATATAGCTGGCCCCAGCGTCGGCGAGGGTGCCGAAGATGGCCTCGGCGTCCTGGTCGCGGCCGGCCCACTTGTGGGTGAAGTCGTTGACCTTGCCCTGCGAGATCCGCACGCCGACCGGTACGTCGGCCCCGACCCGGGCCCGAACGGCCTCGAACACGGCGCGCACGAGCGTGGTGCGCCGACGGGTATCGCCGCCCCATCGGTCGCTGCGCTGGTTGGCGTAGTCGGTCAGGAACTGGTCTATGAGATAGCCGTTCGCGCCGTGAATCTCGACGCCGTCGAACCCGGCCGCGACCGCCCGTGCCGCGGAGGCGGCGAAGCCCTCGATGGCGTCGGCGATCTGCTCCTCTGTCATGGCGGCGGGCGTCGGATAGGGGCCCTTGCCGCGGTAGAACTCCATCTGGTGGCCCTTCGGCTGCACGGCCGAGGGTCCGACGGCGGCCTCGCGAAAGCGGTTGCCCTGGCTGATCGCACCCGCATGCATGAGCTGCGCGACGAAGCGCGCGCCATGCCGGTGCACGGCGTCGACGACCGGCCGCCAAGCCTGGGCTTGGCCCTCGTCGGTAAGGCCGGGTTGGTTGAGGTAGCCCTGGGCGAAGGCCCGGTCGGTGTAGACCCCCTCGGTGATCACGAGGCCGAAGCCGCCGCGGGCGAACCGCTCATAGTAGCGGGCCATGGTGTTGTTGGCGCTGCCGTCCTCGGACGCGCTCACGCGGGTCATCGGGGCGACCGCCCAGCGGTTTCGCAGCGTCACGCCGTTTATATCGGTAGCCGTGAAAAGGCTGTTGGCGTTCGCGCTCATGATCGGCCTCCGGTCCAGCACTGTCTCTGTCGATCAGGAAGGTAGCTGGCCGGTGGAGGGGACAGTAGCCGGGATAGACGATAATCATCTTATCGTTCAGGGATAAGCCGATGGACCTATCCGATGTCGTCCTGTTCCGCGCAATCGTCGCGACCGGCAGCCTCTCGGCGGCCGGGCGCCAGGAGGGTCTGTCGCCGATGGCGGTGAGCCGACGCTTGGCGGCTCTGGAGCAGGAACTCGGGGTTCGCCTGATCCACCGGACGACGCGCTCCGTCGCCCTGACGGCGGACGGCGAGACGTTTCTGCCGCTGGCGCAGACGATGCTGGAGGCGCGCGAAGCCGCGACCGTGGCCTTCTCCGAGCAGCACGAGGGCCTGAGCGGGGTCTTGCGCGTGACCGCGCCTCACCGCATCGGCCGGGCCCTCGTCGTGCCTCTGGTCGTGCGGCTGATGGCCGAGAACCCGCGCCTCCATGTCGACCTGAGTTTTTCCGACGGGATCGTCGACATCGTGGCCTCGGGCATCGACGTCGCGATCCGGGTGGCTACGCTGCAGGCCTCCGAGCTGGTTGCCGTGCAGGTGGCGGACAACCCGCGCATCCTGTGCGCCGCGCCGGCCTACCTCGCCGCGCACGGTTGCCCCGGTCGCCTCGCGGACCTCGACGCACACGCCTGCCTGACGCTGCACGCGATGGATGCCTGGACGTTCACTCAGGGCGGGCAGGCGGTCGCCAAGCGTATCAAGGGCCGGCTGTCCGCCAGCAGCGTCGACACGGTGCATGCCGCCTGCGTCGCCGGGGCCGGGCTCGCGTTGCTGACCTACTGGGATGTAGCCCAGGATCTGGCCGAAGGTACGCTCAGGACCGTCACCCTCGACGATGCCGAGCCGGAGCGACTGGCGATCTGGGCTGTGCTCCCGACCCGGCAGCAGATGCCGGCGCGCGTGCGGCGGTTCATCGACGGGCTCAAGTCCGCGCTGATGGTGTCTCTCCCAGCTTAGGCGCAATAGGCCATGACGATCAGGCCTCGTGACCCGGATCGTCCGCTGTAGCCGCAGTCCGAACGTTCGTCTCGCGACAAGCGAACTACCGCTTCCCACCCGATTTCGTTGAAAAACTCGCGGTCGGCCTGGATCGAGGTTTGATAGGGGCTTGGCTGAGGGCCTCCCCCAGCCGATCAGGCTAGGCTCGGCTGCCCCAGCGGGATCAGCTTGGCCAGCTTCCGTAGGTTCTGAGCGGCGGCCGCGAGGTGGAATTCGTCCCGGGCTCCATCCGGCCCCCGCAACCGAAGCCGATCCAGCTTCAGGATCCGCTTGAGGTGGGCAAACAGCATCTCGACCTTCTTGCGCTCCCGCCGCGAGGTACGGCCCGCCTCCGAGGCGCAGATGTCGCGCGCCATCTGCCGGGCGCCCTCATGGATCGAGCGTGGGATCTTGCGGGCGGACGCGTTGGGACAGCATCGTGGCTTCAGCGCGCAGGCATCGCAGTCGTGCTTGCTCGCGCGGTAGCGCAGCATCCCGTCTGCGTCGACGAGCGGGGGCGGTGACCTGTAGACCTTCTGACGTTGCCGCAGGTGCTTGCCGGCCGGGCAGGTGTAGGCGTCAGCGCCAGGGTCGTAGGTGAAGGCTGATCGGCTGAAGGTGCCGTCGCGGCGCTCAGACTTGTCGAAGACGGGGATGTGCGGCTCGATGCCCTGCTCGTGGACGAGCCAGCCCAGCATCGCGGCCGATCCGTAACCGCTGTCGCCGGCGAGCCGTGCCGGGTAGAGGTCGAAGCGCTCGCGCGAGCGCACGATCATGCGCTTGGCGGCTGTGACCTCGGCCTGCCGGATCGCGGTGGTCGGCTCGACGTCCACGATGACCGCGTGGTCGAGGTCGATCAGGTAGTTGGCCGCGTAGGCGAAGTAGGCCAGCCCGCCGTCCGCGCCCGTCCAGCGCGCAGTCGGGTCGGCGGGGGAGACGAGCTTGGGCACGACCGGCGTCGCAGCCCCGAACGCGGCGTCGTCGAGCACAGCCAGGTACTCCCGGGCGGCGCGGCTGACGGTCTCGGGTGGCAGACCGTTCGTACCCTCGACACCCTTCTGCCGGTTGGCATCGGCCTTGATCAGGCTGGCGTCGACCGCGAAGCCTTCGCCGCCCACGAGCCCCTCGGCGATGCAGCGGGTGAGCACGGTCTCGAACAAGCGGCGCAGCAGGTCGCTGTCGCGGAAGCGGCCATGACGGTTCTTGGAGAAGGTCGAATGGTCCGGCACCCGGCCGTCGAGCCCGAGCCGGCAGAACCAGCGATAAGCGAGGTTGAGGTGGACCTCGTCGCACAGGCGGCGCTCGGAGCGGATGCCGAAGCAGTAGCCGATGAGCAGCATGCGGATCATCAACTCAGGGTCGACCGAGGGCCGGCCCGTCGAGCTGTAGAACGGCTGCAGGTGCGCGCGCAGGCCCGACAGGTCAACGAAGCGGTCGATGGCGCGCAGCAGATGGTCGACGGGAACGTGGGTATCGAGCGAGAACTCGTAGAACAGGGCACCCTGCTCGACTTGCCGAGGTCCCATCATCTGCTTCGGTCTCCGTCTCTCGACAGGAGTGAATCACCTCACGACTACCGCTGCAACACCGAGTTTTTCAACAGAATCCACCCCATAGCAGGCCTTGGGAACGTCCGCTCTCAAGCTCTTGGTGAAGCAGCTTCGGACGACGGCAATAGGCCGAAAAGAGGCCGTTTGCGCCAGGCAATCATCGAGGCGAAGCGATCATCCATGGGCGATGAGTTCGACTTCTCTTCGCTCATGTCACATCTGCCGACCCCGTCTCGTCTCTGTGGATGACGCGCGTTTCGTGATCCTGACGTGCCAGGTGCACGCGCGTCCCATGAAAGGGATGACGATGACTGCTGTAGTACCTGCCAACGCCGGACGAACCGATCCGGGATATGCGGGCCCTCCGCGTGCGCGAGGTGAGGAGTTGGTGCCATCGCGCTACGTGGTGCGGGTCGGTGAGATCGACGTGCTGGTCGTCAGCGATGGAGTGCTGCCGCTCCCGACCAAGATGTTGGGACACAATGTCGATACGGCCGAAAGGGCGGCTTGGCTCCACGACATGTTCCTGCCGCCGGACGCGTTCGACTGGTCGCTGAACGTCGTTGTGGTCCGCAGTGGCGGCCAGACCATCCTCATCGACGCCGGCTTGGGGCTGGACCCGAACCTGAACCTGCCGCGGGCCGGGCAACTGGTCAGGCGACTGGAAGCCGGTGGCATTGATCTCGCGGCTGTGACCGACGTGGTGCTCACCCACATGCACATGGACCATGTCGGCGGGCTCCTCGTCGACGGAGTGAAGGAGCGGCTGCGCTCGGATCTGCGGATCCACGTGGCGGCTGCCGAGGTCAAATTCTGGGAAGCGCCTGACTTCACGCAGGTTGACATGCCAGAGGGGTTTCCTGATGCGCTCAGAGCGGCCGCCAAGCGGTTCGCGCAGGAGTACCGCAACCAGTTGCAGCTGTTCGACGAAGAGTACGAGGTCGCCCCAGGGGTGATGGTCCAGCGCACCGGCGGCCACACTCCCGGGCACAGCGTGGTCCGCCTCTCATCTGGCGGCGATCGGCTGACATTCGCCGGCGATGCCGTGTTTACGGTCGGGTTCGAGCATCCCGACTGGCACAACGGCTTCGAACACGATCCCAAGGAGGCGGCTCGCGTTCGCGTTCGGCTTCTGCGGGAATTGGCGGCGACCGGCGAGCAGTTGATCGCCACGCACCTGCCGTTCCCGTCCGTCGGCCGGGTCGCGGTTGATGGCGACGCTTTTCGGTGGGTTCCCGTGTTCTGGGACTTCTGAGTGCACGGAGCCCGTGCTCGTCCGGTCGTCCGTTGAACCCGGGAGTTCGTGCACGGGTGCCTCATCGACAATCGTTCATCCTCGGGATCGGTCCTGAGGATGCGTTTCCGTGGGCTCGTGCACCCTCCCGGCAGGTTTGAACCGGGAAGACTTTTCCACGCCGCCCCGGTCCCGAGCATCCCACAAGGTCAAGCCCTCGCTAGGCCCAAGTCGGGCGCATTGATCTCCCACGCCGATGTCACACTGCGAGGGGTGCTCCTCGTCATGGCCGCGACCATCCCAAAGGGATTGGAGCTGAGATGGAGCGTCACATGAAGATCGTCGTCATCGGCGGAACTGGGCTGATTGGCTCGCAGGTCGTCGCCAACCTGAGGAGCGCCGGCCACGAGGTGCTCGCGGCCTCGCCCAATACCGGGGTGAACGCTGTCACGGGCGAGGGCCTCGCGGATGCGTTGCAGGGCGCCGGCGTCGTCATCGACGTCGCCAACGCGCCGTCCTTTGCCGACGACGTGGCGATGGACTTCTTTGTCCGTGCCGGACGGAACCTCGCGGCAGCTGAGAAGGCTGCGGGCGTCACGCACCACGTGGCGCTCTCGGTGGTCGGGACCGAGCTTCTGCTCGACAGCGGTTACTTCCGCGCGAAGCTGGCCCAGGAGGAACTGATCGCCTCGGCGGGCGTGCCCTGGACGCTGGTCCGCGCCACGCAGTTCTTCGAGTTCGTCGACACGATTGCGGGAGCGGCTATCATCGACGGCGTTGCTCGGGTGACCTCCGCCTCAATCCAGCCGATCGCATCGGCCGATGTAGCCGCTAAGGTCGCTGAGGCCGCGCTCGCACCACCCCGCAACGGCATGATCGAGATCGCAGGTCCTGAGCGGCTACCGATGGTCGAGCTGGTGAAGCGCCACTTCGACGGCATCGGCGAAACGCGTGACGTCATCACGGACGACACCGCCCCCTATTTTGGAGTGCTCCTCGAAGATCGCTGGTTGACACCCACTGGTGACGCTTGGCTGTCAAAGCGGCGCTACAGCGACTGGCTGGCCGCGCAGCCGAAGCGCGTGGCCTGAGGTATGCTGCCGATGGATGCGGCCTACGTCTCGGCGCTTTCCGCGCTTGCGGGTTCCAGCATCGGCGCGATGGCCTCCTTCGCGACCACATGGCTGACGCAACACAGCCAGGAGCGAGCAACTCTGCTGGTGCAGGACCGCGCGCGACGGGAAGCCCTCTACGGCGAGTTCATTCGGGAGGCGTCGACCTTGTTCGGCGACGCCTTCCAGCATGACCTCAAAGATCCGGCCAGACTGGTGAACCTGTATGCCATCGTGAACAAGATCCGGCTCTTCGGCGGGCCGGAAACGCTCGAAGAGGCGGAGCGTGTCATGCAACGCATCGGCGAGACTTACTTCGCCCCGCATAAGAGTATCTCGTCCTTCGCGGACATGCACCACGCCGGCGACCTCGATCCACTCTGTACCTTTTCCACGGTATGCCGCAGGGAGCTCGCAATCGCCCGGCGGTGAGCCTCATTGAGGCATCTGCTCTCCCGCTGCCCCTCCGAACAGCCTTGCCATACGTTCGAGCTTGTCCGGGTTGCGGGTGAAGTAGATGCCGACGATCAGGCCGCCCTGGACATCGAGGGCGACGGTCTGGAGGGTTCCGCCCGGCTCCAGGCTGAAATAGCCCGGCAGGCCATCGATCCAGAGGTCCTGCAGCTTCTGGGCATGCTGGATCCACGACTTCCGCGCAGCTCCCTCGAACATACGCATGACCTTGTCGATGCCGATGATAGGTCGCGGGAATGCGTGGACCTTCCCGCCACCATCGGAGTGCACAATGACGGCATCTGCGAGCATGCTGCGAAGCGCGGCGACGTCGCCTGTCGCCGACGCCTCGAAGAAGGCTTTGGCGATGCGTGTCCCCTCCTCCCTGTCGACGGGGAAGCGCGGACGTGCCGACTGCACGTGCTTCCTCGCTCTGGCTGCGAGCTGACGGACAGCTGGCGGCTCACGCTGAAGTGTCGCCGCGATCTCCCCGAGCGGAACCGCGAAAACGTCGTGCAAGAGGAACGCAGCCCGCTCCAGAGGCGAGAGCCGCTCCAAGGCGAGCATCAGCGTGAGTGTCAGGTCATCGCCAGAGGCGTCGTCCGGAGCCATAGCGACGGGCTCGGGCAGCCAAGTTCCAAAGTATGTCTCTCGCCGTGCGCGGGCGGACTTCATGACGTCCAGGCAGAGCCGCGTCACCGTGCGCGACAGGAAGGCACCGGCCGACGATACACCAGTATGGTCGACGTACCGCCAGCGGAGCCAGGCGTCCTGCACGACATCCTCGGCCTCGCCGAATGAACCGAGCATGCGATATGCGAGCCGGACGAGCCGCGTCCGCTCCTGTTCGAAGACGAGGGTCGGATCATCAATGGTCGGCATGGCGAAGCGACCAGACGCTGAGGGCGACCGCAATAAGCGCAGGAAGTGTCACCGCGGGGAAGTCGCGGCGCAGGACCTCCGGCCCGCAAATGCCCACTGCAACCTCCCAGACGTGGAACAGCGCATGCCCTGAGAGCCAGATCGCACCCATGCTCCAAAGCAGAACACGCGAGCTGGGTCTCACCGCACCGTACACAAATCCGAACCCGATCAGCACGAAGATCAGGCCGATATCGCGCAGGAAGTGCTGATTGAACGGGCCTGTCGAGGTCACGCCTGGCACCGCGAAGTACCATGTCTCAGGCGAGGCGAGCATGAAGATGCCGTTGCCGATTAGTCCTGCGCCGAGCAGGCCAGCCAAAACCGGAATAGCTTTGCTCATCGCACTTCCCCTCGTGATCGGTCCACGAGGGTGACGACGCACGAAGGCCGGATGTGACATTGGATGGAAATTATCTCGGGGCTGTCGTCAAAGCCTCGGCCTTGCACAGCCCATCTCGCCAAACTCGTGTCGGCCGCCGCTGATCGCTCGAACGTCCGATTTCAGCCCCACACCGAGTGACCGCTCCCCACACCGAGTGACCGCTCCCCACCGATTTTGTTGAAAAACTCGGGATAGGGTCGCGGCAGCGCCACGAAGGGCGTTGTTCGGAGAAAATCCTGCTATTGGATTACGCAGAACTCATTGCTGGAGCGGGATTGCGCAACCGGTGGGAGACAAAGTTTCTCCCAGGATCCGCCTTGGATAACGCTTGAGGCGCCCCTTCCGAGTTTTTCAACAAAATCCACCCCGAGCCGACGTTCGGGCATGGACGCGAAAGCTTCTGGAGGCAGGGCAAACGGACGTCGCATTGTTGCGACGAACGCCCCTTTGCTCCCTGAAGAGTCCGTCGAACTGAGCGTCATGACGAGGGCCTTAGGCTGATCCGCGTCAGTTCCGACGGGCGACCAAGCCGCAGCGCGAAGCCGGGCCAGAGCCCAGTGCCGTTGCTGACGTAGAGCTGCATCCCATCGACCTGGTACGTGCCGGACACGAACCCGGCATTGCCGCGCGCCACCAGCCGGTCCAGGCCGCGGATCATGCCGCCATGGGTGTGCCCAGACAGCTGCAGCGCGACCCCGCGCGAAGCAGCCCGCGCGGCGTTCGCCGGCTGATGGTCCAGCAACACGACAGGCGCGCCCGCGGGTGCCGCCGCCAAGGCCGCGTCGAGACTAGGTCCCGGGTGGCCGGTGGCGGGCGCAGAGCGGTCGGTCACGCCGGCGAGCACGAGGGCGCCGCCGTCGCGCCTCAGCACCATATGGGCGTTGGCGAGGATGCGGATCCCGAGACCGGTGAGATGCCGCATCCAAGCATCGTGGTCGAAGAAGTACTCGTGGTTGCCCGGCACGGCCCAGACGCCGTCCCGCGCCCGCAAGGCGCGCAGCGGCTCGACGTCGGCCCGCCGGGCCGCGAGCGAGCCGTCGATGAAGTCGCCCGTCACCACGATCAGGTCCGTGCCGAGCGCGTTGGCACGCGCGACGACGTCCCGCGCCCACTGAGCGGGGAACAGGCGGCTGATGTGCAGGTCGGAGAGATGCAGGATTGTGTAGCCGTCGAAGCCGCGGGGCAGGTCCGGTATCGCCACGGTGACGTCCTTCAGCGGCGGCACGCGAAGGGCCTGGAACACCGCCACCGCCGCCAACACCGCGGCCGCGAGGGTCGCCGCGTAGCGCCAGGCCATGGGAGCCGCCCATCCGCTTCCGGCCAGGATTCGGTAAGCCAGCGCCACGGCATCGACAGCAAGGAGCATCGGTGCCGCCAGTGCGAGCGCGCCGAACGCCCAGTTGAACAGGATCACCACCGGGCGGGGGAACTCGGGCGCAAAGACGGAACCGGACGAGAGGCGGCTCCACAGGTGATACTGGGATGCGACGAGCAGCAGGGCAGTCAGGCCGAGCTTGAGCGCGAGCAGCCACGGGCTCGGCCATACCACCCGTGCGACGACATAGAGGGCGGGCAGGCTGGGGATCAGTCGGATCATGGGCCGCACCATGGCGAGCGGCATCGCCAAAGCAAAGCTTGCGGCTTGGTTTCGGGGCGCGGCGGCCTTTGTGGCCGCCGCGGTATTCCTCAGATCTCGGTCTGCTCGGACATCACCAGCGCGTCGTCCGCCTCGATGCCGAGGTAGCGTACCGTGCTCTCGAGCTTGGTGTGCCCGAGCAGCAGCTGGCAGGCGCGCAGGTTGCCCGTCCGCCGGTAGATCAGCGCGACCTTCGTGCGGCGCAGGCTGTGCGTGCCGTACCCCGCCGGGTCGAGCCCGATCAGCGTCACCCACTCGTCGACAAGCCGGCCGTACTGGCGCGTCGTCAGGTGCTCGCCCGGTCGGCTGCGGCTCGGGAACAGCCAGTCGCCCGCCCGCAGCCCCCGTAGCTTGAGTCAAGCGGCCAGCGTCTCGCGGGTCGTCTCGGTCAGCTCGAACGGGACGGGCCGGCCAGTCTTCTGCTGGACGATGGTGGTACGCAGGCGGACGCCGTCGCCGAGGTAGACGTCAGCCACGCGCAGGCGGACGAGATCGCAGCCCCGCAGTTTGCTGTCGATGGCGGTGTTGAACAGGGCGAGGTCGCGCGTGCGGCCCTTGTGCTGCAGGCGGGTACGGATCGCCCAGATGTGCTTCGGCTTAAACGGCGGCTTCGGGCCGATGAGGCGGCCGAGGTTCCACGGTTGGCGGGTGGTGTCGCTATCTGACGGCATGATGAGACTCCGTTTGAGGAGCCGTCAGCATCACACCCGAACGCGATCCGCCCGCGCCGTAGCTGCGCGCCAGAAGCCGACATGGGGTGCTTGCCCGAAAGCGGGCCTTCGCGGCCGGTCTCGACTTCCTCCTTTTCGCGCATACGTGCGCTGCTGGATCGTCATCACCATAAGCTCGATCTGCTTTATCTGTGATAGCCCAAACACATCGTGTTGCAACGCTTGAGTTGAGCCTGCAGGGTGTATGCACGGGAGACCCTGCATGCATTCTCGATATCAGCGAGCTTGGGGCGGCATCGAGTGGCAGGAATATGCCTTTCGACTCGTGCAGATTCGGCACGGAGCGACGAATGTCCAAAGGGTCCCCGACAGGGTCCGCGGAGACGGTGGTCTAGAGTTTTTCACGACCGACGGATGCTTAATCCAGTGTTACGCACCAGAGGAGATCTCTGATACCGCGAAGGCTGCCAGTCGAATGAAGGCAAAGGCGACGAGGGACCTGCTGAAGCTGATCAGTAATCGCAATGATATTGATAGCATGCTCGGCGGTATTAAGGCGAACCGTTGGTTTCTTTTATGCCCGTTCCTGGATGATAAATCGGTGATCACTCACGTCCGAAAAAAGGCCAGCGAAGTCGCGGCGAAGGGACTGTCATTCCTCGACGCTGACTTTCAGGGCTTGGTCCATTGCCAGGAGGATTTTGCCTCGCAGATAGACCTCCTTCGGGCGCAAGCGGTGGGGCCGCCGATATCTGTGCACCTACCAGACCAGGCTGACGTCGATCGAAAGGCGACGTCGGCCGCTTCGGAGACCCTGCTGAGAAAACTTTCACACGCATTCCCCGGCGCATCTGCTGAGGAGCTCGAACGCAGGAAAATGGAATTCGTGAAAAGTCTCATTCATCACGAGAATACTTTAAATGCGTTAAAAACTGATCATCCGACGGTTTGGGAGCAAGCCTACCGAACCATAGCATCGGAGGAGAAGCATCTCCTGTTGGTAGGTGCGTCTGGCAACGCCCCACGGGAACAGCTTGTTCGGAGCCTCGACAGGATCACGGAGGGGCTGAAGCACGACTTGCCGACGCTATCGCACTCCATGAAGCAGGACCTCTCCCAGGGGGCCTTGAGCGATTGGTTGATGCGCTGTCCTCTCGACTTCCACTGAGCCCCGCGACATGGCCGACATCGGCAGCGCTGAAGCGTTCTCGTTTCGCGAGAGGCCTACCCCGGTACCGGGCGATCTCCGCATCCGCTGGCGGGTCGCCCTACTCTTGCTGCTGCTCATGAGCTCCCGTGGCAAAAAGGCATCCCTCGCTAAGCTCTATGTCCTGTCAGACGCCGTGCAGTCGGCGGAAGCCCAAACCGCTCTCGTCGCCATTCTCCATCATCAACGCTCGGAGTTAACCTGGCGCCTTCGCGTCGAGCCGGCCCTGGCGCGTGCGCTCGACCTGATGGTCGGCGACAAGCTGGCGGATTGGACGACTGTCAGCGACCGCGTTGGCGTCTGCCTGACCGCCAAGGGCGAAACGGCAGCGAAGGCAGTCGACGAATGGGAGGATGTCCTGTCGGAGCAGAAGGCGGCCCTGCAGGCGGTTCGGTCCGCCATCACCGAGGCCTTTGTAACCCGCCTCATCTCCGCGAAAGCGTGACGACATGCTTTTATTGGTCGAGCTGAACCTCGTGGCCCGAACGGCAAGCCAAGTCTACTCGGCGCACATCCCGTTCCTCCCGGGACTGAACGTGGTCATGGCACCCAACTCGGCCGGGAAATCAACGTGTCTCCAGGCGATCATCTACGCCTTGGGACTGGAGCGGATGCTAGGTCCCCGACTCGAAGTCCCCCTTCCCCATGCGATGCGAGAAAAGATTCACGCCATTCCCGATACGCCCTACGAGGCGGTGGTGGAGTCCTTCGTGGAGCTCACCATCGAAAATGCGGCGGCGCGCGTTCGTATCCGTCGGGACATCGTCGGGGGAGCGGACAGGAAGCTCGTGCGCACGGCTCTCGTGTCCGGTACGTCCGACGACTTCCAATCTGTGACGGAACGGGACTTTTTCCTTCACGACGGCGGGTCCGCCCGAAGGGATGCCGGCTTCCATCGCTTCCTGGCCAAGTTTGTCGGCTGGTCACTGCCGATGGTCCCGCAGTTCGACGGCGGCGAGGTGCCCCTGTACCTCGAAGTCATCTTCCCGATGATGTTCGTGGAGCAGAAGCGTGGCTGGTCGGCCATTCAGGGACCGTTACCGACCATGTTTGGCATCCAGGACGTGAACCGCCGCGTCCTCGAGTTCCTGCTAGACCTTCGGATCGGACACCTCAGGCGCAAGCATGCGGAGTTGAGGACCGTGGTCGCGCAACTCCAGCAGCGCTGGAAGGAGCTCCGAAAGGAAGCCATCGAGAGAGGGGGGCCCGGGACGCGCGTCACGACCCTCGAAGACGAGCCGACCCAGGAGTTCGTCGATGACCCGCGATTGAACGTGGAGACTTTCTCCGACCAGGAATGGGTGCCGCTGGAGGTCGACCTGGACGAGACGCGGAAGGAACTCGCTCTCCGCGAAGCCCAGGAGCTCCCCCAGACCGAGACAGTCGCCGCTGAGCTGGAGACGGAGCTCTCGAAAAAGAGGTCCATCCTTGAGGATCTCACAGCGAACATGGAGGTCCTGCGCCAGGAATGGATGGCCAGCCGCGACGACGTCGAGGCTATCCTCCAGCGAATATCGACCCTCCAGACCGACCTGTCGAGAAACCAGGATGCGAAGAAGCTTCGTCGCCTCGGATCGATCCTCGGCTCCGCCGCCGACGAACACAAATGTCCGACCTGTCACCAGCATCTCGACGCGGAGTTGCTGCCAACGGTTCCGGTCAGGGCCATGGCCCTCGAAGAGAACATCAGCTTCATCAAGTCCCAGCTCGACCTGTACAAGGCCAGCCTTTCCGCGAGCCGCACGCAGCAAGGCGACATGGACCGACGCTACGCGGCGGTCTCCACGCAGGTAGCCGAGATACGCCAGCGTATCAGGGAATTGAGGCAGGCCCTGGTGCAACCGTCCTCAGCCCCGTCCCGGACCTTGATCGAACGCATCGTTCGACTCCAGTCGCGCATCGACAGGCTCATGGCTGTACGGGGCAGCATCGACGCGCTCTTGGACGAGGCCCGGTCCGTGGCGCGCCGGCTGCTACAGGCGCGGGCGGAACTGGCTGCCCTCAAGCACCAGGACCTAGGAGCGGACGACAAGACCAAGCTCGATACGCTCCTGAAGATTATTCGCGAGCAGTGCAGGATATTCGGCTTCAAGAGTTACAGTCCGAGCGAGATCGAGTTGTCCGATGATAATTTCAGGCCGATCCGCGAGGTCGAGGAAGATGGCGAGGTTCGGCAGCGGGAGCTCGGCTTCGAGCTTTCCGCCAGCGACGGTATCAGGCTCAAGTGGGCTTACTATCTCGCCCTCATGGCCGTCGCCGTCGCGCCCCGCGGCGAACATCCGGGTCTGGTGATCTTCGACGAGCCCGGACAGCAAGCCATGGAAGCCGATAGCCTTAGGGCATTCTTCAGGTGCGCCGCCGCGGTCGGCAAGAAGGGACAGGTCATCACGGCTATCACGACTGAGAAGGCCGAGAGCTTTATCGCCGAACTGGAAGCCAATGGCGCCCACGTCAAGCGGTTTGGCGGTCTAGTCCTCCAACCGGTGGACGGCACCTCCCGTCATGAGGAAAGCTTGTTCGACTGACTGTCTCCATTCGCGCTTCAAACCGTTGTTGCCCGATGCGGGCTCCTGGCACACATTCGACAGTTGCACATCCACATCTCCATCAATTTTCTCCGACGCCAACGTTCAGTATATCTTTATTGTCGGTCGGTCGCGCTACTCTTCAGACTTTCCGGAAGCAGACGTTGGGAGGGACTGTTTTGGGTCACTTTGGGCCGTCCGCGTGAGCGACGCCAACCGTCCGCTTACCCGCTATCCGAGCCTCGTAGCGGAAGGATCGCAATGTTCCATGAGCTCCTGAGTTCAGTCACCGGACTGGGCGGTATCGGATCTTCCATCCTCGGTAGATGACGGCGATACGATCTCTGACGTGCGCCGCGACGCGTAGATCGTGCGTCACGAGCAAAATGGCGAAGCCGAGCTTCTGCTGAAGTTCCTGGAGTAACGTGAGGATCTTGGCCTGCACCGTGACGGCCAGTGCGGAGACCGGCTTGTCTGCGACCAGGATCTTCGGTTTCGAAGCAATAGCCCGCATGATCCATATCCGCTGGCGCCGGCCGCCGGAGAACTCGTGCGGATACGGGCCTGCGACCTCCTCGAACCGACGAGTTCGAGGAGGTCGCCGGCATCTGACAGAGCTTCGCGTTTCGGCGTACCCTGATCACGATCTAAGTTGACGACTTACCACTGCCCTGGCCCGCTCAGCCGCGCAATCGTTTCAGATCAGCTCAACCACCAGGAGGAAAAATCATATTTGGTTTCCGGAGGGTGGAAGGTCGTGGGCGCACATGCTCGGCTGCATGCGGACGGGGCAGTCCAGGTTCGAGGACGGCGACCTCGCATCTGCATCTGGCAAGTCTGCGTGTTTCTTCGCAGTCACTCAGCCGCTGCGAAACGCGCGTCGAAGCCGGGCTGGAGCAACCGACCTGGCACGGCGTCGAGGAGCGCACGCGTGTAGGCGTGTTGCGGTGCGCGAAACAAGTCAGCCGTCTGCTGCAACTCGACGATCCGACCCATTTGCATGACAGCAATGCGATCGCACATCTGAGCCGCCACGCGCAGGTCGTGGGTGACGAATAGGATGGCGAGACCGAGTCGCTTCTGCAGATCCTGCAAGAGCGTGAGGATCTGAGCCTGGATCGAGACGTCGAGCGCGGAGACCGGCTCATCCGCCACGAGGACTTCGGGCTGGAGCGCGAGAGCGCGAGCGATGCCGATGCGTTGGCGCTGCCCGCCGGAAAATTCATGCGGGTAGCGATCCGCTACGCTCGGTTGGAGGCCGACGAGACCGAGCAGGCTCCGGGCTTCGGCGAGCGCTCTTTGTCTCGGAACGCCCTGAGCGATCGGCCCCTCGGCGATGATCTG
The DNA here is from genome assembly GCA_963990595.1 of uncultured Methylobacterium sp. Taxonomy (GTDB): domain Bacteria; phylum Pseudomonadota; class Alphaproteobacteria; order Rhizobiales; family Beijerinckiaceae; genus Methylobacterium. Next base: position 34,101 of record CAXDNE010000016.1, read on the forward strand.
GCCGACCCGGCGGCGCGGGTTCAGCGATGCGAACGGGTCTTGGAAGACCATCTGGACGCGCCGCCGCACCGGCTGGAACTGACGTTGTGTCAAAGCACCGATGGAGGTGTCGCCAATCGTGATCGCTCCGGCATCGGGTTCGATCAGCCTCATGACGCAGCGGCCGACCGTCGATTTGCCGGAGCCGGATTCGCCGACTAGCCCGAGGGTCTCTCCACGATGGATGACGAAGGAGACGCCGTCCGCCGCCTTCACAGCGCGACTTCGTAAGAAACCCCGACCGCGGTATGTCTTCGACAGGTCCTCCACCTTGAACGCCTCGGGAGCGTCAGTGAGAGCCTTCGGCGCGGGAGGCACAAGCGAGGGTACCGCCGCGAGCAGACGTTTCGTGTAGTCATGCTGCGGATAGCGGAGCACCTGCATGGCTGGACCATGCTCGACCAAGATCCCGTGCTGAAGCACGGCCACACGATCCGCGATCTCGGAGACAACGCCGAAATCGTGCGTGATGAAGAGCACGGCTGTGCCATGCTTCTTCCGCAGCGTATCGAGAAGCTTCAGGATCTGAGCCTGCGTAGTGACATCGAGAGCGGTGGTCGGCTCGTCCGCGATGATCAATTTCGGCTCGAGGGCGAGCGCTATCGCAATCATCACGCGCTGGCGTTGGCCGCCTGACAATTCGTGCGGGTATGCCCTAGCGATCGCGAGTGGATCGGGCAGCCCCACCTCGGCGATCAACGCGAGCGTACGCTCGACTCGCCGCCTGGCATCCAGCGCTCCATGAGCTTGGAAAGCCTCGGCGATCTGGTCGCGAATCAGCATGACTGGATTGAGTGAGGTCATCGGCTCCTGGAAGATGGTTCCGATCTCCCGGCCCCGGACATCGCGCAAGTCGCGCTCGGACAGCCCGAGCAGATCGCGGCCGGCGAGGCGGATCGCTCCGCTGGCGGGACGTACGGCTTTCGGCAGCAGGCCGATCGTGGCGAGCGCTGTCAGCGACTTCCCGGACCCGGATTCGCCGACTACGCAGAGCGTCTCGCCCGCTTCGATATCGAGTGACAGGCCCTGGATCGCGAAGGGCCTGTCCGACCCGGCCGGCAGCGCGAGGCTGAGCGCATCGATCGAGAGGACAGGGGAGGGCATTGGTGTCTCTTATCTTTCGCGATCGTCGATCAAAGGTCGCGTCCCGGCAGAATAGAACGCCGTGAAGCCTCGAAACGTTGGTCAGAGGACCGCCTGCGGTCGCCTGGACACTGCCGTCTCCGGGCTGTCTGAAAGGCCATCAGAGGGATCCGCATCCTGCGACCGATCTAGCGCCGGACATCGAGGAGGTCGTTGAGGCCGTCGCCGAGTAGGTTGAGTCCGAGCACGGCCGCGACGATTGCGAGGCCCGGAAGGGTCGCGATGTACCAGTCCGTCCGCAGAACCTCGCGACCGGCTCCGACCATGCCACCCCAGCTAGCTACGTTCGGGTCGCCGAGCCCGAGAAAGGCGAGGCTGGATTCCGTCAGGATCGCACCGGCGATCAGGATGGAGGCCGAGACGATCACCGGCGCGAGCGCGTTCGGTAGGATCTCAAGGAGAATGATGCGCCGATGCGATGCGCCGACGGAGATCGAGGCCTGGACGAAGTCGCCGTTGCGAAGCCTCAGGACCTCCGCCCGTACCAGTCGGGCGAGGCTCGGCCAGGCGGTCAGGCCGATCGCTATCACAATCGTCGGGACGGACGGCTGCAGGATCGCCACGATCGCGAGAGCGAACAGGAAAGGCGGGATCGTCTGAACGAGTTCGGTTGCGCGCATCAACGCCCAATCGGTCCGCCCGCCATAGAACCCGGCAACCGCACCGAACGTACCGCCGATCACGAGCGAGACCAGGGTCGCTACCAACCCGATCAGCAGAGAGACGCGCGCTCCGTGCAGGATGCCGGCCGCGATGTCGCGCCCCAGCATGTCGGTGCCGAGCGGATAAGCGGGATCTGTTCCGGGCCAGATGAAGGGGGAAGCCACCATGTCGAGTGGGTCGCCCGGGTAGAGGAAAGGTGCGGCGATAGCACCGGCCAGGATGAGCACCAGGATGAGGCCGCCGGTCAAAGCCGACGTGCTGACGCGCGACCGCGTCCTCCTGTGAGCCGCTCCTCCTTCGGTGGCGCGCAGCGAAGAGACCATTCCCATCTCAGCCGATCTCCACCCGAGGATCGAGGAGGCCATAGGCGAGATCGACCGCAATGTTCACGACCACCACCGAGATTGAACTCGCCAGCAGGATGCCGAGGAGCAAGTTGAGGTCACGCTGAAACAAGGCCTCGAACGCGAGCCGGCCCAGGCCGGGCCAGGAAAACACGGTCTCGACTAGGATCGCACCGCCGAGGATCGATCCGGCCTGCATCCCGAGCATCGTGACGATCGGGAGGAGCGCGTTGCGGAGCACGTGTCGAATCGCGATGCGACCGGGCGCGACACCCTTGGCGACGGCCGTGCGGATGAAGTCCTGGCCGTAGATCTGAAGCATAGAGGCCCGTGTCAGGCGCGCGTAGATGGCGAGGTTGAACAGGCCGAGCGTCACGGCCGGAAGAACCAGATGCCGAGCGACGTCGAGCGCGTAGGCGGTGCCATGATAGCCCGCCTCGATCGTCGTCATGCCGCCGACCGGCAGCCAATCGAGCCAGACGGAGAAGACGACGATCAGCACGACGCCGATCCAGAAGACGGGGGTCGCGTAGAACAAGAGAGCGATGACCGAGATGATCGTGTCTGTCGGGCGACCCGCCCGTCGCGCCGCGAGGAAGCCGAGCGCTGTGCCCGCCACGAGCGCGAAGGTGATGCTCGCCCCCATCAAGATCGCAGTCGCAGGCAAGCGGTCCCCGATCAGCTGCGATACGGGCATGCTCTGCCGGAAGGAGTAGCCGAGGTTAAGCGTCAGGACGTTGCCGAGATACTTCCCGAACTGGACATGGAGTGGCTGGTCGAACCCGAATTGCTGGCGCAGCGCTGCCATGAACTCGGGGGTGGCTGCGCCCGCCTCACCAGCCAGGACTTCCGCGGCGTCGCCCGGGGCGAGGCGAAGCAGGAAGAAGTTTACGATCGCGATCCCTACCACGATGAACGCGAGCTGGCCGAGCCGGCGCGCCCATCGCATACCGGGCGCGAGCCTCTGGATGAGTCCGCTCGCGGTCATTGGCTCTTGGCCGGTTCGTCGAGCCATGCTTCCGTGAGTGGACCAAATATCTGGTCTCCACGTGTCACCGCGTTGCGCAGCTTGGCTGAGTAGACGTTGAAGAACTTGAGCTCGACGAGGGGCAGAGTCGGCAATTCGGTCTGAGCGATCACCTGAAACCGCTTCCAGGCCGCGATGCGCCGCTCGGCATCGGGCTCCGTCTCAGCGGCTTTGAAGATCGCATCGACCTCGGGGTTCCGGAACCCGGATCCGTTGGACCAAGGCACGTTGCGGCCGACGAATTCCGAGTTGTAGAGCCGTGCCACGCCGAGTTGCGGATCGGGGAAGGCGGATGACCAGGAGCTCGAAAGGTCGAAGTCGCGCTCGCCGTAGACTCGCCTGGTGAAGGCGGCCGTGTCTTGACCACGCAGAGTGACGTCGACGCCCACCCGCTTCAACGCGGCCTTCACGAACTCGCCCGTCCGCCGGTAATCCTCGCCGTAGGGCAGGTAATCGTGCGCGATCGTGAAGCGGACGCCGTCCGAGCCCCGCTTCAGGCCGGCCTCGTCGAGCAGGGCTTCGGCCCGCTTCGGATCGAACGGATAGAGCGGCACGTCGGGATTGTGGAACGCTTTCAGGCTTGAGGAGACGGGGGAAATTGCCGCCTTGCCGAAACCGAACCAGACCACCTTGATCAGCGCGTCCCGGTCGATCGCGTGAGCAACGGCTCGGCGCACGCGGGCATCCTTGAAGTGCTCGGACTGGACGTTGAAGTCGAGGTAGAGCCACGGCGTCAGCCACTCGTACCCAGCTGTTCCCACCCGAATTGTCGGCAACTTCGCTAGGCGCTCCGCGTCCCTGAGCGGGATCGGGCTGAGCGGCGCATAGTGGATCTCACCCTTCTCGAGCGCGGCAGCCCGGGCTGCGCCGTCGGGCATGACCCTGAACACGATCCTATCGAGATAGGGTTTGCCCGCGTCCCAGTAATGCGGATTGCGCTCCAGCAGGATATGGCTGCCCTTCACCCACTCCTTGAACACGAAGGGTCCGGTCCCGATCGGCTTCAGGTTGTATGGGTTGGTGAGGACATTCGTGCCCTCGTACAGGTGCCTCGGCAGGATCTGCGCGCCGTTGCCGTTCAGTAGGCCGAACAGCGCGATCGATGGCTCCACCAGATGGAAGACGACCGTGTGTGGGTCGGGCGTGTCGGCGCGGGTGATGTTCCGGAACAGCGCCGGGTTGCGTGGGTTCAGCGGCTTCCAGACGTTCTCAAGGGACCACGCAACATCCGCGGAGGTGAATGGCTGGCCATCATGCCAAGTGACCCCTTCCCGCAGGTGAAACGTGATGGTGCGGCCGTCTGGGCTGACTTCCCAACGCGTCGCGAGTTCCGGCTGCGGCTTCAGATCGAGATCATACCTGACCAGTCCGTCGAAGATGTTGCCGCCGACGATACCGGTTGGCGCTGCGGCGAGCACGGCCGCCGTGAGCGAGACCGGTTCGGGCTGGATGATCGCGTTAAGCGTGCCCCCGCGGCGCGGCTCCTCGGCGGCCTGGCCGGGACTAGGCTGCCGAAGTCCGGCGGCGAGGATCAGGGCGGACAGCGCCACCGCCGATCCGAAGCTACGTCGAGAGATCATGGGCGAAGTCCGATCGCATTCAGTTGGAGCGCGGTTCGATCGTGAAGTCCCGGAACGAGCCGTAGACTTGGTCACCTGTGATCGGGTGACGAAGATTGGACGCCTCCACTGTGAAAAACCGGAGTTCGAGGAGCGGCAGGGTCGGCAGGTCCTCCATCACCGTGCGCTGGAACCGCTTGAACAGCTCGACGCGCTTCGCCCCGTCGGGCTCGCCCTGGACCTCCGCGATGATCTTGTCGATCGCCGGATTGCGGTAGCCCGAGGCATTCGTCCACGGGATGTTCTTGCCGACGGATTGCGACCAGTAGGCACGCGTGACGCCGACCTGCGGATCGGAGAAGGCCGCGAACCACGTGATCGCAATGTCGAAGTCCCGGTCGCCGTAAAGGCGGCGGGTGTAGGCGGCGGTGTCCTGGCCGCGCACGTTGACCTCGATCCCGACCCGTTTCAGCGAAGCCTTGATGAACTCGCCCGTGCGTTTGAAGTCGTCGCCGTAGGGTATGTAGTCGAGGCTGAGGCTGAACCGGTTTCCGTCGGAGCCGCGCTTGAACCCAGCCTCGTCAAGCAGGGCTTCCGCCCGCTTCAGGTCGAGCGAGTATTTCGGCACGGCGGGGTCGTGAAACTCGGGAAGCGTGGACGGTACCGGGCTCGTGGCCGGGATGGCGAATCCATACCAGACTACCTTCGCCAGAGCCGAGAGGTCGATCGCTTGGGCCAGCGCCCGGCGCACCCTGACATCCTTCAGGTAAGGCCGGTCGATGTTGAAGTCGGCGAAGAGGAAGGGCGACACCCATTCGTAGCCGCTTGTCTGGACACGCAGATTTGGAAGCTTGGATAGACGCTCCGCATCTCGCAGCGGGACCGGGCTGAGCGCTGCGTACTGTACCTCACCCTTCTCCAGAGCGGCGGAGCGTGCAGCCGCATCGGGAATGATCTTGAAAATGACCCGATCGAGAGCCGGCTTCGTCTTGTCCCAGTAGTTCGAGTTTCGCTCGAGCGTAATATGGCTGCCCTTTACCCACTCCTTAAATACGAAGGGGCCTGTTCCCACCGGCTTGTTGTTGTAAGGGTTGTTGAGGATGTCCGTGCCTGCGTACAGGTGCTTCGGCAGGATCTGGGCGCCGTTGCTGTTGACGGAGCTGAGGATCGCGACCGACGGCTCGCTGAGCCGCAGGACCGCCGTCCAATCGTCCGGCGTATCGACGCTGGTTACTTTCGCGAACGTCACCTGATTGCGCGGATGGATCTTCTGCCAGACGTTCTCGAGCGTCCACTTCACGTCCGCCGACGTGAACGGCACACCATCGTGCCATGTCACGCCGTGCCTGAGATGGAATACGATCGAGAGCCCGTCAGGCGCGACCTCCCAGCTCTCGGCCAGAGCAGGCTTCGGCTTCAGGTCGGTCCCGTAATCAACGAGGCCGTCGAAGATCGAACCGCTCACCACGCCCGTCGGGGCTGCGGAATTGAGCGCGGCCGACAGAATGACCGGCTCCGGCTGGACGATGGCGGTCAGAGTTCCCCCGCCGCCCTGGGCAGACGTCGCATGCGGGGCGATCAACAGGCTCGCTACAACGACCAAACCTCTCGTCCAGACGCGATTCATCCGAATTCAATTCCCCACTTCATGCACATCGCAGTGCGTGCACTGCAGCATGATGTGCATTAGCCGGCAGCGACGCGGTTTCGTCAACCGCGTGCCAAGCATTGCGGGCGGTTACATGATAGAAAAAAATCTTTTCGCCGTTCGAAACACCATAAGTAGCTCGTTCAACTATATCTTCACGGCAATCGAGAACAACCATCCTCCTGACGCTCTAGCTGCTAGGCCTGATCTATTCGGCCCGCCTATGCATCGACGGTCTTGGTGTCAGGCGGTTACGATGAAAGTTCCGAACGCGCCTTGAGCGGGGACGAGGGCCGCGTATTCCGGCGCGGACCACGCTGCGTGATGACGACGCCTGCCAAACAGACCGCCGCTCCCACCGCGAGCGACGCAGTTAGGGGTTCGTGCCGAGTCACGACACCGGCGAGGATCGAAAATGGGGCCTGAAGGAGTGCGAAGGGTGCAACTCGCGCCATCGAGCATCGCGCGACCAGCCAGAACCACAGAATGAATCCTGCGATTCCGCCGATAAGAACCGTGTAGGCGAACGCCAACCACGCCGTGATATCTGCGGCCGAAATGGACGCGAATTGTCCCGTCTCGTGGATGGCCGAGACTGTGAGCACCTGCGGGACTGTGAACAACGATATCCAAGCCATCAGCTCCACTGGATCGAACGGCCCGAAACGCTTGACCAATACGGTCCCGGTGGCGAGCGCGAGCGCTGAACCAACGATGAGAAGCGTCGGCACAAGCGGGACCGGCGCGGATGGGTCCGCGACTGCCAATGCAACGCCGCATAGCGCGACGGTGACGCCGACCGCTGTGCGGACCGAAATGCGCTCCCCAAGCAGCGGCCAAGCGAGGATCAGCGTGAACGGCGACCAGAGCTGATTGGCTACACCGGTCACGCCGGCGGGCGTGTCCTGAAGGCCGATGAATACCAGCCCGAAGTTCAATCCACCCATGAACACGGATACGAGAGCAAAGAGGAAGCGCTCGCGCCGGCTGGGCATGCCTACGAATGGTAGCAGGATCGCCGCGACGGCCGCAAAGCGCAGCCCTACGAAAAAGAGGGGCGGAAACACCGCCAATCCGGCTTTGATGAAGGCGTACTGGATACCCCAGATCATCGGGACGAGGACGGCACCGAGGATCTGAATGGGTCGCATCCGCGGCTATTCCGAGAGGTTCGATCCATGAACTTGGTCGCGTGACGCGTCGTGGTGCGGACTGGTTCGTGTCGCGATGCATGGTGCAGCTCAGCAGCGCGAGCCCCCCTGCATCCCCCCTTCTACGAGGCGCTTGCCCACGGTCGGCACGGCAGAACGTGACCGTGTCTACGACGCAAGCTAGGGCATCACTGCGGCGTCGGCGAGAACCTGCGGATGCAGAGACCGGCTATCGTTCCTTCTGTGCTTGAGAAGAATCCAGTCACTTTGAAAGCATTATGCCTCTCTTCATCGTATATTGCGTGTATTGTCCTCTAAATGTGCACCTGAACGGAATAAGTTTTTTGTTGACGAGGACGGAGCTCCGAATATCTTTCGCGTGCGATTGCGACCTCACGAGCCGCGCTCGACGCTCTCTCGTCTAAGGTTTTTCATGCCAGTAGCTCGCGAACTTCGGCTGAACGCTTTCCAGATGGCCTCGCCGGGCCATACCTGGGCAGGTCTTTGGCGCCACCCGCGGGATACCACGACGACCTACAATACGCTCGAGTACTGGACCGCGCTTGCCCGTACGGCAGAGCGCGGTCTTTTCGACGGCGTGTTCCTGGCCGACGTGATTGGGCAGTATGACGTCTACGGCGGCAGCGCCGACGCTGCCTTGGCCCGGGCGGCGCAGGCGCCGAGCCTCGACCCATTTCTGGTGGTGCCGACCATGGCGGCGGCCACGCGCCATCTTGGCTTCGGCGTGACCGCAAATCTCACCTACGAACATCCCTATACGTTCGCGCGGCGAATCACGACGCTCGATCACCTCACCGGCGGACGGGTCGGCTGGAACATCGTCACCGGCTATCTGGAGAGCGGGGCGCGGGGCATGGGCTTATCCGAAGCCCGTGCTCATGACGTCCGCTACGAGGCCGGCGAAGACTTTCTCGAGGCTACCTACAAGCTCTGGGAAGGCAGCTGGGAGGACGGGGCCGTTCGGCGCGACCGCGCGGGCGGCGTGTTCACCGAACCCGCGAAGGTCCACCGGATCCTCCACGACGGGCCATACTACCGAGTCGATGGCCGCCATCTCGGCGAGCCTTCACCACAGCGCACACCGGTGCTTTATCAGGCCGGGACCTCAACGCGCGGGAAGCTGTTCGCCGCGAGGCATGCCGAGGCGATCTTCCTGAACGGCCATACTCCTGCGCTGGCGGGCAAAGCCGTACGGAACATCCGAGAGGCCGCGCGCGCGGCAGGGCGCGACCCCCACGACATACGCATGTTTCTCGGCGCCACCGTGATCGTCGCCCCGACCCGGGCCGAGGCCCTGGATCTGCGAGACGAGTACGCCCGCTACATCGATGCCGAGGGGCAATTCGCCCTCGTATCCGGCTGGACCGGGATCGATCTCGCCGGACTGAAGCTGGACGAGCCGCTGGCGTATCAGGAAACCAACGCCATGCGCTCGCTGGTGGAGAACCTGACGCAGCCGGGCGAGCGTCCCTTTACGCTAGCCGACTTCGCCGAGTTCGGGCCTCGCGGGGCTCGAGCACCCTTCATCGTCGGGTCGCCTTCCGAAGTCGCCGACGAACTACTCGCCTGGGCGGAACAGGCCGACGTCGATGGCTTCAATCTCACCCGCGCCGTGGCGCCGGAAACGCTCGAAGCTTTCGTCGAACTCGTTGTGCCGGAGTTGCAGTCCCGCGGCGTCTACAAGACGCGCTATGCCGAGGGCACCCTGCGGCAGAAGCTTTTTCCCGGGGCGGGGCCTCTCTTGAAAGACAGCCATCCGGGTGCAGCCTTCCGTGTCGGCGAGCCGCCGCACGTCCTGCGCGCTGTCTCATAAACCGCCCCCCGGAGACGCGGGTCAATCCGGCAACGACGGCAGCCTCGGTGCCGAACGCTTGCAAGACCAGGGAAACATCGCTGCGAGTGCCCCTCAGTGAGCGTCAGCCGCCTGATCAGCCGCTCCCGTTTGCCGGCGCGCTGGAAGCTGCCGGAGTGCCAGGCCCTGTCGCGAGGAAGAGGAGGGTTGCGCCTTCGTCCCGAGCAGAGAGTGAATATCGTTCTATAATCTGAGCGCATAACAACATTTAAATCCATCCCTGAATTACAGTGTAAAATAACGTTCTTGTTGACCTTCGGCTGTGTTGCCGGCAGGTTTTACAGGTGCGCGACAGCGCTGCTGGCCGCATCTCACGCACGACAACGGGTGGACATGTTCGACACGCGACGCAGCGCGCCCTCACGCAGGCGTTTCGCAGTCCTGGCGGCGAGCCTGGCGCTGGCCGGCATGACCCTGGGCCACGCCGCGGCGTCGGAAGGCCGGCTGCGCATCGCCAAGCAGTTCGGCGTCGTCTACCTGCTGCTGAACGTGATCGAGGATCAGAAGCTCGTCGAGAAGCACGGCAAGGACGCGGGCCTCGACATCGCGGTGGAGTATGTCCAGCTCTCCGGCGGTTCGGCCGTCAACGACGCGCTCCTGTCGGGCTCGATCGACGTCGGCGGCGCCGGCGTCGGGCCGCTCTTCACTCTCTGGGATCGCACCCGCGGCCGGCAGGGCGTCAAGGGCGTCGCCTCCCTCGGCAACTTTCCCTACTACCTCGTCAGCAACCGGCCGGCCGTGAAATCGATCGCGGACCTGACCGAGGCCGACCGCATCGCCCTGCCGGCGGTCGGCGTCTCGGTCCAGGCGCGCATCCTGCAATGGGCCTCCGCCAAGCTCTGGGGCGACAAGGACTTCGCCAAGCTCGACAAGATCAGCGTCGCCATCCCGCATCCCGAGGCGACGGCCGCGATCATCAAAGGCGGCACCGAGATCAGCGCCCATTTCGGCAATCCGCCCTTCCAGGATCAGGAGCTTGCCGGCAATCCGAACGCCCACGTCATCCTGAACTCCTACGACGTACAGGGCGGGCCGTCCTCCTCGACCGTGCTGTACGCGACCGAGCGCTTCTACCGGGACAGCCCGAAGACCTACACGGCCTTCCTCGACGCGCTCGACGAGGCGGCGAGATTCGTCACCGAGAATCCCGAGACGGCCGCCGACATCTACATCAAGGCGAGCAACAGCAAGATCGACCGCGACCTGCTCCTCAAGGTGATCCGAAACCCGCAGGTCAGCTTCAAGGTCGAGCCGCAGAACACGCTCGGCCTCGGCCAGTTCATGCATCGCGTCGGCGCGATCAAGACCGAGCCGAAGGCGCTGACGGACTACTTCTTCGGCAGTCCGCGCACCGCCACGGGCAGCTGAGCGGGCGGCGCGCATGACCCTGACCGAGGCCCCCGCGACGTCCGTTCAGTCGGAGGCTTCGGCTCGGACCGGCGCCGAGGCCGTGCCCGCCGCCGCGCTTCCGGCGCCGCTCCTGCGCATCGCGGGCGTCAGCCTGGAATACCGGACCCCGGCGCGCGTGGTCCGCGCCGCGCATCGCATCGATCTCGATGTCTACCGGGCGGACCGCTTCGTCCTGCTCGGCCCCTCCGGCTGCGGCAAGTCCACCCTGCTCAAGGCCGTGGCCGGCTTCATCCCGCCGGTGGAGGGCACGATCACCCTGGACGGCGTCCCGGTGCGCGGCCCCGGCCCCGACCGCATCGTGGTCTTCCAGGAATTCGATCAGCTCCCGCCGTGGAAGACCGTGCTGCAGAACGTGGCCTTCCCGCTGCGGGCGTCCGGCCTTCTCGGCCGGCGTGAGGCCGCCGAGCGGGCGCGCCACGCCATCGACAAGGTCGGTCTCACCCCCTTCGCCGACAGCTACCCGCACCAGCTCTCCGGCGGCATGAAGCAGCGCGTCGCCATCGCCCGGGCGCTGGCGATGCAGCCCCGGGTGCTGCTGATGGACGAGCCCTTCGCCGCGCTCGACGCGCTGACCCGGCGCAAGATGCAGGAGGAGCTGCTCGCGCTCTGGGAGGAGGTGCGGTTCACCCTCCTGTTCGTCACGCATTCCATCGAGGAAGCACTCGTGATCGGCAACCGGGTGGCGCTGCTCTCGCCCCATCCCGGCCGGGTTCGCAGCGAGGTCAACAGCCACGCCTTCGACCTGACGAGCCTGGGCAGCCGCGACTTCCAGGCTGCCGCCCAGCGCCTGCACGAACGCCTGTTCGAACCCGAATCCGGATCCGCCTCGTGACATTGCCCTTCGCCGTGGACGACCGCGTCGTGCCGCCGATCCGGCCGGAATACGACCGGTCGCTCCTCCCCCTCGTCGCAGCACCGCTCGCCCGCGCGCTGCCGCTATCGACGCGCGTCTGGCAGCAGGGCTGGCTGCGCAAGGGCCTGATCCTCGCGATCCTCGCGGCCGCCTGGGAAGCCCTGGCGCGCTTCCAGGACAACGACCTCCTGCTGCCGAGCTTTACCGCGACCCTGTCGGCCTTGGCCGAGGGGCTGGCCGATGGGGAACTCGTGGAGCGCGTCCGGATCTCGCTCGCGGTCTTGGCGCAGGGCTACCTGATCGGCGCGGTGCTGGCCTTCGGGCTGACGACGCTCGCGGTCTCGACGCAGATCGGTCGCGACCTGCTCTCGACCTTGACGGCGATGTTCAACCCTCTGCCGGCGATCGCCCTCCTGCCTCTCGCGCTGCTCTGGTTCGGCCTCGGGAACGGCAGCCTCGTCTTCGTGCTGGTCCACGCGGTGCTGTGGCCGCTCGCGCTCAACACCTTCGCGGGCTTCCAGGGGGTGCCCGACACGCTGCGCATGGCCGGCCGCAATTACGGGCTCAGCGGCCTCGGTTACGTCTGGCAGATCCTGATCCCGGCGGCGCTGCCGGCGATCCTGTCGGGCCTCAAGATCGGCTGGGCCTTCGCGTGGCGGACCCTGATCGCCGCGGAGCTGGTCTTCGGCGCGGCCTCCGGCAAGGGTGGGCTGGGCTGGTACATCTACCAGAACCGAAACGAACTCTACACCGACCGGGTCTTCGCCGGCCTGCTTCTGGTGATCCTGATCGGGCTCGTCATCGAGAATGTCGTGTTCGCCACCCTCGAGCGGGTGACGGTCCGGCGCTGGGGCGTGGTCCGTTGAGGCAATGCTTCAAGCAGGCCGCGGAACGTGCCGGCTCGCGGCACGGAACCCGAACGCATTGGAACCAGTCTGGAGCTTCCGCAACCAAAAGACTGTTTGGCCTATTCCGGAGACACCGCGATTCTTCCAACATAGATGCCGTCGGAGGATCTTTATTCTATTGTCTCGTTAATATTTGCGGACCTAAAGATCAGTCTATATCCATAGTCTCGATCCGCACACCAGCCTGCCGGAATACCCGAGATGCTCGCCCTGCCGGCCGATAGGATGTCGCCACGCGTCGGGGCCGGCACGCATACCTTTCGAACCACCCAGAGCGCGCCATGATCCGCCGCCGGCTCGGCGATGTCGCCGCCGTCCTAGCCATCCTGCTCGCGGGCGCGTTGATCGTCGGCCGCAACGCCTCCGAAACCGGAGCGACCGTGCTCCTGAACGTATCCTACGATCCGACCCGGGAGCTGTACGCGCGCCTCAATCCCGGGTTCGAGGCGGCTTACGCGAAGGAAGCGGGGCGCGCCGTCCATGTCAGGCAGTCACATGGCGGATCCTCGCGGCAGGCAAGGGCCGTGATCGCCGGCGACGAGGCGGCCGATGTCGTGACCCTCGGCCTGCCCTCAGATGTCGATGGGCTGATGAAGCGCGGGCTCGTGGCGCCGGATTGGACGGCGCAGTTTCCGAACCGGGCCGTACCCTACACGTCGACGATCGTCTTCGTGGTCCGCGCCGGAAACCCGAAGGCCGTGCAGGACTGGCCCGACCTCGTCCGCGGCGGGGTCGAGGTGGTGACGCCCGACCCGAGAAGCTCCGGAAACGGCAAGATCAGCGCCCTCGCGGCCTGGGGTTCGGTCGTGACTCGCGGCGGCGACGCCGCTGCCGCCCATGACTACCTGGAGGCGCTCTACGCGCATGCCGTCGGGCTCAACGCGGGGGCGCGGGGCGCGGCCGACACCTTCGCGGTCGAGCGGGTCGGCGACGTCCACCTGACCTGGGAGAACGAGGCGATCCGCGAGGTCGCCGCTTCCGACGGGACGCTCCAGGTCGTCTATCCGCCGGTGAGCATCCTGGCGGAACCCGCGGTCGCGGTAGTCGAAGCCAACGCGCGCCGGCACGGTCTGACGGCCGAGGCGAGGGCCTACCTCGCCTACCTCTTCACGGAACCTGCCCAGGAGGCGATCGCCGAACTCGGCTACAGGCCGACGGATGCCCGGGTCCGTGCCCGCCACACCGAACGCCTGCCGCCGCTGACGCTGTTCCCCGTCACGGCGATCGCGCGGGACTGGGCGGACGCGCAGCAGCGCTTCTTCGCGGAGAACGGCGTCCTCGACACCCTTCACCGCCCGCAGACCCAGTAGGACCGCGAGAAGCTACGCATGAGCGCCTCATCGCTTCCCGCCGCGGACTCAGCGGACCTGCCGGCCCGGCGTCCGGAATGGTGGCCGGCCTACGGCGCCGCGGAGGCCCGGCGCGATGTTGTAGCGGGGCTGACGGTGGCCGCCATCTCGCTGCCGCAGGGCATGGCCTACGCGCTGCTCGCCGGGGTCGATCCGCGGTACGGGCTCTACTCGGCGATCGTGGTCACGCTCGTCGCCTCGATCCTCGGCTCGTCGTCGCATCTCATCAACGGGCCGACCAGCGCGATCTCGCTGCTCGTCTTCTCCGCCCTCAGCCACTTCGATCCCGACGCCCGCGGCCAGGCCGCGGAAGCGATGTTCCTGCTCGGCACGCTGGTCGGGGCGATCCAGATCCTGATCGCCGTCTTCCGCCTCGGAGACCTGACCCGCTACATCTCGGAATCGGTGATCCTCGGCTTCATGGCGGGTGCCGCCGCACTCCTCGCCCTCAGCCAGATCGGCAACGCGCTCGGTCTGAAGAGCCGCGGGCACGGCGACCAGAACGTGCTCGTCCGGCTGTGGCTGACCATCACCGAGGGCGGGCCCGTGAGCGGCAAGGCGTTGTCGCTCAGCCTCGGCGCCGTCGCGCTCGCGATCCTGCTGCGGCGGGTCGTGCGCAGGCACCGTCTGCCGCAGATCGACATGCTGGCGGCGCTGATCGCGACGGCGACCTTCGCCTACCTCGCCGGATGGACGGCCGTCGGGGCGGATGGACGGACGGCGGTGGGTGTCGCGGGCGTGGTGCCGGCGAGCCTGCCGAGCTTCCACATCGCACAGGTCCGGGCCGCGTGGCTCCCGGACCTCGCCGGCAGCGCGCTGGCCATCGCCTTCATGGGGCTCCTCGAGGCGCTGGCCATCGCCAAGTCGATCGCGCACGAGACGCGCCAGCCCCTCGACTACAACCGGCAATGCCTGGCGGAGGGCGCGGCCAACCTCGTCGGCGGCTTCTTCCAATGTCTGCCGGGCTCGGGCTCCCTGTCGCGCTCGGCGATCAACCACCAGGCCGGGGCGCGGACGCGCTTCTCCGGCGTGGTGGTCTCGCTTGCGGTCGCCGCGGCACTCCTCACCCTCGCACCGCTGACGCAGTTCATCCCGAAGGCCGCTCTGGCCGGCCTGCTGTTCGTGACGGCGGCCCGCCTGATCGACGTGAAGCGGCTCACCTACGCGTTCCGCGCCTCGAACTACGACGCCGGCCTCGTGACCGTCACGGCCCTGTCGGCGCTGACGATCGGGGTCGAGTTCTCGATCCTGGTCGGCGTGGCGCTCTCGATCCTGCTGTTCGTCCCGCGGGCGGCGAAGCTGAAGGATTCTGAGTTGATCGTCACCGGCGAGGGCGTCATCCGCGAGCGGGTGGCAGACGACCCGCCGGCTCGCGACCTGATCGTTATCGATCTCGAGGGTGAGCTCTTCTTCGGCGCGGCCCCGGACCTGGAGCAGGCGCTTGGCCGGGCCCTAAGCCGGGCCCGTGCCGAGAACATCGCGCAGATCGTGGTGCGCCTCAAGCGCGTGCGCCATCCCGACGTCGTCTGCCTCGAGGTGATCGAGCAGTTCCTGCGCGATGCCGAGAAGGCCTCGGTGACGGTGCGGCTCGCCGGCGCGCAGCCGGACTTTCTGGCTCTCGTCGCCCGGCTGCGCTTCGCGGCGTGGTTCCCGGTGGAACGCATCCTCCCGGAAGAGGAC
>CAXDNE010000017.1:0-48592 GCA_963990595.1 uncultured Methylobacterium sp.
GAGGCCGGCGAGCAGCTGCAGAGTTACCTCAACGGAACGCCCGCGACCCAAGTCCGCGAGAATCTGCGCACCGTCGACGTTCTGCTCCGCAGCCCCGGTCCGGAACGGCGGTCCCTCGGGGAGATCGGCGACCTGACCCTGACCACGCATGACGGGCGCCAGGTGCCGGTCTCGCAGGTCGGCCATCTCGAGAGCCGCACCGAGGACGCGGTGCTCAAGCGCTACAATCGCGAGACCTATATCCGCGTCCAGGGCGACGTGCTCGACGGGAAGCAGCCGCCGGACGTCCACGCGCAGATCTTCCCTGAGCTCGACGCGATCAAGGCGAAGCTGCCGCCCGGCTACCGCATCGACACGGCCGGCGCGGTGGAGGAGAGCGCCAAGGCGATGAACGCACTGGTAGCGGTCTTTCCGCTGATGTTGATCGTCACGCTGACCGTCATCATGCTGCAAGTCCGCTCGTTCACGACCATGTTCATGGTGTTCGCCACCGCGCCCCTCGGCTTGGTCGGCGCCGTCCCGACGCTGCTGATCTTCCACCAGCCCTTCGGCTTCAACGCGATCCTCGGGCTGATCGCGCTGTCGGGCATCCTGATGCGCAACACGCTGATCCTGGTGGATCAGATCCATCACGACCGCGCGGCGGGCCTGTCGGACTACGAGGCTATCGTGGAGTCGACGGTGCGCCGGGCCCGTCCGGTGATCCTGACGGCGGCGGCGGCGATGCTGGCCTTCATCCCGCTGACCCACTCGGTGTTCTGGGGCGCACTGGCCTACGTGCTGATCGGTGGCGTCGGCGTCGGCACCCTCCTGACGCTGCTGTTCTTGCCGGCGCTCTACGCGCTCTGGTTCCGGGTCGGACGGGCGCCCGTCGCAGCTGGCGTGGCATTCGGATCCGACGCGATGCCGGTTCAGGCTGAGCCTTGATCCAGAGACACGGGTTCATGTCCCCATGACGGGGCATTCCGGAATCGCGCGTTCGACGACCGGACGCGCGGTGCATCGGCCGGCCTGCGATCAAGCCCCCCTACGCAGGCCGGCCGTGTGGAATTTCGGCATCGGTTCGGCTCGGTCGGTAGCATCGGCCGGCCTCGCACGGGTCGCACAGGGAGCCGACCTTATTTAGATGACGTGATGCATCTATATGCCCCTTGGAGTGCCGGAGGATCAGGAAATGCCCAGGGTTTCGCAGGAACAGGCCAAGCTCAATCGTCGACGCGTCGTCGAGGTCGCGGCGTCGCTGTTCCGGGAGCGTGGTCTCCATGGCGTCGGGGTGGCCGACATCATGGCGTCCGCCGGCCTCACCCACGGCGGCTTCTACGGTCAGTTCGCCAACAAGGAAGCGCTTGCGGCCGAGGCGTTCGATACTGCGTTGGACGAGGACAACCGCGGGACCGTCGACACCCTCATCGCCAACTACCTGTCTCTCAAGCACGTCCGGTCGCCCGGTATTGGCTGTCCGCTCGCGGCCCTGGCCAACGACGTCGCGCGGGAACCGCGGGGCGGCCCCGTCCGTGCGCGTTTCACCCAGGGGGTCGAGCGCATGGCCTCCATCCTCGCCGGCCTGACGCCCAGGGCGGCCAAGGAGCGCCGCAGGCAACGGTCCCTGGCGACGCTGTCGACGATCGTCGGTGCCGTCGTCCTGGCGCGGGCTGTCGACGACGAGGCGTTGGCGGCCGAGCTGATCGAGGCGGCGCAGGCCTCCGTCTCGACATGACATCCACGGGACCGGGCCGGCCGTGACGGCCCGCGCCTGACGGCAGCGCGTCCCGGGCGACCTGAAGGAATGCCGGGCCCGTCCTGGCGGACCTGCATGTGACGTGTGCCGCCCGCAGCGCGCACGATCTTGGCGAAAGGACACCCATGCGCGAACGGATCGTCGTCACCGGGATGGGCGTCGTGTCCCCGCTCGGCTGCAGCGTCGAGGGGATGTGGCGCCGGCTCGTCGCATCCGGTTCCGGGCTGCGGCGCCTGTCGGACGACCTTGTTACCGACATCGACGCGAAGGTCGGTGGGCTGGTGCCGTCCAAGGACGAGGACCCGGATGGGTTCGATCCGGACGCTCTCATCCCGGTGAAGGACCGCCGAAAGATGGACCGCTTCATCCAGTTCACGCTGGTGGCCGCGGACCAGGCGCTTCGGCAGTCGGGCTGGCACCCCTCCAGCGAGGCGGAGCGCGTCCGCACCGCGACCGTCGTGGCCTCCGGCATCGGCGGCTTCCAGAGCATCACCGATGCGGTGGAGACCGTGCGATCCCGCGGCGCGCAGCGCCTGTCGCCATTCACCGTGCCGTCCTTCCTCGTCAACCTGGCCGCCGGCCACGTCTCCATCCGGTACGGCTTCAAGGGTCCGCTCGGCGCGCCCGTCACAGCCTGCGCGGCGAGCGTCCAGGCCATCGGGGACGGCATGCGCCTCATCCGCGGCGGCGAGGCGGACGTCGTCGTCTGCGGCGGCGCGGAGGCGTGCGTCACTCGGGTCGCGCTCGGTGGCTTCGCCGCGGCGCGCAGCCTCTCGACGGCCTACAACGACACGCCCGCGGCGGCCTCGCGCCCGTTCGATCGAAGCCGCGACGGCTTCGTCATGGGGGAGGGCGCCGGCATCCTCGTGCTGGAGATCTTGGACCATGCGCAGGCGCGAGGCGCCGTCCCGCTGGCCGAACTGGTCGGCTACGGAACCAGCGCCGACGCCTATCACGTCACCGCCGGCCCACCGGACGGCAGCGGCGCCCGCCAGGCGATCACCGCGGCCCTGGCCATGGCGGGGCTCGAACCCGCCGCCATCGGCTACGTGAACGCGCACGCGACCGCGACCTCGGTCGGTGATGCGGGTGAACTCGCGGCGCTCAGGTCCGTCTTCGGCGAAGGCGGCCCGGCGATCTCGTCGACCAAGTCCGCAACCGGTCACCTCCTCGGGGCCGCCGGCGGGTTGGAGGCGATCATCGCCGTGCAGGCGCTGCGCGCGGGCGTCCTCCCGCCCACGCTCAACCTCACCGACCCCGACGAGGCCGCGGCCGGCCTGGACCTGATCGGTCCGTCAGCGCGGCGGGCATCCTTGGACTACGCGCTGTCGAACGGCTTCGGGTTCGGGGGCGTGAACGCGAGCATCGTCCTGAAACGGATGCCCAGTGGGCGACAGGCCTCCGCGACCGGAAGTTAGTCCGGCACGATTGGAACCTCGCGGCGGTTGACGCGTCATCCATACTCAAATAAATGTCGATCATCATCTTAATTCCGGACGCGAGTCGTTGGCTGGGCCTCGTCCTGTCAGCACCCGGCACGGCATGGGAGTTCGCGCGCGATGAACAGCGTCAACCTGGCTGCTGGCCGGCCATCGTCCGACGACACCACGAGCATCGACGTCCCCGAAGCCCAGGGTGAGACCGGTCGCCTCGGCGCCGGATCGGGACTGGACCTGCTCCGCGCCATGGCGGCGGGGGAGGTGCTACCTCCGCCCGCGATGGCTCTGCTCGGCATTGAGCTCGTCTCGGTCCGGGACGGCGGCGCGACGCTGCGCCGGAAGCCAGGCGGCGACCTCTACAATCCCATGGGAGCGGCCCACGGAAGCGCCGTGGCGGCCCTGTTCGACCTGGCGCTCGGCTCCGCGATCCAGTCCGCCCTGCCGGCCGGCCGGACCTACACGACGCTGGACACAAGGATCAGCTACCTGCGTCCGGTCACGGCGGCGTCGGGAACCCTGACCGTGGCGGCACGGACCGTCGACGTCCGGGAGCGGCAGGTGGCGGCCGAGGCGCGGCTCGCCGATGCGGACGGCCAGGCCTGCGCCACGGCGACGATGACCGGCCTCGTCGTCGAGAGCCTCCACGGAGGCGCGCCGGACGAGCCAGGCCGGACGTGGGACCTTTCCGACTGGTTCAAGATCTCCTGACACCGCGCCGCCTACTGACTTGGAGGCCTGACCATGCGTGACATCGTCCTCTGCAACCCCGTTCGGACCGCCATCGGCGGCTATGGCGGCAGCCTGAAGGGGATTGCCGCAACCGAGCTCGGCGCGACCGCAATCCGCGAGACGCTGCGCCGTTCGGGGCTCGACGCCGGCAGGCTTGGGAGCGTCACGATGGGCAACGTCGTACAAGCCGGCAACCGCATGAACCCGGCCCGCCAGGCGGCAATGAAAGGGGGCGTCCCGGTCTCGGTGCCCGCCCTGACGGTGAACCGCGTTTGCGGCTCCGGCGCCCAGGCCATCGCGACGGCGGCGGACGAGATCCGGCTCGGCCACTACGACGTCGCGGTCGCAGGCGGCATGGAGAACATGGACCGCGCACCGTACCTCATGGAGGGCGGTCGCTGGGGCCACCGGATGGGCCATGCCCAGATCCTCGACAGTCTGTTGAGCGACGGGCTTAACGACGCCTTTTCCGGAGAGCATTCGGGATGGCACACCGAGGACCTGGCGACGCGGACCCAGATCGGTCGCGAGGCCCAGGATGCCTGGTCGGCGCGCTCCCAGTCGCGGTTTGCGAAGGCGCGGGCCGCCGGTGCATTCGATGCTGAGATCGCCTCCATCGAAATCAAAGGTCGCAACGGGGCGGAGACGTTCGCTCTGGACGAGGCGCCACGGCCGGAAACTACCGTCGACACGTTGTCGAAGCTCAAGCCGGCCTTCCGAAAGGATGGGACGATCACGGCGGGCAACGCGCCGGGCCTGAACTCCGGTGCGGCGGCGATGCTCGTGGCCGAGCGGGGCTTTGCCGACGCCAACGGCCTGGACGCGTTCGGGCGCCTCGTCGCCTACGGCGTCGGGGCCTGCGAGCCGGGCCTGTTCGGCCTGGGGCCCGTGCCCGCCGTCCGCCAGGCCCTGGAACGCGCCGGGTGGTCGCTCGGCGATGTCGAGCGGGTCGAGATCAACGAGGCCTTCGCGGTCGTCCCGCTCGCCGTGGCCAAGGACCTCGGCCTTCCCGAGGACCTCGTCAATGTCGAGGGCGGAGCCATCGCGCACGGCCATCCCATCGGCGCGACCGGCGCGGTGCTGACCACCCGCCTGCTCCATTCGATGCGTCGCGATGGCATCCGGCGCGGCCTGATTACCCTCTGCATCGGTGGGGGACAGGGCATCGCGCTGGCGGTCGAGGCCGCCTGACGCGCGCCTGCCTCAGGCGACGTCCGGCCTTCCCGGCTCCGGCGAGGCGCCTCGGACCCGAACCACTCCGGCACCCGGCGAACGAAGAGGTCATGCCGTGATGGGCATCGAGACGGTCCGGCACCCGCTCACGCTTTCGGCGCGGTCACTGGCACTTGCCGGGGCGGCCAAGGATAGTCGCCAGGCGCCGAGCCTCCATCTGCGCTCCGCCGATGTGGAGTAGGGGCCGCCCAAGACTTTCAAGGCGTCGCGCGGTCCGGCCGTCCAAGCGGCCGCCGTCGGCGAGGGAGGACACGGCCATGATCGGGTCTGCGGTTCGAAAAGTGCTCGCGCCGGCTGCGTGGCGAAACCTCCGGGAGAGGCTCGGTGCGATCGCGACCATCCTGGCCACAACCGAAGCTGAGATCCACGAACGACGCCTCTCACGGCTGGAAGCGGAGATGGCCGAGTTGCGGGCTCGCACCGGCCTCCCGCCTCGTGCCGGCCGATCGAGATCGATGGGGGCGTCATGCCAATCGTGAGCGGCTCGCCCACGACAGTCGAGGGCACGATCGGAGGCCCGGGCTCGCCAAGATCCCGATGTCGGCCGCGACTGGTCGCCCAACGCGGCGTGGTTCCGGCTTCCCAAGGCGTGGTCGAGATCGGTGGACGACAGATTCAGCCGGTCTCCAACCTTGCCGTGCCTATGGCCCATCCATCCAGGTGGCATGCCGCTGCCTTTGAGTCGCCGAGAGCCGAGCGGAACCGTCCAAGAGTCGCACGGCGGGGCCGGCCTCGATGGGGCTGAGATCGTCGCGAAGGCCTAGCTGCAGGGGACATTCATCATGTCGCAGGTGACCATCGATTCCGTGGAGGACCAGGCTCGGAGATACACGCGCTGCTGGCTCCGTTCCGGGGACATCGCCTACGCCACGCTGAAGGACGGGACCCGGGTGCGCTACGTGCGGTCCGGAGAGGGACCAGCCCTCGTCTTGACGCACACCGTGCGCACGCAGCTCGATATCTTCCAGTTTGTGATCCCCCTGCTGGCGCGGCATTTCACCGTCTATGCTCTCGATCTACCGGGTTTCGGTTGGTCGGACCTCCTGTCGGAGCGCCCGAAGGACGAGCCGACACTTCGGGCGCAGCTGAAGGAGTTCCTGCAGGTCCTCGGCATCCGCCATCCGATCCTGGCAGGCGAGTCGATAGGCGCCACGCTCTCGCTGGCGGCGGAACTTGGCGACGGGGTGGCTCGGGTCGTGGCCTTCAACACCTACGATTACCTGCCCGGGCTCGAACGGGCCAACCTCCTCGCGTCGGTCATCATCAAGGGCGTGCGTGCCCCCCTGATCGGCCCGGTGTTCGCCTCGACGGAGAACCGGGCGATCACCGGCGGCATCCTCAAGGGCGGCTTCGCCGACCCGCGGAAGCTGCCCGACGACCTCCTCGACGAGATCTCGCGCGTGGGCACGCGCCGCGGTTACGGGAAAGGCATGCGGCGGCTCCTCAAGGCGCTCCCGAGCTTCGTCGCGGCGAGGTCTCGATACGGCGCGATCAAGGTCCCCGTGACGCTCGTCTGGGGCGACCACGACTGGTCCTCCCTGGCGGATCGCGCCGGCGTCGAACGCAGCGTCCCCGCACCGAAGGTCATTACCCTCGAGGGCACGGGCCATTTCAGCGCCCTTGAGCGCCCTCAGGACTGGGCCAGCATCATCATCTCCGCCGTGAAAGGGTGAGCGCCGCCAACGATCAAGGCGTCGCTTCGATGTCCCCAACCCCGTCCCGGCACCGGCGTCCAGCCAACCCCACGATGTGGAGACAGATCCTTGTCGCTGCCCAGCGCACTTGACCGCCGCCCTGAGGAGCCGAGCTGGCGGTCAACGCCCGACCGGCGCTCCGAAAGTCCAGGCGCCCGCCATGCCGACCCAGGCCCGTTCCGTCGACATCTCCTGTTCGGCGGTGCCGCGCTCATGCTGTCCGGCAAAACCGCCCGCGGCGCCGGAGATGCCCTTCGAGGAGAGGGAAACCCGTCTATGAGCCCCCTGACATCATCGGCTCCTGTCACCATGGAGCACGTGACGATCCGGTCCGCCAAGCCGTTCGAGGCGGTGAGGTTGGCGCTGGAAGCGGCGCTTCCAAGACTCGACGATGCCTACGTGACCCTTCTGGCGAACGGGAAGGTGGACGCGGCCCGCGATCTTCTTGAGAGCCAGGCGCCGCTCTCCATCTTCGGGACGCGAAACCATGGCGACCTGCTGCAGATCGCCGGGCTGCGGCGCAAGGCGGTCCAGTACGACATTGGCAACCCGCTCACGGCCTCGAAGATGACGCGGCATGTCCTCTCGGCCGCGCTCTACGCTCCGATCAGGGTGCTCTTGAGCGAGGATCCGGAGGGACGCGCCGTCTTCGAGTACGACCGGCCGAGGACCAGTTTCGGTCAGTTCGGCGAGAAGGATGTCGATGCGGTCGCCTCCGCGCTCGACAAGCGCCTGGGCGAGACACTCGTGGAAGCAGCGACCTGATCGCTCGTCGTATCCATGGGTGGGGCAGGCGGCGCGCCGGGTCCGCCGGGATGCGACCGGCCGCCGTGGGGCTCCTGCGCTCGTCGCCAAGCCGAAGGCGACTGTCATGCAGTCGCGGCGCGCGCGGGGATGAATCCGCGCGTCATCCTGTTCCGGGTGCACCGGCGCTGCCAGCGACGTGCCGGATCCCGCGGCAAGGGGATGGTCTTTCACAGCGTGAAGATGGGCGGCGACTCGGTGCGCCAGAGTTCGGAGGCCTCGGCGCAACCGGTGCTGCGGTGCGCGAAATGCGTCTGGTTTCGGGCCGCGTCACGTCTTCGAGGGGCCGCGCTTCCCGTGCCTCCACGCCCTTGGCCTGTGCGATCAAGGGCTGGGCCGTGGGGGCACGGCCGACCAAGGTCGGGATGGTCGTCAGCTCCGCGGCGGGCCGCATCGCTGCCGTGGCTCGGGCCTGCTCGCGGTAGAGCGGAGGCGCAAGCGGACTGCGCCGGCCGACCGGGCGAGGCGGGTCGAGACGCCTCTCTTTTCGCCGTCGACGCACTGTCGATGGGGAAGTTGTAGACTCGATCGACGGAGCCGATGTCCGCATCTGAGGCGTTGTAGCCTTGAATCTCGACCGATCCGCTCCGGAGTTCGAGCGAATACGGTGCAGTCGTGAAACGTCTTGCGGGCGCCCCAGCTAGAGCGCGTGTTAGCCCCGTCGGACGGTACAGACCATCGCCGTTGCGAGCGGCCTCCGCCGTGGATGACCGAAAGTATACTTCGGCCTGACCGCAGAGAGGATGGCGGTTGGCGTGACCAGGGCCTCAATGGAGGACGGCCGCGAACTCGTCGGCGAACGGCGCAATGGGCCGCCCCTCAATGGTGGGCCTGATTTCTCGGACGTGCGTGATGGGCGAGCTCGTGTTCAAGATCATGAGCCTCGCTCGACGCCTTCCAATCTTTCACCGCCTCAATCGCGGGTCGTCCTGCGTGACGCGGCTGCGCAATGTGTAGACGCCGCTTCCAGACAGGATGGCACTCCGGGCGAGAAGACGGCCGCTCTGCCAGTTGGACAGCCCAAGCTCGGGCTGGTTCAGGGCGTACTGCCCGTCGACCCACCGCGTAAACCCGTCGCCCACGAAGGGCGCGTTCACCATGTCGTAGAAGCGCCGATGCGCCTCTGGGTCCCGACTGATCAACGATGCGGCGAAACGCGGGCTGTGGCGATTGAACAGCGTCACCGCGTGATCGAGATCATCCACGATCTTCAGGCTGACCTCGGGCGTGTCCTCCCACTCCCACTCGCGGCCGAGATCATCCTCCGATTGGATCTCCGTCAGGGGCTCGTCGCGTTCGCCTTCGGCACGCCGAACGCGGGTGGTAGCCGCGCGCCAAGCCTGCGGCAGGACGGTCTCGTCGCCCGCGACCACGTGAAGTTTGCATCCGAAGCCGCGTGCGCGGCCGGCGGCTTCCAGGGCCGCCAGGAAAATCGGCACCAGATCCGTCACCCGGGCGCGATCGATGCAGCACACGTTCAAAGTGTTGCAGACCTTTCGGTCCAACGAAGCTTCGACAGCCGCGGAGAAGCGCTCCGCATCCGCGTCGCGGTCGGCAACCATCCAAGCGCCTCCGGTTCCGTGCAGGCTGACCGCAGTACCGGCCTGTCGGGCGACGCTCCCGAGCTGTGCTACGGCCTGACCCGACCCGCGCGCCACCGCCAGCGAGAGCCGACGGTCCGCGAAGAGCGCCCAGCCCGTCGACCGTTCCGGGCTCTCGACGAGCGAGATGGCTCCGGGCGGTAGGCCGGCCTCGTTCAGCGCGGGCACGAGGGCGTGTCGCATGATGGCCTGTGCGGTGCCGAGCGCGTCGCTGCCGATGCGGAAGACGGCCGTATTGCCGCTGCGCAGGACGCCCGCTGCATCGGCGAGCACGTTCGGGCGCCCCTCGAAGACGAAGCCGACCACCCCGAGCGGTGCCGCCACCTGCTCGATGGTCCAGCCGGTATGGACGATGCGTTCGACGACCCGACCACGCAGCGTCTCGCTGTCACGCCACGCCCGCAGGCCCGCGATCATGTCCTGTCGCATCCGGTCGGTGGCGATGAGGCGGGTCGTCGAACGGCCGCCGCCCTGGGCGCGCTCGACATCCTGCCGGTTCGACTCCGTGATGGCACGCCAAGCCGAAGGGTCATCGAGGAGCGCAGCGAAACGGTCGAAGAAGCGCGCAATCGCCTGATCCGGTACGGCCGACATCGCCATGAAGGCTGCATGCGCGCGGTCCACCGCGGCGGCCGCCACTGCGATCTGGGCCGCAGGGATGTGCAGGAGGTCTCCGGTCTCCTGCAGGACCAGCAGATGATCACCGGGCTGGAAGGCCTCCGCGATGTCCGGTGTGATCAGGGCCACGCGGTCACCGCCGAAAGGCACTGGAGTTCCCGACACGAGGCGCGCGATCTTCGAAATCATCGGAGCGGGGCATAGGGCAAAGTCGGTCCGAAAACCAAGCGGTACCGACGCCGAAAGCCCCCCAGTTCGGATGATGTGAGCACAGAGGCTCACACTGAGGAGCTCCATGCGGGTGGCGATGGAGCCCTGAGGGTCGGTGGCACCGCCCGAGCCTTCGGAATCGTGCTGGGGACCACCGCGGATCTGCGGCGTGGAGCGCGCGGTGCCATACCGCGGAGTGCTGACGCTGCCGAAGACGGGGCATTTCATCTCCGTCAAGAGTCCGAGCGAGTTCGGCGCCATCGCCATTGAGGCGGCGAGGCTGAGCCGTCCGTGACGGCTTGAGATGTCGCTCATCGCATCCGGCCTGTGGGCCCCCCGGACGACATCGACACCGCATCACCCAGACACGCCCTCGTCCAGACCGTCGCGCCCTGCTGGCCGGCACCGTCCTCATGGCTTGCGGGCAAACTGTTTCGGCAGGGGCCGCGCCGGAGGACACTCTTCATGAGAGAGATAGCTCGATGAAGGCCCCGGCACGTCGACGACCGTCGCCATCGAGCACGTCGTGATCCACTCACGCCGCTCTTTCGATGCGGTTCACACGTCATCGGAGGTCGCGCCCCCGCCGATTGATCAGCGCTATGCATCCCTCGTCGCGAGCGGACAGGCCGATGCCGCACGAACGCTGCTGGGACAGGGCGCGCCCCTCTCGATCGTCGGCTCACGGAATCTCGGGATCCTGCTGCGGATCGCCGGACTGGAACGGAAGGCCATCCAGTACGACACCGGCAATAGATCGACGGCGGTCCGCATGACCCGTCACGCGATCTCGGCGACCCGCTACGTGCCGGTCCGCGTCCTGTTGCGCAAGGAAGCCGAGGGTCGCGCGGTGATCGATACGACAGCCCGGCCGCCACCCTCAGACAGTTCGGGGATCCGGACGTCGATCTCGCCGCCCGTTATCTCGAAGTCCAACTCTGCTCCGCCCTTCCAGCGGCCGCCGGGTAACGGACCGTCGTCCCCGGCGGCCGGTCACATCCGAAGGGATGCCGGGGGCAGAGCGGTCGGGCTCCGGGGCTGTCTCAGCCACGCCCCGGTCGCCAAGGCGCCGGCATTAACGAGGGCCAGGGTGGCGAGGCCCACCCCGAGGGCGAGGAACAAGCCGGTCAGTCCGTAGCCGAGGCGTAGGGTGAGCACGCCGCCGACGAGCGCGACTGTCACCCTGAGCAAGCCCGCAACCAGCGGCCAACCCACCTGTCCGGCACCCTGGGCGGCGAAGTAGAGGGCCAATCCAACGCCGAAGAGGCCGTAGAAAGGTCCGACGAGCCGAAGATACTGCGCGCCCACGACGAGCATGCCGCGGTCGTCGCCGAACAGGTGTAACCATACTTCAGGCCGCAGTGCGGCGCCGAGCCCAATACCCTCCGAGAGAAGGCCCGCAATCACCGCCCCTGTCCAGGCCACCTGCCGGGCGCGGGCCACGTCTCCCGCGCCCACCGCCGTCCCGACCATCGCGGCCAAAGGCGCTCCGAGGCCGAACACCATGGGCACGAGAAGGTATTCGAGCCGCGCCCCCGTGCCGTACCCGGCGACCGCCGCCGGCCCGACCACGCCGACGAGGCCGGTCGCCGTGGCGATGGTCACGTTCGTGGTGGCGCTGACAACGGCGGAGACGGCACCGATCCGCAGGATCGCAGCGAGCGCCCGGTGTGACAGGGCCGGCGGCCGGACCGGCGGATACAGGACCCCGCGACCGGTCCAGAGGTAGGCGGCGAAGACGACGATCCCGGCCCCGTAATAGGCCAGCACCGCGACCGCGCCCCCGACGACGCCGAGTTGCGGCAGAGGCCCGACGCCGAAGATCAGGGCGGGGGAGAGCGGGATGAGGGCGGCCGTGCCCGCGCACATCACCCCGGCCGGGAGCAGCATGTTGCCGGTTCCGCGGATCACGGCGGCGAGCGCGTTGAACAGCCAGAGCAGCACGGCACCGGCGAAGACCACGTCCGAATAGGCGAGCGCGGCCGCGAGCGAGGCCCCGCGCCCGCCCATGGCGGCGTAGAGGTGCGGGCCGGCCAGGAGGGCCACGACGGTAGTGAGGGCGCCGAGGCCGAGCGCGATCGCTACCGCGTTCCAGACCAGACCGTTCGCCTCCTCCGGCCGACCGCCGCCCAGCGCCCGCGAGACGGCCGAGAGCATGCCGCCACCGATCGCGCCGGCCGAGATCATCTGGACCAGCATCAGCATCGGGAAGACCAGCGCCATGCCGGCCAGCGCATCGGTGCCGAGATGGGCGATGAAGTAGGTCTCGATCAGGCCGGTCGAGGCCTGGGCCGTGGTCATCAGGACGTTGGGGCCCGCGAGTCGCACCAAGGTTCCGAGGACCGGCCCCCGGAGCAGGCGTTCCGTCCGCGCGTCCCGCGCGAGGGGCATCCCGCTGCCCGGACCGGGAGCGGTCCCGGATTCCGTCGCCAGGAGTTGCTGGGCGCCCGTCACGAGATCCGGGTCCATGCCGCAAGGACCGGAGCCATGGCCGGGGGTGGTGTGTCGCCCCGGATGGGCGGGTCAAGAAGGCAGGTCGTGCCCGCCATGGCGCAGAGGCGGCCCGTCCCGTCGGTGAGCCTCGCCTCGGCCATCGCTTGGCGGTGTCCGACGTGGACGATCTCTCCCACCGTCGTGAGCGGCCCGGACGCGGCCGTGACCGCGCGCAGATGGTCCACCTCGATCTCCAGCGTGGTACAGCCGCGGCCCAGCGGCAGCGCGGAATGGACGGCGCAGCCCATCACGCTGTCGGGGAGAGGCGCGCGCGCACCGCCATATTCGGAGCCGCGCGGGGTGTAGAGATACGCGCCCGGCTCCATGCGCATCGTCACCCGGCCCGGATCGGCCGAGACGAGGTCGATGCCGAGCAGGGCGATCAGCGGTGGAGAGGAGACCTCTCCGGCCATCATCGCCCGCAGCAACGCAAGGCCGTCGAGGCCCTGGGCGGCCTTCGCCACGAGGGTGGGGTCGGACCATTCCACGACGCGGCGGCGGGACGGTGCGGTGTCAGTGGGCATCGGCGACGGGTCCTTTCGGGGGTCCGACCCTGCGCATCAGCGGCACGAGGGCGGTGCCGAGGGCGAAGCAGCCGGCAATGACGACGAAGGCGTCGGCGTAGGTCATGGTCTGCGCCTCCCGGTAGGTGAGCGACCAGAGCTGCTTGAGCGCCGCCGTATGGCCGTGGGCCGAGTCCCCGGCGAAGCCGGTCGCCATCCGCGTCTCCATGCCGTGAAGGCGCGCGAGCATTGCCGGATTCGCCGGGTTCAGGTGCTCGGCGAGCCGGAGAAAGTGCAGGTTGGTGCGGTCGTTGAGGATCGTCGCGCAGGCCGCGATGCCGATGGCGCCGCCTAAGTTGCGCATCAAGTTGAACAGGCCGGAGGCGAGCTTCAGCTTGGCCGGTGCGAGGCCGCCCAGCGTCAGCGTAACCGTCGGCGCCACGGCGAATTGCTGCGCGAAGCCCCGCATCGCCTGCGGCCAGAGCAGTTCGCGCCAGCCCCATTCATGGGTGATCGGCGTGAACGACCACATGCTCACGCCGAACAGGCCGAGCCCGAACATCATCAGCCAGCGCAGGTCGATGCGCCGGGCGAGGATCGCGTAGACGGGGATCGCCATCACCTGGAACACGCCGGTGGAGAACACCGCGAGCCCGATCTGCAGGGCGGAGAAGCCGCGCACCCGGCCGAGGAAGAGCGGCGTCAGGTAGATCGTGGCGAAGATGCCGATGCCGGTGACGAACGAGAACAGGCAACCGAGCGCGAAGTTGCGGCTCCTCAGGGCCGTCAGGTCGACGATCGGGTGGGCGTAGGTGAAGCTCCGCCACAGGAAGCCGATCCCGGCGAGTCCCGAGATCCACGCCGTCGCGCGGATGGTGGCATCCTCGGTCCAGTTCCAGCGAGGGCCCTCTTCCAGGGTGTATTCGAGGCAGCCTAGGAACAGCGCCATCAGGCCGATGCCGAGCCAATCGGCGGTTTTGATCAGGGCCGGCTCGGGCTCGTCGACCCGCACCATCAACGGCACCACGACGGCGACGAAAACCCCCGGCACGAGGTTCACGAAGAACAGCCAGTGCCAGGAATAGTTGTCGGTGATCCAGCCGCCCACCGTAGGCCCCAGCGTCGGGGCGAGGGAGGAGAGCGCTCCGATGGTCGCGGCCGCCACGACCATCTTCTTGCCGGGGAAGAACGCGAAGGCCGTGGTGAAGACGGTCGGGATCATCGAGCCACCGAGGAAGCCCTGGAGCGCCCGGAAGGCGATCATGCTCTCGATGTCCCAGGCCCAGCCGCAGAGCAGCGAGGTGGCGGTGAAGCCCGCCGCGGAGACGCAGAACAGCCAGCGGGTCGACATCACCCGGGCGAGGAAGCCCGAG
Source organism: uncultured Methylobacterium sp. (assembly GCA_963990595.1). Taxonomy (GTDB): domain Bacteria; phylum Pseudomonadota; class Alphaproteobacteria; order Rhizobiales; family Beijerinckiaceae; genus Methylobacterium. Next base: position 14,436 of record CAXDNE010000017.1, read on the forward strand.
AGCGGGATCACGATGATCTCGGCGATGAGGTAGCTGGTCTGTACCCAGGCGACCTCGTCCGGGCTCGCCGAGAGCCCGCCGCCGATCTCCTTCAGGGAGGCTGAGACGATCTGGATGTCGAGAAGCGCGATGAAGAAGCCGACGCACATCACCGCGAAGGCGAAGACCTTCTGCACCTCGCTCAACGGTGCGCGGCCGGCGGCGCTCACCGGGTCAGCGCCCCGACGACGACCGAAGCGCCCGGTGCGGGCGCATCGCTCTCCGGCGATCCACCCCGGCGATCGACGGAGGCGGTCACCGACAGGCCGGGTCGCAGACGCCCGAGGCGCCCGCCCTCGCCGTCGAGGCGGATGCGCACTGGCACCCGCTGGACGATCTTGGTGAAGTTGCCGGTGGCGTTCTCCGGCGGCAGCACGCTGAACTGCGCGCCGGTGGCCGGGGCGAGGCTCTCGACATGGCCGGTGAAGGTCTCGCCCGGCAGGATGTCGGCCACGATGCCGACGCTCTGGCCCGGACGCAACTGCGCGAGCTGGCTCTCCTTGAAGTTCGCATCGACCCAGAGGCCGTCCGCCGGCACGAGGGCGATGAGCCCGGCGCCGGGCGTGGCGTAGGAGCCCGCGCGGGCGCTGCGGTTGCCCACCACGCCGTCGGCCGGGGCGCGGATCTCCGTGTAGCCGAGATTGAGCCGGGCGGCGTCGCACTCGGCCACGGCCTGCGCGCGCGCGGCTTCCGCCTGCCGGCTCTGCGTGTCGATGACGGCGATTCGCCGCTCCGCGGCATCGAGGCTGGCCCGGGCCTTGGCGACGGCGGAAGCGGCCTTCTTGTCGTCGGCATCGGCTTGCTGGAAGCGCTGCTCGGAGGCGTAGCTCTTCGCCGACAGCTGGCGGTAGCGGTCGACATCGAACCGGGTGCGGGCCGCCTCGGCGTCCGTTCCGGCCAACTCGGCGCGGCTCTCGGCGATCACCGCCTCTTGCAGGCGCTTGGTGGCGGCGAGGTTGAGGAGCGCGGCGTCCTGGGCCGCCACCGATGCCTCTGCCTGGGCGAGCGCGGCGCGATAGTCCCGGTCGTCGAGGCGGACGAGGAGGTCGCCGGCCCTGACGCGCTGGTTGTCCCGGACCAGCACCTCGGCCACGACGCCGGAGACCCGGGGCGCGATCACCGTGACGTCGCCGCCGACATAGGCGTCGTCGGTGCTCTCGATGAACCGGCCGGTTTCCCACCAGAAGCGGCCGTCGAATCCGCCTCCAACCAGCGCCAGGAGGGCGAGGCCGCCGAGCGCCGCGCGCTTGCGCGACAAGCGCCGCCGGGGTGCCGCGAGACCCTCCGTGCTTTCATCCTTCACGAACGCATCGGTCGTCGCGGCTTCGCCCATGCCCGTGGCCTCCGGCTTCAGATCGTGGTCGGCCGCTCGAAGCGGCGCTTGAGCCTGTCGCTAGCGGCCGGCCCCGCCGCCACGCGGACACCCTCTTCGAGAGGACGGCCCGTCCGCCGGTCCACCACGACGGGGTCGACGGGCAGGCCGGTGCCCGGATCGGTCAGGATCACGCTCTCCCCCTCGGGGGCGAGGTGGCGGTTGCCCCAGGCGAACAGGGTCCAGACCACAGGCCGGAAATCCCAGCCCTTCTCAGTGAGGACGTATTCGTACCGGGGCGGCCGCTCCTGATAGAGCCGCCGCTCCATGAGCCCGGCCTCGCACAGGGCCTTGAGGCGGCGCGTCAGCATGTTCGGCGCGATCCCAAGGCTTTGCGCGAACTGATCGAACCGGGTCAGCCCGTAGAAGGCGTCCCGCAGGATGAGGATGCTCCACCACTCGCCGACCCGGTCCAGGGAACGGGCGATGGGACAGGGCATCCGGTCGAAGGGCGTGCGCTGCATAGGCTCATCATGGCCAAGTAACTTTCATGATGCAAGTGACTTGGCGTGACATGAGGCGCTCGCCCCTGATCGCGTCTCATGCGGACATGCGATAGCGCTCCGCGGCGTGGGACTGCGCGAAGTTCGGGACCATCGCGGTCCGCGCGGCTTCGAAGGTCTGCCACTGGCGAGCATCGGGGAGCGGCGGGATCGTCACATCCTCCCGGCGGTCGAAGCCCTGGAGCGCTGCATCGACGAGTTCGCCGACCTCCATCACGCCCTGGATGGCGTTCACGTCCCGCCCGGAGCGCTCCCAGATCTCGGTCCGGGTCGCCGCCGGCAGGACGGCCTGGACGTAGACGCCCTTCGGACCGAGCTCGCGCTGGAGGCCTTGGCTCAGGAACAGCACGTAGGATTTCGTCGCCCCGTACACCGTCATGCCGAATTCGGGGGCAAGGCCGACGACGGAGCCGATGTTCACGATGGACCCCGATCCCGCCTGCACGAAGCGCGGCGCGACGGCGCTGGAGAGCCGCGTCGGCGCGGTGACGTTGAGCGCGACGAGCGCTGCCGCTGCTGCAGGATCTTGATCGAGGAAGCCCCCGTGGCCGGCGGCGCCGGCATTGTTCACTAGAACGCCAATGCGCGGATCCTCCCGGAGCCTTGCCTCGACCCGTAAGAGGTCGGCCTCGGCCGTGAGATCGGCGGGAAGCACGTCGATGGTGACGCCTGTCTCGGACCGCAGCCGGTCCGCCAAAGCCGTGAGGCGCGTATTGTCCCGCGCAACGAGGACGAGGTCGTGGCCGCGGCGGGCGAAGCGATCAGCGTAGGAGGCGCCGATGCCGGAGGAGGCGCCGGTGATCAGGACGGTGAACTTGTCGCTCATGGTCGAGGGTCCCATCTATTTTTCATGACGGTCATCATGCATATCAAACATGACAACCGTCATGAATATGGTCAAGACCATGCGTGATCCGCGAAGGTGAGGTTGCGCACATGAAGCTCCACCGGGAGCAGGTCGCCGAGAACCGCCGGCTGATCCTGATGTGATTCGATATGCGGCTCTAAGGTGCCGGCGTCCCGGAACCCGCAGGCGCCCGCGACCTGCTTCAGGTCGGACGCGCCCGTCTCGAGGAGGTGGTGGCCGACCCCGATCCGCACGGTCTCGACATAGGCGGCCGGGGTCAGGCCGGTCTCGGCCCGGAACAGGCGCGCGAAGTGGCGCGGGCTCATCCCCGCCCGCGCGGCGCCGTGATCCTCCGCCGGGTGGGCGGCCACCCAGCGCTGCACCGCTTGGAGGGCCGAGCGGCCGGCGGGCGCGGAAACAATGTCGACCCGGCCGCAACCTCCTGCGCTGCGGACGAATCTGCTGCCGTGAGCCAAGATGTCGGCCCGCTCCACCCTCAACGCGCGCTCGGCGATGACCCAGAACTCCGGTTCGTACCCCTTAGACCGGTGGTTTCGGTCCCGCTGAGATGAGATCGCCAATGTGAGTCGGGGACGGATTCACGCGTCGGCCTGCGCGGAGGCGGGGCTCACAGTGCCCCGCCTCGATCAGCGCGGTGGCTGGCTCAGCGGCCGGAAGCCGGGAAGCGTGCGCCCCAGACGTTGATCGTGGGCTCGGGGATCGAGGTGACCGGCGCCGCCACGATCTCGCGCCTGGCAATCGAAGGGACGCGGGACGAGGGGACCGGAGCCGCCGACAAGACCGTGTAGCGCGACGGTGCGGACGGCGCGGGGATTGAAGCGGCGAAGCCGGGCGCCTCGAATTCGTGCCCCCAGGCGGTGAAGGTGCGGCCCTCGCCGGCGAAGGCGGAGGTGGCGAAGGCGCCGAGGCTGAGTGCGGCGACGAGGGTTGCGGTACGAGCGGTCATGTCAAAGCTCCACGGGTTTCGGAAGGGCTGCATCAGAGTTCGCGGCGCCCTATCTCAGTCAGATCGCGAGTCACGTGATCGCGTTAGACTTCGATCGTCAGCTCGATGCGGAGAGTTAAATCGAGATTTACTGTTCAGATGATCTCGATGTATCTCTCTGCATCTGCAATGACCGTACACACTGCGGCGGCCGAAATCCTGAGAGCCGGCCGAATGGTTCTGAGATGCGCCTGAAAGATTCCGACGCGCGTCGCCTGCGGGATCGGTGAGAGGCCTGAACTGCGCGGCCCGACATACGGAGAGCCTCCGGCAGAGCGCCGGCGCCAGCATCAGGTCGATGCCGGCGGGCAGAACGCTCTGCGGGAGGCTCCTGTGACGGCCGAGAGGGGGCGCTCTGAAAGCGCCGGCTCGGCGCCTATGCCTGGGAGGGGCTGCCGAGCTCCAGGACGCGCTGGCGAAGCGTGCGGCGCAAGACTTTGCCGACTGACGTCTTTGGGAGCGCGTCGAGAAAGATCACGCGGCGCGGCACCTTGTATGCTGTCAACGAGGTCCGGGCGTGCGCGATCACAGCGGCTTCCGTGAGTTCGGGATCGCCCCGCACCACGCAGGCGACGATCGCCTCGCCCGAGCGAGCGTCCGGCACTGCGACCGCTGCCGCTTCCCGGATTCCCGGGTGGCGCAGCAGGACATCGTCGACTTCGCGCGGATAGACATTGAACCCGCTGACGATCGCCATGTCCTTCTTCCGGTCCACGAGCGTGAGATACCCATCCGCGCTCATCGTGGCGATATCGCCCGTCGCCAGGAAGCCGCGGCTGTCGAGAACGCGGGCGGTCTCCTCCGGTTGATTGTAGTAGCCGCGCATGACCTGAGGGCCGCGGATGTGGATCTCACCGGGCTCCTCCGGCATCGCGAGCGATCCATCGTCGCGGCGGATCTCGATCTCAGTCGAGCAGACCGGAAAGCCGATCCCACCGCGCGGCACGCGCTGTCCGAACGGGTTCATGGCAGCAACACCAGCCACTTCGGTCAGCCCGTAGCCATCGATGATCGAGAGCCCGGTCGCCGTCCGCCAAGCCGCGGCGATGGCAGGCGGCAGGGGCGCCCCGCCGGAACAGCAGACAGCCGTCGCGCTGAAATCGACCTTCCGGATGCCCGGGTGCTGCGACAATGCCTGATACAGGCTCGGAACGCCCGCGATGCTCCGCAAACGGTGCCGTTGCATCTCCGCGACGAGACCATCCAGATCACGCGGGTTGGCGATCAGCACACCGCAGCCGCCCAGGATGAACCGGTGGATGACTTGGCAGATGAGTGCCAGGGCATGGTAAAGCGGCAGGGCGACGAGATACGTCTCTCCGCGCCCGGTCCCGATGGCTGCGAACCACGTTCCCAGGATCAAGGCATTGGCCAGCACGTTTCCATGGGTCAGGATCGCGCCCTTGGCGAGCCCTGTTGTGCCGCCCGTGTATTGAAGCAGGGCAGCATCGTCGCGTCCGACTTCGACCTGCGGCACCCTGACGGCGGCCCGCGCCGAGACAATGCGGCGCCACCGCTGCACGCCATCGATATGCCAGGGCGGGACGAGGTTCTGGACGCGGCGCACGACGAAGGTCGTCAGCATCCCCTTCGCGCCCCCGAGTCCATCGCCGAGGCGTGTGACGATTACGTTCGGTACTTCGACGTGGCGCAGAGCCTCCTGGAGCGTTGCACAGAAGTTTTCGAGCACGATGATCGTCTTCGCACCGCTGTCGCGCAGCTGATGCACCAGCTCGGGCGCGGTGTAGAGCGGGTTTACGTTGACGACGACGAGACCAGCCCTGACCACGCCGAAGAAGGCGATCGGGTATTGCAGCAGGTTCGGCAGCATGATCGCGACGCGATCGCCCGCCCGCAACATGAGGACCTCGCGGAGGTGATGGGCGAGCCGCGCTGAGGCTTTGTCCAGGTCACCGTAGGTGAGTTCGCGGCCCATGCTGCTGAAGGCGGGGCGATCTCGGAAGCGAGCGACCGTGGCCTCGAACATCTGGACGATCGAGGTGAACTGCGCGACGTCCGCCTGCTCGGGAACACCGGGATCGTAATGCGCGAGCCAAGCCTTGCTCATGTCGGTCTCCTCAAGGACGCGATGGCGCGTCAGCTCCGCTGACTAGCGGCGGCGTCCGCCGCACGTCCTGAAAGGATCCCGATGCCTTTCCGAACTTCCCTGAAGGACTGAACTCCTCGGACGGTCAGCCAAGCGGGATGTATCGCGGTGAACTAAGCGATCCGGTCCGGCCGGTCCGGCGCGCTGTCCGGAGCCCGCGCACGGCGTCGGCTCGACATCGTGCCGAGGGCCGGGACCATCGGCATGAAAGTGGAGAAGCCGACGGGCTTGCCGATGTCGACGTAGACAGCCTCCATGCCCCCTCGCAAGTGGTAGGTCTCGTGCCAGAACCCGGTCCCGCGCGAGTCCCTCAGGAAGTCGCGCCACCAGATCCGATGTGGATCCGACTTCGACCAAGCCTCCAGGCTCTGCGGGTCACGCCAGTACCAGCGCATGCCGATATGGGTCGGCCTCAGGCTGAAGATGCTCCGGTTCTCGTAATGCTGCAGTCTGTCCGGCCGGCCGACGCCGGCCGCGTCGATGGGCTTGCCGAGGCCGAGAAGCGTCTTCAATCCGTAGCCGGTGTGCACCTGCATCCCGAGCATGATGACGACGAGGTCGGGACAGGCGCTGAAATCAGGGACCTCTCGGCGTACCGCTGTCGTCTGCATCGGCCCCTCCACACGAGTGCGCTCCGGATCCTCGATCGTTCAGAGCCGGTCCGATCTTTGGCTAACCGGCCGACGCTTCGGGCGGCGTCCCGATCGGTCGTGTCGAGGCGTGATCCCAAAGCCGGCGCGGTCGTCAGCCGGGGAGCCCGGCCGCGCGCAGGTGGCGGCTGAACCGCTCCGCCATGCCTTGGTCATGCCGGTAAGCGTTCGCCACCCTCGGAAGCGCGAGGCTGAACTTTGCGCTCCGCTGCAAGAGATCCGAGATCCACGTCGAGGCTTCATCCCTGCGTCCCAGAGCGACGCACGAGGCGGCTGCCATGACGTAAGCCATCAGGTAGCTCGGGCTCCTGAAGCTGGCCTCGGTCGCGTTCCGGACCGCCTCATCGAAGCGGTCCAGGGCATAGAGGGGGCTTGCGGCCACGCCCTGGAAGAAGCCGGGAGCCAAAGGGCTTAGACCGATCGCGCGATTGATGCTGGCGAGAGCGGCGGCGTAGCGGCCCATCGCGGTTTGGGCCAGGCTGAGGAAGGCCAGAGCCAGGGCATCGCCAGGACTGAGGGCGACGCCGCGCTCGGCAGCAATCAAGGCCTCATCACACCGGCCGGTCACCAGGAGCGCATAGCTCAGGGCGCGGTGGCCGATCGGTAGGGACGAGTCGAGTTCCAGCCCGTGGCGGATGGCCTGCACGGCGTCCGCCAGCCGCTCCGCGCCAGCTTCGCCGGAGATCGCCATGCCGGCATCCGTCGCGATGCAGAAGCCACGCGCGATGTGCCCCGGCGCATAGGTGGGATCCAGGGCAACAGCCCGCTCGACCTCCGCCAGCGCCGCCCTGACGCCAGCGTGGCTGAACTGCAGCATGTGCGCGAGTGCCTGGAGCGTGAGCTCGTAGACGTCGAGGCTTGCCGGCGGGCGACGCAGGCTCGCAGCCTGCTCGTGGCTCTGAAGGCCCGAGAACAGGGTACCGGCGATCCGCGCCACCAGCTCGTCCTGCACCTCGTAGACCTCGCCCGCCGCAAAGGCGTAACGGTCTGCCCAGACGTGGCTATTCGAGGAGCCCTCCACGAGCTGCGCGTTGACGATCATGCGCTCGCCGGCGCGCCGGATGCTGCCCTCAAGCACGTAGCGCACGTCGAGGAGTCGCGCGACATCCGCCGCCGTTCCGCCGCTCGCCTTGGCCGCGAAGGAGCTCTGGCGAGCGATGACGGTGATGTTCCGGTTGCGGGCAAGCTCCGTGATGATGTCTTCGGCAAAGCCTGCCCCCAGAGCCCCGTAGGTGCCCGGGCCGTCCGTGAATTCGTCGAAGGGCAGGACGGCGATGCTCGGCCAGAAGCGCGTCGAAAGCCTGACGTCAATGCGCACGGCGTCTGCGGGTTTGGGCTCGTCGGGCAGAACCAGCATGTAGCCGCGCCGTGGGATGGTTCGGATGAGGTCCCGCGCATCCGAGCCCACAACCTTGCGGATCTCTGAGATGCACTGGGTGAGGGAATCTTCCGTGACGATGACGCCGGGCCAGCAATCCGTGAGGAGCGCATCCTTGCTGACGAGATCGCCCGCGCTGGCAGCGAGGCGCCGCAACACGTCGAAGGAGCGGGGACGCAGCTCCCGCCGCTGCCCGTCCTGCCCGATGATCTGCTCGCGCCGGAGATCGATTGCGACATCGGAGAGCGTGATGCTGTCGATCATCGAAGACCGATCCGTGTCCACCGTTTACCGCGGATAGCAATCACCATACGTCGGGAAACTCAAGGCGCGCGGCCGAATCCCGAGTGTCAGGAAGCAGATTCACGTGCCTTGAGCCGCCGATAAGCTGGCTTGGGTACTTTGGAGCCATCTGGCCCCTCTGCTGGGAACTTGCCGGCACCGTGCGCGGTTTCTGCGCGCTTTCTCGTCACCGGGAGGGGCGCGCAATGAGATTGCCCAAGACGTCAGCCCGTGTGCGCCCCGACGAGATCCAGGGCAAGTGCCACCCCACCTTCGAAGCCGAAGGTCGAGACGCCTGCCGCGTCCGTGCGCCTTGGCAGCAGATCGCAGATCTACTCCAAGAGTTGGGCGATCTTCTTGGCGATGAGGCCGAAGGAGACGCGGCGACCGAGCACAAGGAGATAGGTGACGAATAGCACTCGGGCTGGCAGACTTCGGGATGCGTGTGGCGCCTGACACCGCGTCGATGGCTGGCTCAACGCCATGGGCAGCCGGCCTTAAGGCCCCGAGACCACTTCGTCAGCCGGAGTGCGAGCATGAACGAGGCACACGAGAGCAACTTCCGCATCCTTGCGGCAAGGACGGCGATTGAGCGCGAGATTGGCCACCAGCTCGGTCTAGAGCCGTCTCGATCGCTGACCCTTGACCAGGAAGCGGCGATGCAGGCGAGCGCCGAGGCCGCCGTTGAAGCGTGGCAACTTGCCAAGCGTGCCCAGCCAGACCTCGAGCCGCGCTCGGAGCTTGAGCGGCGGTGCGCCGAGTTCATGGCGCTTCGCGAGGTCGGGACCGCGAGCTTGGCGTACTAGACGGCCCCGTACGGGCACAAGCGGATGCCTCGCGGCCATTGCCACCTTGATGGCTGCGTTCAAAACAACCGAGGCCCACTTCGTTAAATGTCGGCGGCCTGCAGAGCAGCTGACAGGTCTCTCGGCAAGCCCTTCAAGACAACCATGATCGTTAGCACAATCGATCAAACGCGTAACTATCTTACGAAAAATTCATAAGATCTGCAGATATATTTAATTAACGAGCGATATCGCCTTTCGTCACAGAAACAGCCTGTGCACCTCCAGACGGACCGCTCCACAGCAAGTTGCAGGCGCACTGCGCCTCAGGCCGGCGCCGAAAGCTGCCGGTCCGCCAGCGGTCGGGCGTCGGACCGAAGCCGACGCGGCTGACCGGCCGCCGCCGGGGCACGCCGATCTGATGTTGTGTGGAGCAGCGCCCTGTGCTTTTCTGGCCCCGTCCTCAAGGCGATGCGGGAGAGCCCAGCCTAGCCGAAAGCCGGGCATGGCGCCGACGGAGCAACCACCCCCGGAAACTCTCAGGCACAATCACCGCATCGTTGGACGATCTGGAGAGAGGCGCTGCACGGCGTCCACCGAAGGAGAAACCCCGCATCTTCGGCGCGGGGGAAGCTCTCAGGTAACCGCGACAGATGGGGGTGGCCGGACACACCAGCGTGGTGCGTCCGGAGCCCTTGTCGCGGAGAGTCCAGATGCCGGCATCGGCCGCCGAGACCGTCCCCCTCGAACGCACGCCGCTCCACGACCTGCACCTGCGCCTCGGCGCGCGGATGGTGCCGTTCGCGGGCTACGCGATGCCGCTCCAGTACCCGGCGGGCCTGCTTAAGGAACACCTGCACGCGCGCGCCGCCGCCGGGCTGTTCGACGTGTCACACATGGGCCAGATCGCGCTCCGCGCGGACGATCCGGCCGAGGCCGCGCGCGCCCTCGAGGCGCTGATGCCGACCGACGTGGTCGGGTTGGCGCCCGGCCGGCAACGCTACGGGCTCCTCACCGACGAGGCCGGCGGGATCCTCGACGACCTGATGGTCGCCAACCTCGGCGACCGGCTCGTCCTCGTGGTCAACGCGGCCCGCAAGGAAGCGGACGTCGCGCACCTGCGGGCGGGCTTGCCCGCCGCGATCGCCGTCGAGACGCTCGATCGCGGGCTCCTCGCCCTGCAGGGGCCCGGCGCCGGGGCAGTCCTCACGATGCTGGCCTCGGAGGTCGCCGAGATGCGCTTCATGGACGCGCGCGCGGTCGCGGTCGCGGGCGCGCCCTGCTTGGTGACGCGCTCAGGCTACACGGGCGAGGACGGGTTCGAGATCTCGACGCCGCTGGCGGCGACCGAAGCGGTTGCCGAGGCGCTGCTCGCCGACACCGCCGTGCTGCCGGTCGGCCTCGGCGCGCGAGACTCGCTCCGCCTGGAGGCCGGACTCTGCCTGTACGGTGCCGACATCGACGCGACCACGAGCCCCGTCGAGGCCGGCCTGACCTTCGCGATCGCGCCTGCCCGGCGCAGCGGCGGCGCCCGGTCCGGCGGCTTTCCAGGCGCGGCCCGCATCCTGGCCGAGATGCAGACGGGTCCCACCCGCCGCCGCGTCGGCCTGCTGCCGGAGGGACGCGCGCCGGTGCGGGCCGGAGCGCTCCTCTTCGCGGGGGCCGAGGACGACGTGCCCGTCGGCCGCGTCACCTCGGGCGGGTTCGGGCCGAGCCTCGGGGCACCCGCGGCGATGGGCTACCTGCCCGCCGCGCTGGCCGGACCCGGCACGCGCGTCTTCGCGGAGGTGCGCGGCCAGCGCCTGCCTGCCGCCGTCGCCCGCCTGCCTTTCGTGGCCGCTGGCTTCAAGCGCGCCTGATCCGAGAGACACCAGAGGAGAGCTTCATGCTGAGATTCACCGAGGAGCACGAATGGCTGCGCCTGGAGGATGGGATCGCCACGGTCGGCATCACCGCGCATGCCGCCGAACAGCTCGGCGACCTCGTCTTCATCGAACTGCCGAAGGTCGGGATGCGGTTGACCAAAGGCGCGCCCGCCGCCGTGGTCGAGTCGGTCAAGGCGGCCTCCGACGTCTATGCGCCGCTGGACGGCGAGGTCACGGAGGTGAACGAGGCGGCGGTGAGCAATCCCGCCAGTGTCAGCGCCGACCCGCAGGGTGCGGGCTGGCTCTACCGGATGCGTCTTACGGATCCGGCCGCGATGGAGGCGCTCCTCGATGCGGCGGCCTACGACGCCCTGGACACGTGATCGCCCGACGGAGGAGCCCGCGCGTCGATCCGCCGATCCCAGCCCGGACCAGCCAACAGCGTGACGATCTGAAAGCGTGACCCGCCGATGACCATGACCGCCAGCACCTACGACCCCTACGACTTCGCCAATCGCCGCCACATCGGCCCGACAGTCGACGAGATCGCCGAGATGCTGGAGTGCGTCGGCGCGCCGAGCCTCGACGCGTTGATCGACGAGACGCTCCCGGCCGACATCCGGCAGGCTGAGCCGATCGAGTTCGGGCGTGCGCTCACCGAGCGGCGCTCGATCGAGCGGATGCGCGAGACGGCCGATATGAACCGGCTCCTCGTCTCGCTGATCGGCCAGGGCTACCACGGCACGACCATGCCCCCCGCGATCCAGCGCAACATCTTCGAGAACCCGGCGTGGTACACGGCCTACTCGCCCTATCAGCCGGAGATCAGCCAGGGCCGCCTCGAAGCGCTGCTGAACTTCCAGACCCTGGTCTGCGACCTCACCGCGCTCGACGTCGCCAACGCCTCGCTGCTGGACGAGGCGACCGCGGCGGCCGAGGCGATGAGCATGGCCAAGCGCGTCGCGGGCTCCAGGGCGGAGGCCTTCTTCGTCGATCGGGACTGCCTGCCGCAGACGATCGCGGTGCTCAGGACCCGCGCGGCGCCGCTGGGCTGGCGCGTCGTGGTGGGCGACCCGCTCAGTGACCTCGACCCGGCAGCCGTGTTCGGCGCGATCTTCCAGTACCCGGGTGTGAACGGCGCGGTGCGCGACTTCACCGAGGTGATAGCGGCGCTGCACGGGGCAGACGCCGTGGCGGTCGTGGCGGCCGATCCGCTCGCGCTGACGCTGCTCAAGGCACCGGGCGAGATGGGCGCGGACATCGCGGTCGGCTCGATGCAGCGCTACGGCGTGCCGATGGGCTACGGCGGCCCTCACGCCGCCTACATGGCGACCCGCGACGCGCACAAGCGGGCGCTGCCGGGCCGCATCGTCGGCGTCTCGGTGGACGCGCGCGGCAACCGCGCCTACCGCCTGGCCCTCCAGACCCGCGAGCAGCACATCCGCCGCGAGAAGGCGACCTCGAACATCTGCACGAGCCAAGTGCTGCTCGCCGTCATCGCCTCGATGTACGCGGTCTACCATGGGCCGATGGGACTGAAGGCGATCGCCAGTCGCGTCCACCGGGACGCGGTGCGGCTGGCCGAAGGGCTGGAGCGCCTCGGCTTCACCCCCGACCACGCGACATTCTTCGACACGGTGACGGTGCTGGTCGGCCCGTTCCAAGGCGTGATCCTGGCCAATGCGGTCGCCAACGGCGTCAACCTGCGTAAGGTCGGCGCGGACCGCATCGGCATCACGGTCGACGAGCGCACCCGGCCCGACATCGTCCAGGCGGTGTGGCGCGCCTTCGGCGGCGCCCACCTCACCTACGAGGAGGCGTGGCCCGAGCCGCGGCTGCCGGAGGCGCTTCGGCGCACCTCCGCCTACCTGACCCACCCGATCTTCCACATGAACCGGGCCGAGAGCGAGATGACGCGCTACATGCGCCGCTTGGCCGACCGCGACCTCGCCCTCGACCGGGCGATGATCCCGCTCGGCTCGTGCACGATGAAGCTCAACGCGACCGCCGAGATGCTGCCGATCTCCTGGCCGGAATTCTCGGAGATCCACCCCTTCGTGCCCGAGGACCAGGCCCGGGGCTATCGCGCCCTGATCGACGATCTGTCGCAGAAGCTCTGCGCGATCACCGGCTACGACGCGATCTCGATGCAGCCGAATTCGGGGGCGCAAGGCGAGTACGCGGGCCTGCTGGCGATCCGGAACTACCATGTCTCGCGTGGGCAGGGGCACCGCACCGTCTGCCTGATCCCGTCCTCGGCACACGGCACGAACCCGGCCTCGGCGCAGATGTGCGGGATGAGCGTCGTGGTGGTTGGCGCCGACCCGCAGGGCAATGTCGACGTGGAGGATTTCCGCCGCAAGGCCGAGCAGCATGCGGAGACGCTCGCCGCCTGCATGATCACCTACCCGTCGACCCACGGCGTGTTCGAGGCGCGCGTGCGCGAGATCTGCGCCATCACCCACGCCCACGGGGGCCAGGTCTACCTCGACGGAGCGAACCTGAACTCGCTGGTCGGGCTCGCCCGGCCCGGCGACATCGGCGCGGATGTGAGCCACCTCAATCTGCACAAGACCTTCTGCATCCCGCACGGCGGCGGTGGTCCGGGCATGGGGCCGATCGGCGTCAAGGCGCACCTGATCCCGTTCCTGCCGAGCGACCCGCGCACCGGAGAGGTTGGCGCGGTCTCGGCCGCGCCGTTCGGCTCGGCCTCGATCCTGCCGATCTCGTGGAGCTACTGCCTCATGATGGGCGGCCGCGGGCTGACCCAGGCGACCCGCGTGGCGATCCTCAACGCCAACTACATCGCCAAGCGGCTGGAGGGCGCCTACCCGATCCTCTACGCCGGGGCCCATGGCCGGGTCGCGCATGAGTGCATCGTCGACCTGCGGCCGTTCCAGAAGAGCGCAGGCGTCACGAACGAGGATGTGGCCAAGAGGCTGATCGACTGCGGCTTCCACCCGCCGACCATGAGCTGGCCGGTAGCGGGCACGCTGATGATCGAGCCGACGGAGTCGGAGACCAAGGGCGAGATCGACCGGTTCTGCGACGCGATGCTGGCGATCCGCGAGGAGATCCGCACGATCGAGACCGGCGACTCAGACCGGGCCGACAATTCGCTCAAGAACGCGCCCCACACGGTGCAGGACCTGATCGGCGCCTGGGAGCGGCCGTACTCCCGCGAGGCCGCCTGCTTCCCCGCCGGCGCGCGCGGGATGGACAAGTACTGGCCGCCGGTCAACCGGGTGGACAACGCCTTCGGCGACCGCAACCTCGTGTGCAGTTGCCCACCGCCGGAGGCGTATGACGCCGCCGAGTGAGCGGGGTCCGCTTTCAGGCATCGCATCGCGCATCCTGATCGGCCGGGATGCGCGCTATGCCGATGTTCACAGCCACGTCGATATCGGCTGAATCGACGCGAGGATCGCAGGTCAGCGCATCGATGCGGCAGCGGTCTACAATCTGGTCCAGCGGTGACCCGTCACCTCGGGCTCGCTCGGCCGAACGGGGCCCATCCGTTGCGGCAGAGGGGGCAGGCCGGCTGCAGCTCATCGCGAACCGTTGCGGGCAAGACCTCCGAGCGCGCCTGGAATTTACGGAGCGGTCGATCTCGGGAGCCAGGGCTCCGGGATGGCAGGAGAGAGGGGAACCTCCGAAGGCGATCCCGGCGGCACGCCAAGCGGCTCGCCCACGGGAAGTGGCTCAAGCGGCGGGGCGGGCAGGCCCGCCGGTTCAGGCAACGGCACCTCGCGCGGCTCGGCCGGATGCGCCGGGGCCGGATAGGGCGACGGCGGTGTCGGCTGCGGTTCGGGCTGATCCGGCGTGATCATCACACGCTCCGCGATCCTTCCACCGGGCCGGGCGAATGCGGTCCCAGCCGCGTCTGCGCCGGAAGCTCGACCTCGAGTGCCGGCGGTCCATAGGGTGGCGGACACGGCTGCGCAGGAACGCCGGCGGGCGAGAGGCCCTGCCCGGACGAACCCAGGACGGCATGGCACTCCTGCTCCCGGCCCCGCACCACTCTTTGGCCGGCCAGAGGCCCGTGCGTCTCCGTCACGACGGTCCGCTGGCCCTCTGGCCCGCGGTCCGAACTGAATGCGACAACCACCCAATCGCGCTGCTTGCCGAGTTCATGGGCCCGCGCCGAATTCGAATACAGCGCCGTGAAGGCCCAGTTCGCACGCTGGGTGTGCAGGATGGGGAGCCACGCCACCCCGCTGGGATTGAACCGGCGGGGGGCGATCTTGGGAAGATCGTCGACATGCTCGCGGTATTGCTTGTCCACATCGAGCAAGATCGCCACGGGCGGCTCTTGATCGGAGCGCTGACCCTGGCGTGGGATCCGCGAGAGGACCGCGTTCAGGTTGGCGCGCAGCATCTTTGCCCGGCGCGCTCCAAAGCCCTGCACCGCGTCCAAGCGCCCCTGCTCGGCAGCCATCTCCAGCTGCTCGAGCGTCGACACGTGCAAAGTGTCAAATATGCGCGCGGCCAGCACGGGGCCGATACCCGGTATCGTGCGTAGCAGCTGAACCGGATCCGCCGAGCCCCGCAAGTGCTCCAGGTAGGGCCAGTGACCCGTCTCAAGCAATTGCATGATGGTCCGGCCGATGGAGCGGCCGACCCCCGGGATGGCATCCAACGCGTCGGGTCCACCCTGTGCAACCTCTCGAAGGTCACGATCGAGATGTGTGACGGAGTCGGCGGCCTTCCGATATGCGGCGGCGCGGAACTTCTCGCCTTCCGTGCGATCGAGGAGATCGGCAGCCTCGCGCAGACGCTCCGCGACAGCTTGGTTACAGGTCGGCTGTGCGTGTTCGGACCATGAGGCCCGCGGCGTCCTGCGCGAGCCATTCTCGTTGTCTGGCCTCCGCCTCATCGCACCTCTCCAGCAGCGACACCCCTCGGCTGACGAGTACGACTGGAAGGCCGAGAGCCGTGCGGCTGGGCGCAGCTTGGCTCATCACGTCAGGTTCAGGCGGCCTTGGGGCAAGGCAGGGTTACTTTATCGGCGGCCCACACTTGATAGAATTGACGCACATCAACGCCCGATCAGGAGATGACGCTGCCGTGAGAATATGTGTGTCGGAAACGCGGCCAGTCCTGATCTCAGGAGTCGCACCCAAATGTTCGGCTGGCATCGCTGTCGCCGGCGCCTCTTCCCGGGTGCATCGGTATCCGCCTGCAGACAGGACGTGAGGACGTTCAGGTCAAGGACAGGGGTCACGTGGGACCGCCACCATGCGGGAGCCGGGGATGATCGGCTCCAATGCGCCCAGAACCGACTGGACGGCGGCTTTCCGGGTCGGGTTTGCAGCCGACGCCAAGGCTCTTCCGGCCAAACTGACCAGCACAGGGATCTGACCGCAGAGTGTCGCTGACTCCGCTCTACCTTGACGTACGTCAAAGCGGAATCAGGAGACAAAGCCAGTCTACGGCTCGCACGCTGAGCATTCCTCCTGATCCGCAAGCTCCGGACCTATTCCGAAGTCACGCCTGCCGTCCTCCTGGAAGCCCAGACGCGACCATCAACGGCGAGCCTCCGCCATGCAGATACCTGCGGAAATCGACTTTCAAGGCCTTGACGCCTCACCATCGATTGAGAGTTCCGTCTCGGAGCACATCGCCGAGCTCGAACGGCGCTACGGTCGGGTGACGGCCTGTCGGGTGGTGATCAAGGGGCCCGGCGACCGGCATCGCACGGGCGGACTCTACGAGGTGAACATCCACCTCGTGCTGCCTGAAGGCCGGGAGGTCAGCGTGACTCGCACCCCGAGCCAAGATGAACGCCATGCCCAGTTGATCTTCGCCATCGACGACGCGTTCAAGCGGGCGCGGCGCCAACTTCAAGACCACGTGCGCAAGTTGCAGGGGCAAATCAAGCAGCACGAAGCAGTGGCCAGCGGTACGGTTGTTCGGATCGACAAGTCCGGCACGTTCGGCGTCCTGGAGACAGGGGACGGCCGGGAGGTCTACTTCCATCGCAACAATGTGTGGGACGACGCCTTCGACCGCATCGCGCCCGGTACGCGGGTCACATTTTCGGAGGAGATGGGACAGAAAGGACCGCAAGCGAGCACGGTGAGGATACTCGGAAAGCATGGACTGAGAGTGTAGATAATGCCGACGGGTCGGAGTGCACACATGAGGCAACTGGTGCTGCTGATTCAATCGGAACAGGGTGCTTTCCGCGCGTCGTGTCCGGAGTTTCCGGCTCTCCAGCCCCATGCCGAGACCCTCGACGCGTTGTTGCGGGAGGTCGGGCGCGTACTCGTACCGCATGTCGGCGCCATGTTCGACGCGGCAGGCGAGCCGCCACTGGTCCGCGCATCGAACGCGGCACCCGGCGATCTGACGGCGCGCCAGACCTGCGACCGTGCGACGGCTGAATCAGCCGACCATAGCAGCCCGAGGCCAGAACCACGCGTGCTTGTTTCTCTCGACGAAAGCCTTCTCGAGCAGGTCGATCGCATTGCGGCGGCGCGTGGTGAGACCCGTTCGGCGTTTCTCGCAGAGGCCGCGAAGGCCTGGATCCGGCAGTGCGACGCAGAGCATATGGTCGGTGCGCTGCAGGCGAATTGAGGATCGCGGAAAGCGTCGCTGGATCGTGGCAGCTGATCTGGACTCCTCGTTGGCCTCTTTGAAGGCGGCTTCGCATGCGGCAGCGAGACCCTTGTGGGTCGAAAGCCCGCTCTGCGTAGATGTTTCGTCGTGCTCGGAAGTGGCAGGTGGGCGTCAAACCGCGACCTTCCTGCCGATCCTGTTTGTCCCGCGGTGCGCCACCGCATTTTGATCTGTCTCAAACCCGATTTCGCGCGCAGGCACAGGCTGCGAAGCAGGCTCGGCGCGACGCAGCGGTTCGTACCCGCCTCTCAGCTTGGCGGACGGTGATCTGGAGGAGGAATCCATGAGCGCCACGGGATTGGATGTCTTCGACACGACGCTCAAAACCACGCATATCTGGCTCGATGAGATCATGGCTGAGCTAAAGCTCCCGCGCCCGGTGGCTTGGCACGTGCTGGGTGGCGTCTTGCGCACCGTTCGAGACCGGTTGCCCCTGGGTCTCGCAGCGCATCTCGGTGCACAATTGCCACTGCTCGTGAGGGGGCTCTACTACGAACAGTGGCGTCCGACGGCAGAGGAATCCGCTGCGGCTCGGACCCATGAGCCGTTTCTAGAACGCGTGGGCGAGGCTCTCGCCACAACCCGGCCGATCGATTCGAGCCAAGCCGCCCGTGCTGTCTTCAAGGTGTTGGGTCGACACCTTTCAGCGGGCCAAGTCGAGAAGATCCGAAATGCGTTGCCAGACGATACCCGGGCGCTCTGGTCAATTTCGGGCGCCGCAGAAGCAATCCTGTCGGATTGAAACGCCTTCTTGCAGAGGGCGCATCTACGAGCCCATGGCTGATGAGGTAACCGGCGATGAATTCAACCAGAAAACTTGATCGCGTTCTCATCGAGGAAGTTCCAGCCGGCTGCCGGCTCACGATCGAGGATGAGGACGGCGAGACCACGCAGATCGTCGCGACGGAAGCTCAAGTCAAAGCTCTCATCCAGGATCTCCGCGCCTATCTGAGCTCGGCGTCAGAAGAAGACGAACTTGTGGACCATGAGGAAATGGGCGACGAGTAGCGGTCGCTGCGGAATGCCTTGCTCTGCGACTCGAAGGCTGCTCCGGTGCGCGCCATCGGAGACCGGGTCGAAGCCAGCGGTGCGGTGGGAGACGGGCCGCCCGTATGCCATGAGGCTGCCGGCACATGGCCTTCTGCGTTCCGGCAAAGCTGACGCAGGCAGCATCTAGGTGGCCGACCGACCGGCGTCGCCGAACCTCTGAGACGCGAAGTCGCGCCAGTCCGAGCACCTCACCGCCGAGGTCGCCCGCTTCCTCGACGGCGTGCGCGCCGCCTGAGACCGCGCCCGCCAACCGGCCGGCAATCACAGGATTGCCGGCCGTGAGCCGTGTCCGATCGACTCCGGGAATCCCGCAGGCGGCGGGCGGGACCCGGCATCCACGTCGATGCGGCCGGCCACGGGGCGGCAGCGCGGCGCATTTTAGACGGCAGCCGCACGGATGCTTAACCGACATCGCATCTGACATCTGGTTCTTCCAGACGGAAGGCGCAGATTTCCTTCCTGACGACTCGGCGTTCACTCGGATGCGGCGGTGTTCAAGGCATTGGCGTTTCTCGCCGGTCTCGGATCGGCGGCCTGCGGCCTGCTCTGCATTCGACAGATTCTGCTGTCCCTGTCAGAGCGTGGCGTCCGCCACGACACCCGTCTCGGCCTCATCGTTGCCCTGCTCGGCTTCAGCTTGAGCCTCGGCGTCGTGGCGATCCTGATGCGGCGCTGGCGGTGACGTGCCCCCGGGCAGAGGCGAATGCGGCCCAGGTGTGGCGGAGCACGCCTGCGGGGAAAGCTTGGGCTTACAGAGGGGTCGTGCCGCGACGACGATCGCGGACGCGATGGAGACTTCCCATGACCCTCACCGCACGTCTCACGATGGCCGCCGCTGTTGCCGCCGCCGCGGTCGCGGTCCTGGCCGGCACGTATGTCGAAGTCTTGGATCGCGCTTTGCCGATGCACTTCGTCTGACTTCGGCGGATGCCGATCGGATCACGCTCGCATGGCTCCTGGCCGGCGCCCGGCGACAATCCGCCGGCATCCGGACGATGGTCAGCCGTGGACGGTGTCATGGATCCTTTGTTCGACCCCGCCGGTCGGGTTGCCGCCGCGGACATTGGCCTGCTGTTTGAAGCCGCACGCGGCTTCGGAGCGGGCGTGGCAAAGACTCCGGATGTGGTGGCGCAGGCGCCGGCAGAAAAAAAATCGACTCCGCTTCGGCCGACCACCGATCCGCTGCCGCCCCCGTGTTCAGCCGGTCAGCGGCTCACGGGTGCTTCTGACCGCTCGGTGCGGACTGCTCGGTCTGCGGCTCCATCTTGCTGGAATCCGGCTTCGTCGGCGTGGTGTTCTGCGCCTGCTTGTTGTCGCAGGCTGCAAGCCCGAGCATCAGAAGCCCGAGGGTCGCGACGACTCTCGCTGCCGGCATAGATCCTCCAAGATGTGCATCCGTGACGCGAGAACCGTCGTCCGACCACGCGTGTTCCTAGTGGTCGAAATCTGACGCTTGGTACCCGTTCGTTAGACCCGCAGTAGGTGGTTAGCTGCCGCTCGGCTTAGCAGGCCAAATCCGTTCAAGAGCCCACAAAAGCGCCAGCGCAGCGACAAAAATAGTGAGGCCCGCTACCGCATTCGAAGCGAGATTACTCAACCCAAGCTGTTCAAGTTCATCCCGCAAAGGCAATTGCAAGACGAGCGCTGGGACGAGGACGAACAAAAATCGCCAATTTCTGGTTACAAGTCGCATCGGCGTGATATGCCCGTTCTCGGTCTCCGCCGGTAATAGGCGGCGAGGAAAATTCGCAATAGGCCGCAAGCGGCCCCTAGCTGTGGGTACCAAGTGTCAGATTTGGACCACTAGGGCCATGTCGGGAAGCGCAGCAGCATGTGATCGTCTGGCGGGATCGGACCACCGACGCGCGGTGTTCCTGAAACAGCCTGACGATGCAGAAATGACGCGATGAGACAGCTTGCCCATGCATCGACGGCGCCGAGCGCCGCCCCGGCCCCTGTTCCGACCGGGGCCAAGGCGTGCGGTCGCGGCTTCGGCGGCTGTGGTCTCGGCCACGGACGTCTGACCGGCGCGGCGCTCCGCGACGGCTTGGCGGGGGGCCAGTCCAGATGTTCCGACGGCTCCAGTCCATACCATGCGCCGGCGGGCTATCGGGGCGCCGACGCGTATTACGGCGCTCGGCACGGACAGGGATATCGCGGATCCTGAAACGATCGCTCAGCGCATGGCTATCACCCCCGAGCCCCGCCCGGCTCTGCTCGGACGGGGCCTCGCTTCTCCGGTCTCCGCCGCCCGGGGATTGTCGCCCGTATCAGCGACCGCTGGCCCCGGGCTTCGAGCCGGATCCGGCATCGTTCGGGCCGGTTGTGTTGGTCGTGCCGGATCGGCTCAGCGAGCCACTCGAGGGACCGCTCCCCTTCGCGCCGGGCGTTGAACCCGAGCCGGCATCGTTCGGGCCGGTGCTGTTGGCCGTACCGGATCGGCTCGTGCCACCACTGTTCTCCGCAGCCAGAGCGGGGGCCCCCGCGACGAAAAGGCCGGTTATGGCGAGCGCGACGAATCTCATGGCGTATCTCCCTGTCTCGACGACAGTCCGATCCCGGGGGCCGCTGTCGGTCTTCCGGGCAACACCGAGCCAGCGCGGCTGTTCCTGACGCGCGACCGAGGAACGAGGACGCGAATCCGGCATGCAGATCCTGATTGTCCTGGTCGCGGTGGCGGCCGGCATCGTCAACACCGTCCAGGCAGGTGCGAATGTGACCTTGAACAAGGCGTCGGGCCAGCCGATCCTGGCCGCCCTCGCCGTGGCGGCGACCAACATCCTGGTTTATCTCCTGGCCGCGCCGTTCCTCGGGCTCAGCTGGCCCGGGGGCGAACGCCTCGCCGACGTGCCCTGGTGGGCGTGGCTCGGCGGTGCCATGGGCGGGAGCTACGTCTTGGCGATGATCCTGCTGGCGGACCGGCTCGGGGCGGCGCTCTTCACGGGCCTCACCGTCACGGCGGCGATCGTGACGTCAGTCGTGCTCGACCATTATGGCTGGCTCGGCTTCGCGCAGCACACCGCCGGGCCCTGGCGGATTCTCGGTGGCGTGCTGATGGTCTGCGGTGTCGCGTTGATCTCTCTCTACTGAGCCCCCGCGCGGGAGCTCACGACGACGCCGGAGGGGCAGCCTTGCCGGAGGCCGCAGGCCCGGTGTCATGGGCCGTGTCATGGGCCTCCTGGTCGGGCATCCGATAGCCCCGCGCCCAGGTTCGGTGCGCCTCCGACCCCGCGGGATAGGGGTTGGCGGTGATCGGGTCGCCGCGATCACGGGCATGGCGGCCCTCATCGCTGATCGCGGTCGGTGAACGGGAGGAGATCGTCAAGGCCTGCCCTTCCGCGACGGTGCCGTCCGACCCTGGGCCGGATCAGCGGAGGATGGGAGATGACCCGGCACGCGACTGCGATGAGGCACCGGTGACCCGCCACACGACGCCACCCGCATCGTCGGCGATCAGCAAACCGCCGTGACTGTCGACCGCAAGGCCGACGGGGCGCCCGCGGGCCTGCCGGTCGCCGGTCACGAAGCCGGTGACCACGTCCTGGGCTTTACCGACCGGCTTCCCATTCTCGAACGGGACGTAGACCACCTTGTAGCCGTTCAGCGGGTCGCGATCCCAGCTTCCGTGCTCGCCCACGAAAGCGCCGCCCTGGTAGGTCTGCGGCAAAGCCGTGCCGGTGTAGAAGGTCAGCCCGAGCGGCGCCACGTGCGAGCTCAGGGAATAATCGGGCATGATCGCCGAGGCGACGCGGTCCGGTCGCTGCGGCATCACCCGGGGATCCACATGATTGCCCCAGTAGCTGTACGGCCAGCCATAGAAGCCTCCGTCTTTCACCGAGGTCATGTAGTCGGGCACGAGGTCCGGCCCGAGCTCGTCGCGCTCGTTGACCACGCACCAGAGCGTCTTGGTCTGCGGCTCGAACGTCAGGCCATTGGGGTTGCGCAGGCCGGTGGCATAGAGCCGATGGGCACCGGTCGTTCGGTCGATCTCCCAGATCGCCGCCCGGTCCTTCTCTTCGTCGAGGCCGTTCTCGGTGATGTTGCTGTTCGAACCGACACCGGCATAGAGCTTGGTGCCGTCCGGGCTGGCGGTCAGGCTCTTGGTCCAGTGATGATTGATGTGACCCGCCGGCAGCTCCGTGAGCTTGGCGCCCGGCTCCGTGATCGTCGTCTCGCCTTCCCGGTAAGGATAGCGCATCACGGCATCGGTCTCGGCGACATAGAGGTCGTTGCCGACCAGGGCCATGCCGAAGGGCGAGTTCTGCCTGTCGAGGAAGACGGAGCGCGTTTCCGGCACACCGTCGCCGTCCGCATCCCGCAGCAGGGTGATCCGCTGCCCCGGCGTCTCGGCGGAATGGGATTTCCGCTCCAGCCACCCCATGATGATCTCCTTGGGCCGATAGATCGGCGGCGTGGGGCCACCGCTCTCCGCCACCAAGATGTCGCCGTTCGGCAGCACCAAGATCGAGCGCGGATTCTTCAGGCCCGTGGCGAGCGCCTTGACCTGAAGGCCGGCGGCGACCTGGGGCGCCTCGCCCTCCTTCCAGCCGACGACGCTGGAAACGTGCATCGGCGGCAGCAGATACTGGTGCAGGGCCGGGAGCGGCGGGTTCGGCCCGACCTGCGTCTGCGGGTCGATGGGATCCGGCCCGCAGGCGGCGAGCGGCAGCAGCAGGCCGGCGGCGAGGCTCCAGTGAAGGCGCGTCATGCCCGCTCTCCCGTCCGCACACTGACGCCGTGGCGGTGAACCAGGGCCGCGCCGTTCCAGCCGGTGACCAGCAGGATGAGCACCACGAGCGCCGAGAGGACCAGCCCGGTCGGCACCACCGACGTATAGGCATCGCGGCTGTGCACGAAGACGTTGATGATGCTGAGGATCAGCGCCACGGCATTACCGGCCGCGTGAATCCACGCCGGACGCAGCCTGCGGATGCCCCGGTCGCCAAAGAAATCGATCGCCCCTGCCAGGGCGGCCAGCGCAGACATGATCAGGCCGACGCTCAGGAGCCAGGCGGAGAAATTCGCCCACTGCGTGTTGGCGGTGAGCCAGTAGGCGATGTCCGTCACCAGCGTCCCGACGAAACAGACGATCGGGATCGGGACCAGCATGGGATGGATCGGATGGCCGGCGATCCGGGCCGTCGATTGCGGAGTTGACGGAACCAAGCTGACGTCCTCGTAACGCAATAGAATCTTGCGACGCCTGATCTACCGCCCGTCACCGTAAATGTTCCGAGGCGGACGAAGCCGCTTGCGGAAGAGTGATCACAAGCTGCATCTTGCGTCGGCAGCGGAAGTGGCCAGGTGCTCCGACCCGGCAGGCCTCGGCCTGCGCCACACAGCCGATGTGGGCGATACGCCCGGGCCTGATCTCGGCCGCGTGTCCGAAGCGGCAGTCCCGTCCCGAAACGCGCCGTCGGCGTTCGAGACGATGCGAACGTGCGGGAGCTTGAGGATCTCTCGCGCGCGACCCCGGTTCACCTCAGGCCTGAATCTTCGAGGAGCGCTGCATGCTGGACGAGAAGCGTCACTGGTCCGATCTTCCGGAACGATCCGCGGACGCGATGCGAGCCCCGGGCGTGGCTGCAACGGCAGAGGCCGCCTCGAGCCGATCGTCGGGGTGCCCGTCAGGCGTGCCCGAGCGCTGGTCCACCCGCCGCCTCCTCACGGTGCCGGGCCTCTCGCACCGGCGTCCCGGAAAGGCGTAGGCCTCAATCGCCGAAGGCAGGCGCCCGCCGAGGCCGTTCGCGCTGCATGCGTGCGCCCTCGGCGGGCGCACGCCGGCATGGCCGTTCACTCGAACCCCGTTTCCGAACCGAGTGCGTCAGTCACGTCTTCGTCGGCGCGCCGATCCCAGAGGCGACACGAGCCCTCGAGGAGGCCGGCGCCTTCATTCGCCGGTGCGTGTCGTCGGGACCGGATCCCGACCACGCCTGACAGGCTGCGGCTTCTCCGCCGCGGTGCGTCACCGCCCCGTATAGCCTGCCGCCGTCGCGGCCTCTTTCAGGCGCGCGAAGGCGGTGGTGTAGCGCTCCCGCAGGAAGGCCGCATTGGGCGGGATCCGCGACGGGCAGAGATTATCCTCGGTGTCCGACATCTTCACCAGAATCGCCGCGAAATCGCCGGCCTCGATCAGGTGGGCGATCCGTTCCGAATAGGCCGTCCGGGCGACCGGCTTGGTGAGGATCGTCACGGTTCGGATCACATCCGGCCCGAAGCCCGCCGCGCGCAGGTCCGCGGGCGTGCGCGGCGTGTCCTCCAGCACATCGTGAAGCAGCGCAGCCTGCATCACATGCATCGGGTCGATATCCAGCCGGTCGACGAGGCGGGCATGGCCGGCACGGGCGAGGGCGGCGTTGGCCACCCGTTCCAAGTGCCGCATGCAGGGTTGGCCGTTCTTGTCGAGCTGGCCGGCATGCGCGGTGAGGGCGAAGGTATGGGCGTCGAAGATCGTCGGCACGCTACCCTCTCGCGGACTGGGCCGGTCCGGCCCGGCGCCGTTCGGCCTGCTGAAATCAGAAGTCGCCGCCTCTGGGCCGCGTTCCCCGTCCATCGACAGCCCAGATCCGCTCGGACGGCCGGCACGACATCGGCCTACCGCGTTCTGAGGATGCCGAATCGTGCCGATCCGCGGAAGTTATTGCTGGCAGCACTATTGCCCAGCTCGCAAGGTATCGCCATTTCTTGTCTCATAAGCGGACAAGCGGCGAATCGCAGTCCAGGATTGAGCCAATGGCGTCGGTTACACTAGAGAAGCCGCTCGATGTCGGTGGGCCGATCAGCCGCCGCGCCGCCGCCCTCGCCAACGCGAAATGGTTCCGCGCGCTGGCGTGGCGGGCGTTGCGGGAGGGCGGTCCGCAGGCCGAACTCCGCGCCGCCAATGCGCGCGCCGCCGCCCGCATCATCGTTCGGCAGGCCAAACGGGAGGCGATCGTCGCCCGCCTCGCGCGCGAGGCGCAGGAGGCGTACCTCTAGCGCAGGTCGCGATGTCCTGTGCGCCGCGTGACGACCGCGGGGCGCACGACAGGGTCGGGAGCGGCGCCGGCCGGCTCCCGACGGGTTTACGAGGCGCCTGGTCTCCGGGGCGCCTGCGGATCAGCGCTTGAACTTGCCGTCGTACTTGAACTCAGGGGCCGCCTTCAGCTGGTCCTTGCTGGCGCCGATGATCGCCTTCCACTTCTTGGCATTGGCGTCATAGCCGAGGGCGATGGAGGACGGCGACACCGCCACATAGTGCTCGCCCATCCCGAGGAATCCGCCCACCGAGACGATGTAGCCGGCGAGCTTCTCGTGATCGATCACGAGATCCTTGATCTCGCCGACGGTGTTGTTCTGCGCGTCGGTGACGTTGAGCCCGATCAGGTTGTAGCTGAGCACGGCGTCCTGGGGGACGGTCTCGAACTTCGGCGCGGTGGTCGGGGGCGCCTCGTTCGCGGCGAGGGCCGGCCCGGCAAGGGTAGCGACAGCGAGGGTGGCGAGGACGAGGCGGCGCATGGCGATCTCCAGTGGCCCGGAATGGGCGGCTGGAAAGCCTGCAGACCACCGATCGTTCCGGTGCCCCACGGAAATGTAAATGCGCGGAACATGGAACCTTCGCCCCTTCGGCGCGCGATCCGTCCGGACGGTCGAATAAGTGTTGCGAGCTGTGGTCCGGCCCCAAACCGTACTGGCCGGAAGACAGGACAGATCGACCGGCCGGCTCGCCATTGTCCCTGGCCGCCCCGCCCCGGGAGCGGCATCCAGCCGCAGTCTGGTTTTGCGGGAGGGACGGGTGGCGCGACGCGTGAGCATGACGGCACCAACGCGGGGGAACGTCCCGGGCGCCTGGATCGACGGGCTCATCGGCGTCTCGATCTTCAGCGCTTCGCTCGTCGCAACGCGCCTCGCGCTCACCGGCATGGACGCGCTTTTCCTCAGCGCGGCCCGGGCGGCCCTGGCGGGCCTCGCGGGTGCGGCCGCCCTGCTGGTGCTGCGGCAGAAGCGCCCGCACGGGCGCGACGTCGCCTCGCTCGCCGTCGTGGCGGCGGGCGTCGTGGTCGGCTTCCCGGTGCTCACGGCCCTGGCTCTGCGAACCGTGGGCGCCGCGCACGGCACGGTGTTCGTCGGCCTGCTGCCGCTGGCCACGGCCCTGTTCGGTGCCCTCCGCTCGGGTGAACGGCCGTCCCCGATCTTCTGGCTGCTGTCGCTCGTGGGCGCGCTGGTCACGGTCGGCTTCGCGGCGCGCGGGCTCGACGGGCCCCCGGGACCGGGCGACGCCCTCATGCTCGCGGCGATCGTGGTCTGCGGGCTCGGCTATGCCGAAGGCGGCGTCCTGGCGCGCCGGCTCGGCGGCTGGCAGGTGATCGCGTGGGCGACGGTGCTCTCCCTGCCGGTGAGCCTGCCGCTGGCTCTGGTGCTGAGCCCGGCCGAGCCCGCCGCGATCCCGATGCCCGCCTGGGCGGGCCTCGCCTACGTGGCGCTGTTCAGCATGCTGATCGGCTTCGTGTTCTGGTACCGGGCGCTGGCGCGAGGCGGCATCGCCGCGGTGGGGCAGCTCCAATTGCTGCAGCCGTTCCTCGGCCTGGGTGTCGCCGCCCTCGTGCTGGGCGAGCGGATCGAGCCGGCGATGATCGGCGCCGCCGTCGCGGTCGCGGCCTGCGTCGCGCTGGCGCGGCGCTTCGCCTGAGGCGTTCCGGGGCGCTCAGCCCGTCTTGGCCACCACCTCGATGTCCCGGTCCAGCCCGCTCTCGACCTTGAACTCGCGGGTGTAGACCTGCCCGTCGTGGCGGGCGATCAGCACGTAGTCGCCCTCGGCGAGCGTCACCTGCGGGAAGGCGCCGATCGCCTCGCGGATCGTGTCGCCGCCCGGTGTCAGCACGGAGAACGCGGTCCCGGCGAACGCCTCCGCGCCAGGGGCTGCCACGAGCTTGAGGGTCACGGTGGCGGCCCGGTGGTTGAGGGTCGCCTCCGTCACCTTGCCGTTCTCAACCCGGAGATCCGCGCGCTGGATCGCGTTCGACTCCCCGTAGGTCGACACCACATGGTAGGTCCCCTCCGGCAGACGCAGCAGCTCGCCGGTCTTGATCCCGGAGCGCACGAGCCGCCCTTCGGAATTGGTCCCCACCGGGACGAAGACCGAGAACGAGACTTGACCGGGCGGTATCTTCTGGTCGCCGACGGCGCCCGCGAGCTTCAGCGCGCCGGCCGCGACGCGCAGCGTCTCGGTGGTCGGCTGGCCGCCCATCACGATCCGCTTCGAGGCGCTGGCAAAGCCGTACGTCACGGTCGCCACATAGGTGCCGGGGGCGAGGGTGAAGCGCGGCTCCGCCTCGGACGACCGGGCCACGATCGACGGGCGGGTGCCGTCGCCGCGATCCTCGTAGATCCGCCACGCGAGCCCCTGCCGCAGCGGGGTCCCGGGCCCCGACAGCAGCGCCGAGACAGACAGCTGCGCCTCCGGCTCGGCGGGAGGCATGGCGGGCGGCAGATTGGGGCTGGTGATCGACGGCGAGGGCAGGGGGCCGCCGAGGCGATCCTGGAACGGATCCTGCTGCGCGGCCACGGGCACAGGAACCGTGACGAGAATTGCCAACGCCGTCGCGGCAAGCCTCATGCGCATCGGTCGGACCCTCTTGAACCCTCGATCTGGTTCGGCGCAGCCACCGGCGCCGCAGATCCGCGCCGCACCCTGCGGGGCCGAGCGGCGGATCGCCCATCCCTGCCTCTGCATCCCGACCATGGCGACGGCAAGGCCGCTCTTCCACCGGAGCCCCGCGCATGCCACATCCCGGCGGGCCCCCGATACCGGGACGGAGCGCATGACCGCCACCCTCGATCTCCTGACCACCCGCCGCTCGGTACCGCCGCCGCTGCTGGACGGTCCGGGTCCCGATCACGCTGAGCTTCAGACGATCCTGACCGCGGCCTCCCGCGTGCCGGATCACGGCAAGCTCGCGCCCTGGCGCTTCATCGTGATCGCCGGCGAGGCCCGTGAACGGCTGGGCGATGTGATCGCCGGGACGTTCGCGGCCGATAATCCCAACGCGACCCCCGAGCGTCTGGCGCAGGAGCGCGGCCGCCTGATGCACGCCCCGCTGGCAATCGCCGTGGTGTCGCGGGCGGGGCCGCACGTGAAGATCCCCGAATGGGAGCAGGTGCTCTCCGCCGGAGCCGCCACCATGACTCTCGTGATCGCGGCGAATGCCGCCGGGTTCGCGACCTCCTGGCTGACCGAGTGGTTCGCCTACGATCGCCGCGTGCTCGACGCGCTGGGTCTCGCCCCCACCGAGAAGCTCGCGGGCTTCGTGCATATCGGCCGGGCCCGCGAGGTCCCCTCCGATCGGCCGCGGCCGGCGCTCGACGACATCGTCACCTATCTCTGAGAGGCTTGGCCGTGCATTACGATCTCGAGGCTCCGCGGGATGAACGCGCCCTGCCGCACAACCCGCTCAAGGCCATCGTGGCGCCGCGACCGATCGGGTGGATCAGCGCCATGAGCCGTGAGGGCAAGCTCAACCTCGCGCCCTACTCGTTCTTCAACGCCGTGGCCGACAACATGGTCGCCTTCTCGTCCTCGGGCCGCAAGGACGCGATGACCTTCGCCGAGGAGGGCGCCGAGTTCGTCTGCAGCCTCGCGACCTGGGATCTGCGCGACGGGATGAACGATTCCTCGGCGCCGCTCCCGCGCGGCGAGAGCGAGTTCGCCTTCGCCAAGCTTGAGACCGCCCCCTCGTTCAAGGTGCGTCCGCCCCGGGTGGCAGCCTCGCCGGCCGCCCTGGAATGCCGGTGGCTGCAGACCGTGCCGCTCGTGCCGCTCGGGGGCGGGGCCGCGGACAATTTCCTGGTCATCGGTCAGGTCGTGTCGATCTATGTCGACGAGCGCTACGTGAAGGACGGCATGGTCGATACCGCGGCGATGCACCCGATCATGCGCGGCGGCTACTTCGACTACTTTCACGCCACCGCGGATACACGGTTCCAGATGCGCCGGCCGCGGGGGGCGGGCGAGTTCACCGGGTCCTGAAACCGGATCCGGCCGGCCCGGGCCGATTGAGGACTTGTTTACCATACAGGGCGCAAATTCAGGCTGTCTCCAGCCCCTGTGCGCGCCCGGATGTTCCTGTTCACAACGCCGTCCAGCCCTCCGGAGACTCCGCCGCCGCCGGCACGGGCGATGACGGGGACGGCCGCCGCGGCGCCGGTGGTCCAGGCGATCCGTGACGGGGCGATGGCGAGCGGCGTCGGCTTCGACTACCTGCTCGCCACGGCCCGGCGGGAATCCGCTCTCGATCCCGCGGCGAAGGCCGGGACCTCGTCGGCGACGGGTCTCTTCCAGTTCATCGAGCAGACCTGGCTCGGCGTGATGAAGAATGCCGGGCCGCGGCTCGGGCTTCAGGCGCAGGCCGACGCCATCACCCGCCAATCGGACGGCACCTACACGGTCCCCAATGCGGGACAGCGGCAGGCGATCCTCGACCTGCGCCGCGACCCCAGGATCTCCGCGACGCTGGCCGGCGCCCTGACACAGCAGAACGCCGAGGCGCTCGCGGGCGCGCTCGGTCGGGACCCGACCGCGGGCGACCTCTACGCGGCGCACGTGCTGGGCGCCAAGGGCGCGGCCGCCCTGATCTCCACCGCCCGCGCCTTTCCCGAACGCGCCGCGGCGCTCGACCTTCCGGAGGCGGCGGCCGCGAACCGCGGCTTGTTCTACGACCGCGCCGGCCGGCCGCGCAGTGCGGCGGAACTCTATGCCAGCCTGTCGGCGGCGGCGCAGGGCGCCGTCGCCACCGACCTCACCGCCCTGCGCCAGGACGGCGCCGCGCCCCCGCAGGCCGCCTCGGCCTATATCGGCACCGCGACGGCGTTCGGCGGCACCTCCGATCTGCGCAGCCTCTTCCAGACGGATCAGCGCGGAACGGCGTCGGACGCCGCAGCCCGGTATTGGCAGGCGCGCAACGGCATGCAGCCGGCCGCTCACCCGGCGCCGACCTATTTTCCGCGCTCCGAGTCCGAGCCAGGGCCGGGCCTGCCCATTCAGGATCCGCCCGTGACGGGGGCCCTTCCGGAGCCCGCAGCGACGCCGCCCGGCGCCAGCGTGACCAACCCCCCGTTGCCGCCGCGTCGCCCGGCCGAGTTCGCCGCCGCACGCCCCATGACCGGCGGCAGGAGCAGCCTGTTCGCCCCCCGGAGCGGTCCATGATCATCCGCGAGTTCCTGGCCTGGACGCAGAACGCCTCGGCGGGACGCCGCGCCGAGGCCACCACGGCCCTGGCGCGGACCTACCTCTACGGCGACCTCACCGCCGACGAGGCCTGGGAAGCCAAGACCGCGCTGCTGACCCTGCTGGACGATCCGTCGCCGATGGTCCGCCGGGCGCTGGCCGAGACCTGCGCGGCCTCCGCGCGGACGCCGCGTCCCCTGGTGGTCGCGCTGTCCTGCGACGTCCCCGAGGTCGCCAGGCCCGTGCTGGCGCGCTCGCCGGTGCTCACCGACGCGGATCTCGTGGATGCCGCGGCGCTGGGTGACGAGACCACGCGCGCCGTGATCGCCGCCCGCCATCACCTGACGCACGCGGTCTCGGGGGCGCTCGCCGAGATCGGCGATCGCGACACGCTGGTCGTGCTGGCGCGCAACCCCACCGCGAAGATCACCGCGGGCCGAATGCTCCGCATGGTGGAGCGCTTCGGCGCCGAGGCCGGCCTGCGCGAGGCGCTGCTGGGCCGCGCCGACCTGCCGCCGGAGGTGCGCCACGCCATCGGCCTCGCCGTGGCGCAGGCCCTGTCGGAGTTCGTCACGCGGCGGGGCTGGCTCGGCGTCGAGCGCTGCGAGCGGATGAGCCGCGAGGCCGGCGAGCGCGTGGCCCTGGAGGCCTGCGAGGAGTCCGGGTCCGCCGCGGTGGCGCGGCTCGTCGCGCATCTGCGCACGACCCACCAGCTCACCGCCGGACTGATCCTCCGCGCCGTGCTCTCCGGCCGGACCGATTTCGCCCAGGCGGCCCTCGCCGACCTGTCGGGGCAGGACCATGCCGGCGTCGCCCGGGCCCTGCGCGATCCCCGGCTCTTTGCCGACCTGCACGACCGGGCCGGCCTTCCCGACGCGCTCCTGCCGGCGATGCAGGCGGCCGTCTCGGCCTGGCAGGATGTCACCCGCCGCGCCCTTCCCATCCGCGGGGCCGGCCTGTCGCCGC
Source organism: uncultured Methylobacterium sp. (assembly GCA_963990595.1). Lineage (GTDB taxonomy): Bacteria > Pseudomonadota > Alphaproteobacteria > Rhizobiales > Beijerinckiaceae > Methylobacterium. The sequence continues at coordinate 46,106 of CAXDNE010000017.1, forward strand.
GGATCATCGCCTGCGCGATAAGCGCCTGCAGCGAGCGGCCGGAGCCGACCATGCAGCCGATCCTCGCGCTGCTGTATCGCTACGAGGCCGAGGCCGCCCGCGACGAGGCCCGGGAGGTCGCCCGCGCGATCGCCGCGGACGCGCTGGCCCGCGAGACCGCGCGCCGGGAGGCCCAGGCGGCGGACGCCGCTTGGCGCACGGCCCTGGAGAGTCAGAGGAAGACCGCCTTCGCGCCGCCGTCGAGCGACGTCCAGACGATCCTGGTCGCGGAGACGGCAAGCACCGCGGCGTCCGGCGAGCCCCCCAACCCGGTCGGGGCGATTCTCGATACGCTGCCGGAGCAGATCCTGGCTTGGTACAGGACCGAGGAACCCGCGATGGATCCGGAGGCCCAGGCGGCCACGGAGGCCGTGCTCGACGGGCTCGGCGACAGCCTGCTGGATCATTTCCGCGCCAGCCAGCCCGCCGCCGAGCCCGCGGCCGACGGGGACGAGCCGGACACCGCGGTGGCGATCGCCGCCTGACCGGGCGCCGGCCTTCCGCCTCGGAGCGTGGGCAGGGCGGCTATTCGGCCGCCCTTTGCGCCGCCGCGTCCGGCGGATCGACGAGGCCGTAGCGCGCGATGGTGCTCTCCAGCCGCAGGGCCGCGTTGATCAGCGCCATGTGGGAGAAGCCCTGCGGGGTGTTCCCGCGCTGCTCGCCGGTCTCGGGATCGATCTCCTCGGCGAACAGGCCGACATCGTTGCCGCGGGTGATGAGCCGCTCGAAGGCGGCCTTGGCCTCGCCGGTCCGTCCGTCGAGGGCGAGGCAGCCGACCCGCCAGAAGGCGCAGGCCGTGAAGGTGCCCTCGTCGCCCACGAGCCCGTCATCCATCCGGTAGCGATAGATCAGGTCGCCCCGCCCGAGTTCCCGCTCGATCACCGCGAGCGTCGAGCGCGTGCGCGGATCCTTCGGATCCAGGGCGGCGAACAGGGCGACGCGCAGCACCGCGGCGTCGAGATGGTGCGACCCGTAGGCGCCCACATAGGCCTGCCTCTCCGCGCTCCAGCCCTTCTCAAGGTACTCCGCCCGGACCTCGGCCGCGACGCGCTCCCATTCGGCGATCTTCGCCTCGGGCACGCCCGCGATGTTGCGCGCGATGCGCGCGGCGTCGGTGAGCGCCACCCAGATCATCGCCTTGGTGTGGACCTGCTGGCGCCGCCCGGTGCGCAGCTCCCAGATCCCGTGATCCGGGTCGTGCCGATGGCGGATGGCGCGCGCCGTCAGGTTGTCGAGCACCTCCGGCAGGCGGTCGTTGACCTTCTCGGGCGGGTCGTAATCCACGGCCTCGAGGAAGATGCACAGGGCGCGCAGCAGCTCGCCGTAGATGTCGTGCTGGTCCTGGGCCTCGGCGATGTTGCCGATCACCACCGGCCGCACGCCGTTCCAGCCGGCGAGATGGGCGAGTTCCTCCTCGGGCGGCATGCCGTCGGCGATGCCGTACATCAGCCGGGTCTCGCGCCCGTAGGTGCCGTCCCGCTCGCGCAGGAAGCGCAAGAATTCGGACGCCTCGCGCACGTAGCCGAGCATCACGAAGGCCGTTACCGTGAAGGAGGCATCCCGCATCCAGGTGAAGCGGTAATCGTAGTTGCGGTTGCCCGGCACGGCCTCCGGCAGGCCCGCGGTCGCCGCCGCCACGATGCCGCCCGAGGGCGAGTAGGTCAGCAGCTTCAGGCACAGGGCCGAGCGCATCACCGCGTCGCGATAGGCGCCGCGATAGGTGCTGCGGGCGCACCAGCGGCGCCAGTAATCGGCCGTCATCTCCAGGCGGCGCTGGGCGCCGGAGAGATCCTCGATGCAGGCCTCGTCGTTATCCTCGCCATGGGTCAGGACCAGATAGGCGGTCTCCCCCTCGGACAGGCAGAACCGGATCTCCGCGCCGTCCCCCGCCAGATCCGGCCGTGGATGGGCGTTGACCCGCAGACGCCAGTCGCCGGCTTCGAACAGCACGGAGGCGCCCTCGACGGTGGGCGTGCAGGCCCGGCGCGCGTAGTCGAAGGTCGGGCGCACCCGGAACCGTCCGGCGACGCGGCCGCTCTCGCAGGTGAGAAGGCGGATCAGCCGGCTCTCGCCCTCGCCGTCCGGGCCCTCGTCCGGCTCCGCGCTCGGCGGGTTGACCGGCATCAGGTCCGCGAGGCGCGCGCGCCCGGTCGCCGTGGTGAAGGTCGTCTCGAGGATGTTCGTGTCCGGCCAGTAGCGCCGCGCCGTCTCGGCGCGACCGTCGAAGGCCAGGCTGCACGCGCCGCCCTTCTCGTCGTCGAGGAGCTTCACGAACAGGGCAGGGGAATCGTGACGGGGCCAGCACAGCCAGTCGATCGAGCCGTCGCGGGCGATCAACGCGCAGGAATGGGTGTCACCGATGAGGGCGTAGTCGCTGATGGGCTTCGACACGGAGGTTCCGGACTGTCTCTTATACACATCTCCGAGCCCACGAGACAAGAGGCAATC
>CAXDNE010000018.1:0-48058 GCA_963990595.1 uncultured Methylobacterium sp.
GGTCGAGGAGGCCGCGTCGGAGGGGCGCAGGAGGAGCCCGTCGCCGGCCTCGTCCAGGCCCGCATCGGGGCGCGATGCCAGCGCGCCGGTGGTGATCGGATCGGTCAGGCTCTGCCGTTCGAGCCCGGCCAGGGCCGCGGCGCGCCGCTCCAGCTCGGCCTGGCGTTCCAGCGCCGCCGAGACCCGGTCGGCCAAGCCCGCTTCGGAGCCCGCCCGGTCGTGCCGGTCGCGGTCCAGCAGGTCGCGCAGCTCCGCGAGCCGCGCCTCGTAGGCATCCCGCATGGCGCCCTGCCGGGCCACGAACCCGGCGAGCACGTCGTCGTGGAACACGACCACGTAGGAGGCGCCGAGCGCCCAGAGGAGCGCGAGGGCGAAGCCCGCGGCGAGCCAGGGCGCAGGCCGGCGCGGGACGAGACGCAGGAGGATCTTCGGCGAGGGCATCGGGACGGCCTGGCGGGAGCCGTCATTCAGTCCTCAGTAAGGTTAAAGATCCGTCGCGGATCCGCGTCCCGGTCGCGCCGGTCAGGGGAGGGCGCGCGCCGCCTCAAGCACGGCCTCGGCATGGCCCGGCACCTTCACCTTCGGCCAGATCTTCGCGATCCGCCCCTCGCGATCGACCAGCACGGTGGTGCGCTCCACGCCCATGTACTTGCGCCCATACATGCTCTTCTCGACCCAGACGCCGTAGGTTTCGAGCACGCCCTTGTCCTCGTCCGAGGCCAGCGGGAAGGTGAGTCCGTATTTCCCGCAGAACTTGTCGTGGCTCTTCACCGGGTCGGGCGAGAGGCCGATGATCTTCGCATCGGCCGCCGCGAAGACCGGCAGCAGTCCGTTGAAGTCCTGCGCCTCCAGGGTGCAGCCGCTCGTGTCGTCCTTCGGGTAGAAGTAGAGCACGACTTTGTGACCCCTGAGTGCCGACAGGGCGACGCGCCCTCCCGCAGAGGCGGGCAGGTCGAAATCGGGGGCGAAGTCACCCTCGGACAAGGACATCGTGCCTTCCTTTCGGCCGATTGATGATGTGCAATCAATTGCGTGCACGGTCTCACGACATTGCGCCGCGCACGTCCGAGCCAAAACCGGAGTCGCGGCCGCTGTAAAGCGTGGGCGCGCTTCGATCCACCGGCCGCGGCGCCCGACAGCCCGCGTGCAGAGCCCCCGGAACAAGGGTCCCGATGGCGGACGAGACAACGTCGGCATGCAGGCCTCGGGGGAAGGCGCGACGCGTCGGAGGCGTCTGCCTCGTGAGCGCCCTCACCCTGGTGCTGCTCCTCGGCGCCGGGATCGGTCTCGTGGCCGTGCGCCTGTCGAACGGGCCGCTGCAGATCGACGGCCTGTCGCGGCGCGTCGCGGCCGCGGTGGCCGAGCGGATCGGACCCGGCTGGAGCATCGGCATCCGCGGCAGCAGCCTCGAACTCGACCGCGAGAACGCCCTGAGCCTGCGCTTCTCCGGCCTCGACATCCGCAATCCGCAGGGCGACCTCGTGGTGCGCGCGCCCCTGGCCCTGGTCAGCCTCGACCTCTGGGGGCTCCTGCACCTCAACCTCCAGCCCCGCTCCATCGAGTTCCGCGAGACGCAGACCACCGCGCTGCTGCACCGGGACGGCTCCATCGCCTTCGCGGCCTCGGAGGCCAACCATCCCGTCGACATCGCGCCGCACACGCCCCCGAGCGTGGACGGCATCCGGGGCAGCGTCTCGCCGCTCTCGGCCGCCCTCGCGTCGATCTTCGGGGTCGTCCTCGATTCGAGCGGCGTGGTCGGCGCCCTCGACCGCGCCCGCATCACGGATGCGCGCCTGCGGCTGATCGACGAGGACGGCCGTGAACGCGCGGTGTTCGCGCGGGTCAACGGCCTGTTCGGGCGGGACCCGGTCAACGGCACCCGCAATTTCGAGCTGCGGCTCGACGGGCCGCACGGGGAATGGCGGTTCGGCGGCGCCCTGCGCGACGGCGGCGACGGGCTGGAACGCTCGGGTGTCATCACCCTCGACGACCTGCCGGTCACCGACCTGCTGCTGCTCTCGGGGCAGTCGGGCCTGCCGCTGACCACGGACCTGAAGGTCTCGGCCCGCGCCGACGTGAGCCTGGCGGCCGGGCGCATCCGGACGATGAACGCCAAGCTCCACACCGGCGACGGCACCTTCCTGATCGAGGAGAAGGACTTCAATCCCGTCACCGTCGACAGTCTCGACGCCGCCGTGGACTGGGACGAGGCCGGCCGGGTGATGTCCCTCACCGGGCTGGACTATCACGGGGCCGGCAATGCCGTGCACCTGACCGGGGCGTGGAACGGGAGCCCCGCGGACGCGCACACGGCCTGGACCGCGACGCTGGCGAGCCGCGATGCCACCCTGCGCGGGGCGACGCCGCGGGACGCGCCGGTGAAGATCGACGCGATGGACGCGCAGCTCTCGGGCCGCGACGGCGGCATCGTCATCGACGCGCTCAACCTGTCCGCCCCGGGGGCGACGGGAACGATCACCGGGACGATCGGCACCACGGCCGATGACGGCGGACTGACGCTCCACATCGTCGGCCATGACGGCGAGGTCCGGACCGGGCTGCGCCTCTGGCCGGAGCATATCGCGCCGCCGGCCCGGACCTACCTGGTGGATCAGCTGCGGCGCGGGCGGGTCGATTCCGTCGATATCAAGGTCAAGATGTCCGGGACCGTGCTGGCCGCCGCGACCCGGGGCGACCCGGCCCCCGACGATGCGGTCCATATCGACTTCCACGTCTCGGACGCCGCCATCGACGTCAACGCCGACGCGCCGCCGGTGACGAAGGGCAACGTCGTCGGGGTCATCACCGGGCGCTCGACCACCGTGCGCAACGTGACCGCCGAGGTGCACGGGCCGGACGGGCGCGGGCTGGCGATCTCGGACGGCAGCTTCGTGATCCCGCAGATCACCCCGGACCGGGTGGTGGCACAGATCGGCATGCGCCTCTCCGGCGGCGCGGACGGGATGGCGTCCGTGCTCCAGGCGAAGCTGTTCAAGAGCGTGATGAGCGTCGATCTCGACCCGGCCACGATCAAGGGCAGCGCCGACCTGCGCGTCGACTTCCCCCTCGACCTCAAGCACATCCCCGACCTGCCCGACCTGCCCGTGACCCTGACCGGCACGCTCGCCGACCTGTCGGTCGACAAGGTGATGGGCAAGGACCGGCTGGAATCCGGCCGGTTCTCCCTGTCGTACGATCGCGGCGCCTTCGGGCTGAAGGGGGACGGCCGGGTCGCGGGCGCCCCCGTCTCGATCGACCTGCGCCAGCCCAAGGTCGGCCAGCCCGGCGAGGCGGTGGTCAACCTCCTGCTCGACGACGCGGTCCGGGGCCGGAAGGGCCTGCCGACCGCGCCGCAGCTCACCGGCACGATCCCGGTCCGCGCGGTGGTGCCGATCGGCCGGCCGGGACCCGGCAAGCCGCCGATCCGGGTCGAGGCGGATCTCGCCAAGGCCGGGATCGACGGCCTGGTGCCGGGCCTGACGAAGGCGGCGGGCAGGCCCGGTCGTCTCACCTTCACTCTCGTGGACAGCGGCCAGTCCCTGGACCTGCGCGACTTCGCCCTCGACGCGGCTCCGGCCGCCGCGCGCGGCACTGTGACGATCACCCCGGAGGGGGGCCTGGAACGGGCGGAGCTGACGAGCGTCAAGCTCTCCCCCGGCGACGACCTGCGGGTGAGCCTCGACCGGACCGGCAGCGGCTACAAGGTCGTGGTCCGGGGCGCGGTGGTCGATGCCCGGCCGTTCCTGAAATCGCTGGGCGGCCCGGATGGCAAGGGCGGCCGGGAGGCCAGGGAGACGAACCCGAAGGATGTCGACGCCGACATCCAGGTGCCGATCGTCACGGGCTTCAACGACGAGGCGCTGACCAACGCCAACCTCCGGCTCTCGCTGCACGGCAAGACCCTGCGCGCCGCCACCATCACCGGACGCTTCCGCTCGGCGCCGTTCGCCGCCTCCGTCACCCGGGGGGAGCGCGGCGTGCCGACGCTCGCCGTCGATGCGGCCGATGCCGGCGCGACCCTGCGCTTCGTCGACGTGTACCGGCGGATGCATGGCGGGCGGCTCAATGCCGGGATCGGCCTCAATGACGGGCCGCAGGCGGGGGTCGTGCAGATCCGCGACTTCACGCTGCGCAACGAGCCGGCGCTGTCGAGCATCATGGCGCAGGGGCCGGAGCCGGCCGATACGGACGCGGCGCGTGGCCGCCGGCTCGCCCCGGGCCGGGCGGCCGGCGACGTCACCTTCGACCGGATGCGCGCCAACTTCGTGCGCACCGGGACCCGGGTCGATTTCAGCGACGCGGCGATCTCCAACGCCGCCATGGGCTTCACCCTGTCGGGCTGGCTCGATACCGGGCGGGAGCGCACCGACATGAACGGCACCTTCGTGCCGCTCTACGGGCTGAACAACGTCGCCTCGCAGCTACCGCTGCTCGGCCCCCTGCTCGGCGGCGGGCACAACGAGGGCCTGTTCGCGGTCAATTTCCGCGTCGCCGGCAAGCTCTCCTCACCGGATGTGAGCGTGAACCCGCTCTCGGCCATCGCCCCGGGCTTCCTGCGCAAGCTGTTCAGCGCGGGCGGCGGGCCCTTCGCCGACGGGATGCCGGGGTCGCCGCAATAGGCGGCCGCAGGGGCGCGGCCGGTCATGAGAAACCCGGCGCGGTCGCCCGCGCCGGGTTTCTCAGGCGGCCCGTCACCGGGGCCGCGCGCCGGATCGGGCGATCCTACTTCTCCACGAAGGCCTTCTCGATCACGTAGTGACCGGCCTCGCCGTGGTTGCCCTCCTCGTACCCGCGCGAGGACAGGAGCTCGCGGGTGTCGCGGATCATGTCGGGGCTGCCGCAGAGCATGAAGCGGTCGTTCTCGATCGACATCGGCGGCAGGCCGACATCCTCGAACAGCTTGCCCGAGACCATCAGGTCGGTGATCCGGCCGCGGTTGCGGAACGGCTCGCGGGTCACGGTCGGGTAGTAGATCAGCTGGTTCGAGATCATCTCGCCCAGGAACTCGTGGCGGGGCAGCGTCTCGGTGATGGTCTCGCCGTAGGCAAGTTCCTGCACCTGCCGGCAGCCATGGACCAGCACGACCTTCTCGAACCGGTCGTAGGCCTCGGGATCCTTGATGATCGACAGGAACGGCGCGAGCCCCGTGCCGGTGCCGAGCAGGTAGAGGTTCCGGCCCGGGAGCAGATTGTCGAGCACCAGCGTGCCGGTGGGCTTCTTGCCGACGATGATCGGGTCGCCGACCTTGAGGTGCTGGAGCTTGGAGGTCAGGGGGCCGTCCTGGACCTTGATCGAGAAGAATTCCAGCTCCTCCTCGTAATTGGCCGAGACCACCGAATAGGCGCGCAGCAGCGGCCGCCCGTCGACCTCGAGGCCGATCATGGTGAACTCGCCGTTGCGGAACCGGAACGACGGGTCGCGGGTCGTGCGGAACGAGAACAGGTTGTCGGTCCAGTGGTGGACCGACAGAACGCGCTCCTCGTAGAACTTGCTCATTGACGGATCAGTCCTCGAATCCTCTGATGCTCGGCTCATGCCCCCGACGCTTCGAGGGCCCTGGTTCGGCGGATCCCCGCCGCCCCCCCTGGGGCGGGGGCGGATCCTTGCGAGACGGCCCGCCGGGATCCGAATGATAGACACACGCGCGTCGCTTCTTTCGCAGTTGCAGCACAGCCGTCAAGGCGTGCCGGGATCACACCGGCGAAAGAAGTGAACGGCCTGGAATCGTTCGAATATTTAGCGTCCTGGCGAAACACCTGCAGCCGCGTCCCGCACATGGGAGGGTTGCCGGCAATCCGGTCGTCCGCAGAGCGTGCTCAGGGGGCGCTGGCGGGCCGGAGCGGCTTCAGGCCGGCCTCGATCTCGGCCCGGCGGGGCTCCAGGAAGGGCGGCAGGGCGAGGCGCTCGCCCAGGGTTTCCAGAGGCTCGTCGGCGGTGAAGCCCGGCCCGTCCGTGGCGATCTCGAACAGAATGCCGTTGGGTTCGCGGAAATAGAGGCTGCGGAAGTAGTAGCGGTCGACCGGACCGCTGGTCGGGACCCGGGCGACCTTCAGCCGATCGGCCCAGGCCCCGTAATCCGCGTCCGGGATGCGGAAAGCGACGTGGTGGACCGCGCCCGCGCCCTGCCGGGCCGGCGCGGCTGGATCGGCCAGGAGCTGCACCTCGGCGGCGGGGCCGCCGGGTCCCATGGCGTAGACCTCGACCGGGCCGTCATCCGTCTCGAAGGCGCGGGTCCGGCGCATGCCGAGCACCTCGGTCAGCACGGCCGCCGTGCGGGCGGGGAGGGGTACCGAGAGCCGGATCGGCCCGAGGCCGCGGATCTGACAGGCCGCCGGCACCGGCGAGCCGGTCCAGGGATGCTCCGGCCCGGTCCCGCCGTCATCCACCAGAGCGAGGCGCTGCCCCTCCGGATCCTCGAAATCGAGGGTGAGGCGCCCGTCGCGCAGCACGGGCTCGGCCTCGGCGATCCCGGCCTCGCGCAGGCGCGCGTGCCACCACGCCACGGCGGCTTCGCCGGGCACGCGCAGATGCGTGCGGGTGATGCTGTTCGAGCCGCGCCGCTCCCGGGGGGCCGGCCAGTCGAAGAAGGTGATGTCGGTGCCGGGACTCGCCAGCCCGTCCGCGTAGAACAGATGGTAGGCCGAGACGTCGTCCTGGTTCACCGTCTTCTTCACGAGGCGCAGGCCCAGCGTGCCGGTGTAGAACGCGACATTCTCGGCCGCGCGGGCGGTCACCGCGGTGAGATGGTGGATGCCGGTGAGCTGCATGTGGGTCCAGGGTCTGGCGGCAATCTGGCTCAGGTGGGTATCCCGGACGGCGTTGCGAGGGCAGGGCCGTCCACCGGCGCCTCGGCCGATCTCGTGCCGCCCTCATTCAGCGCGTAGCACGGCGTGATACGTCTCTGCGCCGGTCCTCAGGACCTGTCTGCGCCCGACAAGGGTTTGCGGGCCGCATGGCGAAACCGCTGCACCACGACCTCATCGTCGCCCACGCAATCGTCGATGAGGTAGGGATAGGGTGTCAGGACGACGCGCCGAACGCCGGGCATCGACGTCCGCGCGCCCGCATGAGGATGATCTCGCACGACTGCGATGAACGCTGTCAGCCGACCCTCGACCTTGGCTGCGCCTTGCGGAGACTGGGTCGCGATGAGGCTCAGGGCCCGGTCGATCTGCTGCAGGGCGCGCCTCTGACAGCGCAGCTTCAGAGGCGATACCGAGGCAGGACGGCCTCGACTTCGGCCTCCGTCGCGAAGTCCCCGCCCAGCCTCTCGGCTTGCGCTCCGGTGAGATCGGCGACTTCGTCCGGCGCGCGTTCCATCACGGCCTCGTCCCGGCCTGCATAGGCAAGCGCTCGGCGAGCGATCTCATCCTGCATCTCAGTCGATAGCGAGCGGGCGGTCGTCATCGCCCGATCCAAGAGTCCGGTCATGCCCTCCGTATGCACCGATCGCCGCCCGAGAAAAGCGGCCCGGCCCTCAGAGCCCGACCGGCCGTCCCGCGGCGACGACCAGCATCCGGCCGTCCGCGAAGGTGCGCGCGGCGGCGCGGCGGATATCGGCCTGGGACACGGCCGACACCATGGCGTTGCGGCGGGCGATGTAATCCATGCCCAGCTCCTCGAAGGCGATCTGCACCAGCTGGTGGGCGATCTTGGTCGAGGTGTCGAAGCCCAGCGCGTAGGAGCCGGTGAGGTAATCCTTGGCCTTCTGCAATTCGTCGTCGTCGGGCCCGTCGGTGATCAGCCGGCCGATCTCGTCGCCGATCACCGAAAGGGCCTCGCCGACGCGCTCGTTCTTGGTGGCGGTGTAACCCCAGGTCATCGCGGCCGACCGGTGGCTCACCAGCGAGGTGCCGACCGAATAGGCCAGCCCGCGCTTCTCGCGCACCTCCTGGAACAGGCGGGACGTGAAGGCGCCGCCGCCGAGGATGTGGTTCAGCACGTAGGCGGGAATAAAGTCCGGATCGCGCCAGGGCACGCCGGCCATGCCGAAGCGGATCACCGATTGCGGCACGTCGAGGTCGACGATCACGCGCCGGCCGAGATCCTGGACCTCCGTGCGCGGCACCGCCTTCAGCGCCCCGGCCTCCGGCAGCGCGCCGAAGGCGCGGTTCAGCCCCTCGGCGAGCTGCTCGGCCCCGATCGCCCCGACGGCCGCGACCTTGACCCGGCCGCGCCCGATGATGCGGGCATGCATCTCCAGCAGGTCCTCGCGGGTGATCGCCGCCACGCTCTCCACGGTGCCCGAGGAGGGGCGGGCGTAGGGATGGCCGGCAAAGGCCTCCTTGAAGAAGCGGCGGGAGGCCAGAACGCCCGGATCGTTCTGCTGGTAGCGCAGGCCCGCGATGATCTGTCCGCGCACCCGCTCGATCGCGTCCGGGTCGAAGCGCGGCTTGGCCAGCGCCAGGGCGAGGAGCGCGATGCCCTCGTCGGCATGCTTGACCAGCATCTTGAGCGAGCCGCCGATCGCGTCGGGCCCCGCATGGAACGACAGCTCGATGGCGCGGGCGGCGAGCCGCTCCTGGAACACGTCGGACGGAAGGTCCCCGGCGCCCTCGTCGAGGAGCCGCGCCAGCATCTGCGCGCAGCCGGACTTGCCGGCCGGGTCCTGGGCCGCACCGCCCTCGAAGGTGAAGGCCAGGGCGATCATCGGCACCACCGGGGATTCGACGTGCCACGCCTCGATGCCGGCGGCGGTCGTCACCGGCAACGCCGTCGTGGGCGAGTTGGCGGCGGGAGCGGTGGTCTCGACCAGATTCTCGGCCAAGCTCATGGGAACCTCTTTTCTTATCACGGGCGACGGCGGAGCGGGCCAAGGCCCCCGTTCAGCACGTCCCCGCGGGCCCGGAACAGGCCTGCGGGGACGCGACGGGCGCTACTCGGCGGCCATCGCGACCGGGGCGTCGGAATCCTGCGCCTTCGTCAGGTAGCCGGTGACCGAGCGGGCCGGCGTCAGCCAGCGCTCAGCGGCCGTCTTGAGGCGGTCCTGCGTCACCGCCTCGATGTCGATCGGCCAGCGGCGGACCTCCTCGATGGTCTCGCCGATCGCGAGCGCCGAGCCGTAGATGCGGGCGAGCGACGACTGGCTGTCGGAAGAATAGACCGTCTCGGCGACGAGGCGGGTCTTGGCGCGCTCGATCGCCTCGGCGTCCAGCGCCTCGGCGGGAGCGCGGCGCAGGATCCGGTCGACGGCCTCCTCGAGCTTCTCCAGGGCCACGCCCTCGGCGGGGACCGCGTAGACGGAGAAGCGGGTGTCGTCGATCGCCGAGCCCATGTACCAAGAGCCCGCATTCACCGCGAGGCCGCTCTCCAGAACCAGCTTGCGATAGAGGTACGAGGTCGAGCCGCCGCCCAGCACCTCCGCGAGCAGCTCCAGGTCGTGGCAGCCGCCGTCGCGGGCGGTGATGCACGAGGGGGTCAGGTAGAGCCGCTGCAGGGTCGGCTGCTCCACCTTCGGGTCGGCGACGGCGACGCGGCGGAGCGCCTTCGGCTCCGGCTCCCGGGCTCGGAGGCGCTCGGGCCGGGCGCCCTGGGGCGCGACGCGGCCATAGGTGGCCTCGGCGAGGCGGCGGACCTCGTCCGGGGTGACGTCGCCGGCCACCACCAGGATGGCGTTCTCCGGCGTGTAGAACCGCTTGTAGTAGGCGAGCGCGTGCTCGCGGTTCAGCCCCTCGATCTCGTGCATCCAGCCGATGATCGGGATGCCGTAGGGGTGATGCACGAACAGCGAGGCCGCCATCGCTTCGGAGAGCTGGGCGGAGGGGTCGGTCTCGACCCGCATGCGCCGCTCCTCCAGCACCACGTCGCGCTCGGGGGCCACGACGGCGTCGTCGAGGACGAGGCCGCTCATCCGGTCGGCCTCGAATTCCATCATCGTGCCGAGGTGGTCGCGGGCGACCCGCTGGAAATAGGCCGTGTAGTCGTAGCTGGTGAACGCGTTCTCCTGGCCGCCGAGGCCCGACACCGCTTTCGAGAACGCCCCCACCGGGTGCTTCTCGGTGCCCTTGAACATCAGGTGCTCGAGGAAGTGGGCGATGCCCGACTGGCCGAGCGGATCATCGGCGGACCCGTTGCGGTACCAGATCATGTGGGTGGCGACGGGGGCCCGATGGTCGGGGACGACCACCACGTCGAGCCCGTTGTCGAGGGTGAAGGCCGTCACCTCCGGTCCCCCCGCCTCGGAACGCCCGAACGGCGCGGCCTCGCCCCGGCCGGCGCTGCCGCCGAAGGGCGAGCCCGGACGCAGCGGGAAAAGAGGGGGCGTCGCCTTCCTGAACAGGTGCATTCCGCTTTCCTTCTGCCGGCCCCGGAACCCCCGCGTCGCGCGTTCGGGACGCGGGCGCGCGGATCGGGACCGTCCTGGTCACCGGCGGGCAAGAACCGCACCGGGACGAACATCACATGTTGCCACGCCGCGCCGCCGTTGCAACGGCGACACAGCGACTCCGCTACTGCTGCGCCCGCTGGCGGAGGTACGCCCCGGGATCCGCCTCGTCGTGCTCGCGGCTGGCATTGTTGATCGGGTCGCTCGACGGCGGACGCGCCAGTTTCTTCGGCGACTGACGGTACCCCGTGGGCGGATCGGTGAGGACGTCGCGGCTCGGCTCGACGTCGGAGGGCTCGGCATTCGCGCTCTTGCCCTTGAGGAGGTCGAAGGGGCTGAGCAGACTGTCGTCGCGGTTGTGCTCGCCGGGCTTGCGCTCGGCCTCCGTCGTCACGCTCGCGCCGGCGCGGCGGCCGCTGCGCATCTCGTCCACCGAGAGCGTGGCGTTGTTGTCGTCGTAGCGGCCCTGAGCCTGGGCCCCCCTGGGATTGCGCCGCTCCACGGCCGCGCGCTCGCGCGCGACGATCTCGGGATCCTTGGGCCAGGCGGTGCTGGTGGAGCGGGCCCGGGGCTGGGGCAAGGCCTTGCCGTCGAGCTTGGGCGGCATCACCAGCGGCGGGCGCTCGTGGTAGTCGATCGGGTCCTGGCGCTTCTCCAGGAGGCCGATGCCGGACAGCGCATCGCGCATGAACTCGCCGCGCTCCTGCGCCTGCACGCCCCCCGAGAGCAGCGGGGTCAGGGCGACCGCGGCGGGGAGGAGGAGTCGAAGCCTGCGATGCCCGGTCATGCTGCCTCACGGATTCCGGATGGAGAGGGTCCGGTTCAAGGATGGCCGCGGCGCGGCCTGATCCGACAGGTCCGGCCTGAGACCGGTTTCCGGCGATCGTATGGCGCCTTGGCCACGTCGCGCCAGGGCGGGGATGCAGGTGCACCGCCGGTGTCCCTGTGTGTTGTGCGGATCACAGGCGCGGCGCCGGGTCGGTCTGCGCCGGATTCCCCTGCCCCTTGCGCCCGGCCGGGGACAGGCTGTCGAGGATCAGGCCGATCACCCCCGCCACGATGGCCGCGTCGGCCACGTTGAACACGTACCAGGACCAGCGGCCCGCGTGCAGGTGGACGAAATCGAACACCGCCCCGTAGACGGCCCGGTCGATGGCGTTGCCCAGCGCGCCGCCGACGATGAGGCCGAGGGCGACGGCGAGGAGCCGCGAGCCGGCCCGGCGCATCCAGATCCCGAGTCCGAGGGCGGCGGCCAGCGACAGGACCACGAGGAGCCAGCGCCCGATCCCGCTCTCCTGCTGGAACAGGCCGTAGGAGACACCGCGATTCCAGACCACCACGAAGTCGGCGAACGGCGCCAGCCGCCAGGGCTGGGTCAGAACGAGGTCGGTGCCGAAATACAGGCCGAGCTTGGAGGCTTGGTCGAGGATCAGGGTGAGGAGGAGGGCCAGCAGGCCGGCGCGGAAGGGGGTCATGGATGTCGGCCGGCGGAGGCCATCCCCCCGCCCCGCAGGCGGGGAGAGGGGGATGCGGCGAAGATGGCGCGGACCATCCTCACGCGGCGCTCGCCTCCGGATGCGCCGCGTCCCACTCGCGCAGGGCCTGGGCGTCGCGGGGCGTCACCTCCGGATAGTCCGGATCGCTGCCCACGCTCGGGCTGACCCGCCAGGAGCGGGCGCATTTGCGCCCCTCGGCCGGGCTCGGCACCACCGCCACGCCGCGCACCTCGTCGAGGCGGAAGGCCTCGGCCGGGCCCTCGCCCGCCGTCACCGTGATGGCGGAGGTGATGCAGGTATCGGCGAAGTCGCAGCCCTCGAGCGCCGCGAGCAGGTCCGGATCCGCGACGTAGACCGTCGGCGCCGCCTCCAGGCTCGCGCCGATGCGCTTGGCCGCGCGCTCGATCTCCAGGGCGCCGGTGACGACGCGCCGGACCCGCCGGATCTTGTGCCAGCGCTCCGCGAGGGCGGCGTCGAGCCAGTCCATCGGGGTCTCCGGCAGCGTCTGGAGATGCACCGAGCCGTCCTCGGACGGGTAGCGGTCGAGCCACGCCTCCTCGGCCGTGAAGGCCAGCACCGGGGCGAGCCAGATCGCCGCCCGCCTAAAGGCCTCGTCGATCACCTGCAACGCCGCCCGGCGGCGGACCGAGGAGATCGGGTCGCAGTACAGGGCGTCCTTGCGCACGTCGAAGTAGAAGGACGACAGGTCGCCGGTCATGAAGCCGTTGAGCAGCGCCACCACCCGCTTGGTGTCGAAGGCCGCGTAGGCCTCGCGGATCTCGCCGTCGAGCTCGGCGAGCCGGTGCAGGATAAGCCGCTCCAGCTCCGGCATGTCCCCGTACGCCACGTCGTCGCCCTGGACCCGGTGGGCCAGCGAGCCCAGCATCCAGCGCAGGGAGTTGCGCAGCTTCCGGTAGGTCTCCGCGAAGGTCTTGATGATCTCCGGTCCGATGCGGAGGTCGTCGGTGTAGTCGGACGCCGCGACCCACAGGCGCAGGATGTCGGCGCCCGAATCCTTGATCACGCTCTGCGGCGCGACGACGTTGCCCTTCGACTTCGACATCTTCAGGCCCTTGCCGTCGAGCACGAAGCCGTGGGTCAGGACGATGTCGTAGGGCGCCCGGCCGCGGGTCCCGGCGGATTCGAGCAGCGAGGACTGGAACCAGCCGCGGTGCTGGTCGGAGCCCTCCAGGTACATGACCCGGTCCTGGCCGCCGTCGCGGACGCGCTTCACCCCAGAGAGCCCCGGGAAGGCCTCCGGATCGTCCAGCACGAAGGCGTGGGTCGAGCCGGAATCGAACCAGACGTCGAGGACGTCGGTGACCTTCTCATAAGACGCGGGGTCGTGGTCGGGCGCCAGGAAGCGCTGCGCCGCGTCGTCGCGGAACCACGCGTCGGCGCCCTCCGCCGCGAAGGCGTCGCGGATGCGGGCGTTGACGCGCTCGTCCTTGAGGATCTCGGCGGTCTCGCGGTGGACGAAGACGGTGATCGGCACGCCCCAGGCGCGCTGGCGCGAGACCACCCAATCCGGCCGGTTGGCGACCATGCCGGTGATGCGGTTCTTTCCTTGAGTCGGCACCCACTGGGTGTCGTCGATGCCCTGGAGCGCCACCTCGCGGAGCGTCCGGTTGCCGAGGGACTCCACCGGCCGGTCCATGGCGATGAACCATTGCGGGGTGTTGCGGAAGATCACCGGTTTCTTGGAGCGCCAGGAATGCGGGTATTGGTGGCGCAGCACCCCGCGGGCGATCAGCGCTCCGGCCTCCGTCAGCGCGGCGATGACCGCCTTGTTGGCGTCGCCCTTCTCGCCCTTGGCGGTGAGCACGCGGGTGCCGGTGAAGCCCGGGGCGGCCTCCGTGAGCACGCTGTCGGCATCGACCGTGTACGGAATGGTCGCGTCGATGCCGCGCTCCCGCAGCAGCCGGCCATGGGCCATCCAGAGCTCGAAATCCTCACGGCCGTGGCTCGGCGCCGTGTGGACGAAGCCCGTACCGGACTCGTCGGTGACGTGGTCGCCGTCGAGCATCGGCACGGCGAAGCCGTAGCCGAGCGCCGCCAGCGGGTGATTCAGGGTCAGGCCGGCGAGGGTCGACGGGCTCACGTCGGCGACGCGCGCGAACGCCTCGACCCGGGCGGCCTTGAACACCGTGGCGGCGAGACTGTCGGCGAGCAGGTAGGTCTGGCCGGGGGTCGCCCAGTTGTCGGCCGGCGCCTCCGTGACCCGGTACAGGCCGTAGGCGATTTTTTTGGAATACGCGACGGCGCGGTTGCCGGGGATCGTCCAGGGCGTGGTCGTCCAGATCACCACGCGGGCCGCCGCGAGGTCGCCCTCGGCGCCGGAGCGGATCGGGAAGGCGACGAACACCGTGTCGCTGACGTGCTCCTCGTACTCGACCTCCGCCTCGGCCAGCGCGGTCTTCTCGACCACCGACCACATCACCGGCTTGGAGCCGCGATAGAGCTGGCCGCTCATCGAGAACTTCATCAGTTCGTCGGCGATCACGGCCTCGGCCGGGAACGCCATGGTGGCGTAGGGATGATCCCAGTCGCCGGTGACGCCGAGCCGCTTGAACTCCTCGCGCTGCACGTCGAGCCAGTGGGCCGCGAAGGTCCGGCATTCCTGCCGGAACTCGATCACCGGCACGTCGTCCTTGTTGCGGCCCTTGGCGCGGTACTGCTCCTCGATCTTCCACTCGATCGGCAGGCCGTGGCAGTCCCAGCCCGGGACGTAGTTGGCGTCGAAGCCGAGCGCGCCCTGGGAGCGCACCACCACGTCCTTGAGGATCTTGTTGAGCGCCGTGCCGATGTGGATGTTGCCGTTGGCGTAGGGCGGGCCGTCGTGGAGCACGAATTTCGGCCGGTTCCGGCCGCGGGCGCGCAGCTTCCCGTACAGGTCCATCCGCTTCCAGCGCTCGATGAACAGCGGCTCGCGCACCGGCAGGCCGGCGCGCATCGGGAACTCGGTCTGCGGCAGGAACAGGGTCTTGGAATAGTCGCGGGCGGGCGCGGTCTCGGGGGCGGTCATCGGGTCTCGCATCGGCGGTCGGGCCGGCGGAAGGCCGGCGGAATCGGGTCAGGCGGCAGGAGGATCCCGGACCTCCGCGCGGCCGCGCCGAAGCGGGCCCTCAGGCGGAGGCCGGGCCGGTAATTCGGATCGGGCGGCCGAAGCCGCGCAAGGCGCGCGAAGCGTGCATGACGCGTTCTCTATCAGCCGCCCCGGTCCGAGGCCAGCGGCAGCACCGCGCCCGCCGCCGATCACGCGGATGCGCGCCCGGATGAGACCTTTCGGCGCCTGAGCCGTTGGTGGGCACACCCTCCGCGACGCGGAGCCGACCCAGTCCCGTTCCCGGGAGGAGATCCATGAAGAAGCTTCTGATCGCGGCCCTCGCCCTCGCGCCGCTGGCCTTCACGGGCGCGGCGCAGGCCCAGGGCACCGTGCGCGGCGCCCAGCGCGGCGTCGAGGACGGCTCGGCCGCGGCCGGCCCGGTGGGCGGTGTCGTCGGCGGCGCGGTGGGCGCGGCCACCGGCACGGTCGGCGGCGTGCTCGGCACCGATCCGGACCCGGCCCGCCGGGCCCGCGAGAACCGCCGCGAGGAGCGGATGGAGCGGCAGGAGCGTCTCGGCCGCTGACGGGCTCCGGCCGGTCGCCTCAGGCGGCCGGCCGCGCGTCCCGGCGGATCGTCTCCTGCGCCAGGAGATACAGACCCGAGCCGACGACGATCATGGCGCCGGCGACGGTCCAGCGGCTCGGCACGTCTCCGAACAGCAGGAAGCCCAGCGTCACCGACCAGAGGAGCTGCGTGTAGATGAACGGCGCCAGCACGTTGGCCGGCGCGCGGGCATGCGCCATCACCAGCAGCCAGTGACCGAGGGTGCCGAATAGCGCCACCCCGAACAGCAGCGCCCAGTGGGTCAGGCTCGCCGGGCTCGTCCAGATCCAGGGCAGGAGCGGGGCCATCAGGGCGAGACCCGCGAGCCCCGTGTAGAACATGGTCGTGGCGGTCGAATCGTAGGCCGCGAGCTTGCGCGTGATGATCGCGTAGAAGGCGTAGACCACCACGTTGGCCACACAGAGCAGCGCGGCCGGGTGCATCCCGCCCACGCCGGGCCGCACGATCACCAGCACGCCCAGGAACCCCACGCCGATCGCCGCCAGCCGCGCCCGCGAGGACCATTCGCCGAGGAGCGGCCCGGCGAGCAGCGCCACCGTCAGGGGCGCGGCGAACTGGATCGAGATCGTCTCGGCGAGTTGCAGGTAGCGCAGGGCCAGGAAGTTCAGGGCCGTGGAGGCGAAGAGCAGGAGCGAGCGCGCGATCTGCAGCGGCAGGCGCCGGCTCTTCACCACGCCCGGGGTGCGCACGGGATTGATGAACAGCGAGATCATCGCGACGCTCGCCGCGTAACGCATGAAGGTGGTGACCAGCGGGTCGACCCCGGCCCGCGCCAGCGTCTTGCCGCAGGCATCGAGGCTCGCGAAGAAGGCGACAGCCCCGCACATCAGCGCGATGCCGACGATCCGCCGCCGGCCGTCGGGATCCGCCGCGGACTCGGCGCGCGGGGCGGCGATGTCATCGGTGCCGGAGGTCGCGACCTGCGTGCTCATGCCTGACCAGTCTCGGGAGAGGCCTGTAGTCCTGTCACGTCCGGCGCCGCTTCGGTATCCGCGCCCGTGCAGGGGAACCATGCAGCCGGCACGGTCTCCCGGGCCGGCGCCGGCCTCAGCGCTTGGCCGCGCCCTTGTCGGACGGGATCTTCTCGGCGGAGGCGGTCTTGGTCGCCGTCTTGGCAACCTTGGGCTTCGGCGGCTTGGCGCCCGCGATCAGGGCGGCGAGGTGGCTCTGGTCGAGCCCCGAGGCCGGACCGATCCCCGCGCCCGAGGACGGGCTGGCCGCGGAGACCGTCGCGACGGCGCCCGGCCGATCGGCCTGGCGGTCGATCGCGCGCGGCTCGATGGACCCGGTCGCGACCGGATCGGGAAGGCTGGCGGCAACCGGAGCCGGTGCCGCGGAATCGCGCTGCATGCGCAGGGTCCAGTGAGCGGCGGTGGAGAGGACGGCGACCGCCAGGATCGCCTTGATGCCGCCGGTGAGCAGGGCTCGCATGGTCGTCAGGCCCGAGAGAACGCGGTTACACGGAACCGGATCCCCGGCCCCCACGCATCATCGCGCCGGAGCGTGAACGAAGCCGCAATCGCCGCGGCTACCCCTGTCCCGGAACGGGGCAGGTCGGGATGGCCGGGGCGCGGCGGCGCATCGGGCCGTCTGCGGGCGAAGGATGCGAAATCTGTGTGGGCCTTGCGCCGAGGCCGCGGTTCCTGTTCCCCGCGCTCCCGACACTCCTGCAGCAACTCGGCCCACTGAGCCTCACAGGAATGGCCCAGAGAACTGGTCCGGACCACCCCGTCACTGCCGGCCCCGCTACCATGCAGGCCCGAGCGGGCTCGCGAAACCTTCAGGCGCATCGGCCGCTGGGGACCGCCCGTGTAGAGGGTGGCAGCCGAGCCGGCAACAGAGCCAAGCTGGTTTCCGCACCTTCCGCGGCCATCGGCCCCGCACTGTCGCCGCGGCGAAGCGTATCAGCGCCCCGACCCCGGGGCCGGAGTCCCGGGAAGACGCCCGGGACCGGAAAGCCGGGCTCTTATCGCAGCGAGCCGCAGAACCGCTGGATGCGCCGGCAGGCCTCCTCCAGCACCGCGTTCGAGGTCGCGTAGGAGATGCGCAGGTTCGGGCCGAGGCCGAAGGCCGAGCCGTGGACCGCGGCCACGCCTTCGGCCTGGAGCAGCTCCATGACGAAGTCCTCGTCGGTCTCGATGGTCTTGCCGGCCTCGGTTGTCTTGCCGATCAGCGCCGCGCAGGACGGATAGACGTAGAAGGCGCCCTCCGGGGTCGGGCAGGTCAGGCCGCTGGTCTGGTTGAGCATCGACACGACGAGGTCCCGCCGCCCCTGGAAGGCCGCGCGGAACTTGGCGAGATGGTCCTGCGGCCCGTCGAGGGCGGCCACCGCGGCCCATTGCGCGATCGTGCTGGCGCCCGAGGTCTGCTGGCCCTGGACGAAGTCCATCGCCTTGATGAGCGTCTCCGGCCCGGCCGCGTAGCCGATGCGCCAGCCGGTCATGGCGTAGCCCTTCGACACGCCGTTCATGGTGAGCGTCCGCTCGAGGAGCTGCGGCTCGACCTGGGCCGGGGTGACGAATTCGAAGTCGCCGTAGGTCAGGTGCTCGTAGATGTCGTCGGTCAGGATGTGGACGTCGGGGTAGCGCAGCAGCACGTCGGTGAGCGCCTTCATCTCGGCGCGGGAATAGGCGGCTCCCGACGGGTTCGACGGCGAGTTGAGGACGATCCACTTGGTCTTCGGGGTCAGGACCCGGTCGAGCTCCTCCGGCTGGAGCTTGAAGCCGTGTTCCATGTCGGTGTCGGCGAAGACCGGCGTGCCGCCGCACAGCCCGACCATCTCCGGATACGACACCCAGTAGGGGCGGGGGATCACCACCTCGTCGCCGGGGTTCAGGGTGGCGAGGAAGGCGTTGTACAGCACCTGCTTGCCGCCGGTGCCCACGATGGTCTGCGAGACCTTGTAGTCGAGCCCGTTCTCGCGCTTGAACTTGCGCACGATCGCCTCGCGCAGGGGCACGATGCCGGAGACCGGCGGATAGCGGGTCTCGTTGCGGTGGATGGCGTCGATCGCCGCCTGCTTGATGTGCTCGGGCGTGTCGAAATCCGGCTCGCCCACCGACAGGCTGATGACGTCGACGCCGGACGCCTTCAGGTCCCGGGCCTTCTGGGTCATCACGATGGTCGCGGACGGCTTCACCCGCGAGAGGACGTCGGCGAGGAAGGCCATGGCGGTCGGTGCTCCGGATCTTCGTGGGCGACAGGCGCCCGTGCGCCGCCCGTTTCGCGGCGCGGCGGACCCTAGGCCCGGGACGCTGAGCCGGCAAGCGTGCGCGTCCGGGCCGGGGCGCGGGCCCGCGTTCTCTGCTATCCTCAGGCCGAGTCGGAAGGGACGGATGACCATGTCCTCGGACGAGACGATCAGCATCACCCTGGCGCCGGACACGCTCCGCGCCGTGCGCGCGAGCGTCGAGGCCGGCGAGTACGCCTCCGTGGACGCGCTGCTCGACGCGAGCCGTGCAGGCGCTGCAGCGCCAGCGCCGCGCGAATTCCGAGCAGCTGGATGACATCCGCGCCCGCATCCGGCGATCCTTGGACGATCCGCGGTCGGACTTAAGCAGCGAGGAGGTCCAAGAGGAGCTCGACAGGCTGTTCGCCGCTGCCGAGCAGGACGCCCGCCGTGCGAAGACGTCCCGTCGCGTTTCGCCCGCAAGCACGGGCCGACTTGGCCGACATGTTTCGGACGATTCTGCATCGAAGCCAAGACGTCGCGACCGCGCGGCGCTTCACGCCGGGGATCAAGGACCGATGCGACCGCATCGGCGATGCGCCAAAGGCGGGCCGGCCACGCGATGATCTGCCTGAAGGCTTGCGGACCGTGGCCTTCGAGCGGTCAACAGTCATCGCATACCGCGTGGAGCATCGATCCGTGCGGATCCTGAACATCTTCTACGGCGGCCGTGATGTCGAAGGCTTCTACTTGAGCGACTCAGCGGACGAGGCACAAGAGACACGGTAGTAACCGGCCGCCCTCGCACCGGCCGGCCCGCACCCCCATCTCTGCCGGCATGACCCCGCTCTCCGTCCTCGACCTCTCCTTCGTCAGCGCCGACTCGACTCCGGCCCAGGCGCTTCACGACACCCTGGCGCTCGCCCGCCACGTCGACGGGCTCGGCTACCGGCGCTACTGGCTGGCCGAGCACCACGCGCTCCCCAACGTGGCGAGCCCCGCCCCCGAGATCATGATCGGCCAGATCGCCGCCGCGACCCGCAACCTGCGGGTCGGTTCGGGCGGGATCATGCTGCCGAACCACCCGCCCCTGATGGTGGCCGAGCGCTTCCGGGTGCTGGAGGCTCTGTTCCCGGGCCGGATCGACCTCGGCCTCGGGCGGGCGCCCGGCACGGACGGCCTCACCGCGCGGGCGCTCCGCCGCCGGGAGGCTCCGGGGGAAGGCGGCGGCGACGACTTCCTCGACCGTCTGCAGGAGCTGCTGTTCTGGGATGGCGGCTTCCCGGAGGGCCATCCCTTCGCGCGAATAACGGCGAGCCCGGCCGACGTGCCGCTGCCGCCGCTCTTCCTGCTCGGCTCCTCGGATTACAGCGCCCGGCTCGCCGGCGAGATCGGCTGCGGCTTCGGCTTCGCGCAGCACTTCTCCGGGATGCCGGCGGAGGCGCCGATGCTGGATTACCGCCGCCGGTTCCGGCCGACGCGGCTCGGCACGCAACCCCACGCGATCCTGGCCGTGGCGGCGATCTGTGCCCCAACGGATGCTGAGGCCGAGCGGCTGGCCTCCAGCGCACGCCTGTCGACGCTGCGGCGGGAACGGGGCGAGTACCGGCCGCTGCCGAGCCTCGCCGAGGCGCTGGCCTACCCGTATTCCGACGCCGAGCGGATGCAGATCGAGCGCGGCCGCGACCGGCTGCATGTCGGCGGCCCGGAGACCCTGCGGGCGCGTCTCGCCGACATGGTCGCGCGGAGCCAGGCCGACGAGCTGATGATCGTCACGGCGATTCCCGATCAGGCCGCGCGGCACGAATCCTACGCGCTGCTGGCCCGGGCCTGGGGCCTCGGCGCCACCTCACAGGCCGCCTGACCCGTCACGCGCCGCGCCGGCCGGACCCTGGCGGCGGCGGCGATGGCCGTGCAGGGTCCCGACCGGATCACGCCCGCACGAGACGGGCCGACCGGAGGAGATGCAGCATGGGCAGCCGACGCGAATTCCTGACCGCCACGGCCGCGGGCCTCGCCGCCGCCGCGGCACCGGCCCGGGCCGCCGAGGAGCGGACGACGGCGCCGCAAAGCGCCCCGTCAGGCGCGCCCGCGCCGTCCGGCATGCCCCGCGACATGGTGCTGATCAACATGCGCCGCGGCGACGGCTACGCCCTCGGCGTGAAGACGAAGGGCGGCGTGCTCGACGTCTCCGCCGCCGGCCGGGCGCTCGGGATGCCGGTCCCCACTGACATGGACGACCTGCTGCAGAACGGCCGCGGCCCCGCGCTGCGGGCGCTGATCGACGCGGTCGAGGCTGCCCCCGACGGGCGGTTCGTGCTGGCGGAATCCGGCATCGCCTACGGGCCGGTGGTCACCCGGCCCGAGAAGATCATCATGATGGGCTTCAACTACCGCCGCCACGCGGAGGAGACCGGCACGCCGATCCCCAAGGACCCGCCGCTGTTCAACAAGTACAACAACGCCCTGAACCACCATGGCGGCACGATCACGCTGCCGACCCAGGCGGCGCGGGAATTCGACTACGAGACCGAGCTGGTGATGGTGTTCGGCAAGGAATGCCGGAACGTCTCGGAGGCCGACGCCCTCGATTATCTCGCCGGCTACTGCACGGGCAACGATTTCAGCGCCCGGGACCTCCAGACCCTGACCTCGCAGTTCATGATCGGCAAGACCTCGGACGGGTTCGCGCCGCTCGGCCCCTACCTCGTCACCGCCGACCGGGTGAAGAACCCGAACGACCTGAAGCTGAAGACGCTGGTCAACGGCCGGGTGCGCCAGGACTGGAGCACCAGCGACATGATCTTCAACTGCCGTCAGCTGATCAGCTTCGCCTCGAAGGTGATGACCCTCAAGCCGGGCGACATCTTCTACACGGGCACGCCGCAGGGGGTGATCTTCGGTGAGAAGACCCCGCGCAAGGACCGGGCCTGGCTGAAGCCCGGCGACGAGGTGGTGTCGGAGCTGGAGGGCCTGGGCGAGCTGCGCTTCCGGCTGGTCTGATCGGGTTGGGGCCGACGCGTCGTCGCGAGCGCGGAACAGCCATTCGGATTGAGCGCGGGTCCCCTCTCCCGTGCGGGACAGGGACAGGGTGAGGGGCGTGCGGCCTCCGGAGAGGCCGCGACCTGAGCGCGCGTCGCCGGCGCGCTCGCTTCTGAACCGTCTCGTCCCACACCCCAGCCCTCTCCCGCACGGGAGAGGGCGTTCGTCGCGCGGCTTCCGGCCTCAGCGCCCGAACAGGCGGCCGAGGCGGGCGAGGAAGCCCGATCCGTCGGCGGCCTTCGGACCGGGCGCCGTCTTCGCGACCTCCGCCTTCGGCGCCAGGACCAGCCCGAGGGCCGCCGTATCGGTGGTCTCGCGGTCGATCAGGATCAGGCTGCCGGTCTCGCGGTTCTCTGCGTAGGCATCCACCGCCACCGGCCGGTCGAGGCGCAGGGCCACGTCCGCGATATCGTTGGCCGACAGGCGCTCGGCCGGTCCGGGCTTGCCGGTCTCAGGGTCGATGCGCGAGACGATCCGCTCCACGGTCGCGGTGACCGTGGCGGTGCCGATCTTGGCGAACAGGCTCGCGCCCGGAGCGAGATCGGTCTCGGCCGCCCAGAACAGGCGAACGTCGAGGGTCTCGGTGACCCGCATCGGCGCGTCGGTGGCCACGATCACCTGCCCGCGGGAGGCGTCGATCTGGTCGGCGAGCACCAGGGTGACCGACTCGTCCTCGCCGGCCTCGGGCAGGTCGCCGTCGGCGGTGTAGATCCGCGCCACCGTGGAGGTCCGGCCGGAGGGCTGGACCGTCACGGAATCGCCCGGGCGCACCCGGCCGCTGCCGATCCGGCCGCTATAGCCGCGGAACTCGGAATTGGGCCGGTTGACCCACTGCACCGCCATCCGGAACGGGGCATTGAGCGCCTCGGCGCGGACCGGCACGGTCTCCAGGTAGCTCAGCAGCGGGCCGCCCGTGTACCAGGGCGCCGCGATGCCCGGCTCCACGACGTTGTCGCCGTTCTTGGCCGAGAGCGGGATCGCCTTGACCTCGGAAAAATTCAGCCCGCGGGCGAAGTCGGTGAAGCCCGCGACGATGCCGTCGAAGGTGCCCTGCGCCCAGCCGACGAGGTCCATCTTGTTCACCGCCAGCACCACGCGGCGGATCCCGAGATTCGACACGAGCAGGGCGTGGCGCCGGGTCTGGCGGGTCAGGCCCTGGCGGGCGTCGACCAGGATCACCGCCACGTCCGCCGTCGAGGCGCCGGTGGCCATGTTGCGGGTGTACTGCTCGTGGCCGGGGGTGTCGGCCACGATGAAGGAGCGCTTGTCGGTGGAGAAGAACCGGTAGGCGACGTCGATGGTGATGCCCTGCTCGCGCTCGGCCTGGAGGCCGTCCACCAGCAGCGCGAGGTCCATCTCCTGCCCCTGCGTCCCGTGCTTGCGGGAATCCCGCTGGAGCGCCGAGATCTGGTCGTCGAAGATCTGCTTGGTGTCGTGCAGGAGCCGCCCGATCAGGGTCGACTTGCCGTCATCCACCGAGCCGCAGGCGATGAAGCGCAGCACCGCCTTGTTGCGGTGGGCGGTGAGGAAGGTCGCGTAGCCGGAGGCGCGGTCGCCGAAGGCCGTGGGAGCCTGGTGCACCGTCATCAGAAATAGCCCTCCTGCTTCTTGCGCTCCATGGCGCCCGCGCCGTCCTTGTCGATCACCCGGCCCTGCCGCTCCGAGGTGCGGGCGGCCAGCGTCTCGCCGATGATCTCGGGCAGCGTCGCGGCGTCGCTCTCCACCGCGCCGGTGAGCGGGTAGCAGCCGAGCGTCCGGAAGCGCACGAGGCGCTGCTGCGGGGTCTCACCCGGCGCGAGCGGCAGCCGGTCGTCGTCGACCATGATGAGCTGGCCGTCGCGCTCCACGACGGGCCGCTCCTTGGCAAAGTAGAGCGGCACGATCGGAATGTTTTCCTGCTCGATGAATAGCCAGATGTCGAGCTCGGTCCAGTTCGAGAGCGGGAAGACCCGCAGGGACTCGCCGGGCTTCTTCTTGAGATTGTAGAGGTGCCACGGCTCCGCGCGCTGGCGCTTCGGATCCCAGCGGTGCTGCGCGGTGCGCAAGGAGATGATCCGCTCCTTGGCGCGGCTCGCCTCCTCGTCGCGGCGGGCGCCGCCGAAGGCCGCGTCGAATTTGTGCTTGTCCAGCGCCTGCCGCAGAGCCTGGGTCTTCATCACGTCGGTATGGACCTCGGAGCCGTGGCTCACCGGCCCGATGCCGCGGGCGAGCCCGTCCGGGTTGGTGTGGACCAGGAGGTCGAGGCCGAGCTCCTTCGCGCGGGCGTCGCGGAAGGCGATCATCTCGCGGAACTTCCACGTGGTGTCGACGTGGAGCAGCGGGAACGGCAGCCGCCCCGGCGCGAAGGCCTTGAGGGCGAGATGCAGCAGGACGGAGGAATCCTTGCCGATCGAGTAGAGCATCACCGGGTTCTCGGTTTCGGCGACCGTCTCCCGGAAGATGTGGATGGCCTCGGCCTCCAGCCGCTTGAGGTGGCTGAGGCGGTCGGCAGAATTCTGTGCGTGCGCGGGGGCGCTCGGCGGCACGGCGGCGGCGAGGGCGGCGCTCATCGGGCGAACTCCGGCTGGCGGGCTGACTGGACCTGATCGGGCTCGAACACGGCGGCCTCGTGGCCGGGCTGCACGGACGCCTCGGGGCGCCCGACATGCAGGCCGCATTCCTTCTTCTCTTCCTGCTCCCACCACCAGCGTCCGGCCCGTTCCGGCTCGCCGAGCTTCACCGCGCGGGTGCAAGGGGCGCAGCCGATCGACGGGAAGCCGCGATCGTGCAGGACGTTGTAGGGGATGGAGTTGTCGCGCACGAAGCCGTCGACCTGCGCCCGGGACCAGTCGGCCAGCGGGTTCAGCTTGATCAGGCCGCGGCCGGCGTCGAACGCGGCGAGCGGCGTCTCGGCGCGGTCGGCCGACTGGCCGGCCCGCAGGCCGGTGAGCCAGCCGCTCGCCCCCCCCAGCGCCCGGCCCAGCGGCTCGACCTTGCGGAAGCCGCAGCAGGCCTGCCGGGCGGCCACCGAGCGACGGAAGCCGTTGATGCCCGCGTGACGCACGAAATCCTCCGCGGCGGCGCGTTCCGGCGCGTAGGCGGTGATCCGGATGCCGTAGGCCGCCTCGGTCTCGGCCCAGGTGTCGTAGGTCTCAGCGAACAGGCGGCCGGTATCGAGGGTGACGATCTCGACGCGCCCCTTCGCGAGGCCGGCCATGGCCAGCGCGTGGGTGAGCGCCTGGTCTTCGACGCCGAGGCTGGTGGTGAAGACCAGACGCCCCGGGATCGCGTCGGCGATCAGGTGGAGGCGGCCTGGAAGATCGAGCCCGGACAGCCGTTCCGCGAGGGATTCGGCCATCTGTCGGTCCGGACGGGTCATCGCGACATGTTCCGGGTTGCGTGGTGGGAATGGCACGGGCGAGCCCGCACCCTGTTGTCGAGCGGCCGAAATGTTCGCTATACCGAACGAAGTCAAGGCGCCCCGGCGCGCTTGCCGGGGGTGAGCACGGGGTTCGGCGTGCGGTTGCGCACAGCGGTCGTCAGGGGCGAACGGCACGCCGGGTAAAAAATTCTTCTTAATGTGATCGTGTAGCGCCTATATCGCCTCCGCGCCGGCCCGCGCGGAAGAAGCCACGGAGACAGCGTTGGACGCGATCGATCTGAAGATTCTCGCCCTGCTGCAGACGGACGCGACGCTCTCGATCGCGGCGATCGGCGAGCGGGTCGGCCTGTCGCAGACGCCGTGCTGGAAGCGGATCCAGAAGCTGGAGGCCGACGGCGTCATCGACCGCCGGGTGGCGGTGCTCGATCCGGTCAAGCTCGGGCTCGGGCTGACCGTGTTCGTCTCCATCGAGACGGCCGACCACTCCCAGGACTGGCTGCAGCGCTTCGCCGCGACCGTCTCGGCCATGCCGGAGGTCCTGGAATTCTACCGGATGGCCGGCGACGTCGACTACATGCTGCGCGTCGTCGTCGCCGACATGCAGGCCTATGACAGCTTCTACAAGCACCTGATCGCGGTGCTGCCCCTCAAGAACGTCACCTCGCGCTTCGCCATGGAGAAGGTGAAATCCACCACCGCCCTGCCACTGCCGGCGCCGCCCAAGAACGGGCGGCATCTGCCGGGCACCGGGCCGGTCCTCGCCGTGGTCGGAGAATGATCTTCTCTTCTTTCGCAGCGCAACGAATGTGATGTCCTAATCTCCGCCCGTTCTGCAAAAAGAACGTTTCTCGATTGACACCGGCCGCGCAGGCCACGACATGGTCTCCTGATGTCACGCCAGAATCTCCTTCCGCGCACCGCTCCGTTCGGGGATGGCGAGCGCGCCAGCCTCGACGCAATCCTCGGCACCGCCAGCCCCACGCAGCGCGCGTGGCTGGCGGGCTTTCTGGCCGGGCTCGACGCCGCGGGCGGCCAGCCGGTCGCCGTGCCGGCCGCCCCGCCCAAGGCCGCCGCGCCGCTGACGGTGATCTATGCCAGCGAGTCCGGGAATTCCGAGGCGCTCGCCGGCAACGTCGCCAAGCTGGCGCGCAAGCAGGGCTTCAAGCCGAAGGTCGTCGACTTCGCCGACCTCGACGTGTCGACCCTGCCCAAGGCCGGCAAGCTCATCGCCATCGCGGCGACCTGGGGCGAGGGCGAGCCGCCGGCCCGGGCCGTGCGGGCCTATGGCGAGCTGATGGGGGAGGGCGCCCCGCGCCTCGACGGCGTCGAGTTCGCGGTCCTGGCGCTCGGCGACACCTCCTACGCGGAGTTCTGCGCCATCGGGAAGGCGCTCGACGCGCGCCTCGAGGCGCTGGGGGGGACGCGCGCCGCCGAGCGCGCCGACCTCGACCTCGACTTCGAGAAGCCGGCCGCCGACTGGATCAAGGGCGCGCTCAAGGCGCTCGCCCCGGCAGAGCAGCCCGACAACGTCGTGGCGGTGGATTTCGCCCGCGCCGGTGCCGGCGAGGACGAGGAGGCCGAGCCGAGCCGCGAGCCGGTGGTGGTCGAGGTCGTCGAGCACGTGAACCTCAACTCCTCGCGCTCCGACAAGGAGACGATCCACCTCGCCCTGGCCTTCGAGGACGGGGCCCCGGCCTACGAGCCGGGCGATTCGCTGGAGATCTTCCCCGAGAACGACCCGCAGCTCGTGGACGAGATCCTCAACGCCGCGGGGCTCTCGGGCGACGAGGCCCTGCGCACGGCTTTGCTGGCCGAGCGGGACATCACCACGCTGTCGGCCGCCACCATCGAGCGCTTCGTCAAGGCCACCGGCCACGCGGAGGCGCGCAAGGTCATCGACAGCGGCGAGGCCAAGGCCTGGATCGAGGGGCGGCACCTGATCGACCTGCTGGAGACCTACCCGGCCAAGCTCACGGCCGAGCACGTCAACACGATCACCCGGCCGCTGCCGCCGCGGGCCTACTCGATCGCCTCCTCGCGCAAGGAGGTGGGCGACGAGGTCCACCTCGCCATCGCGGCGGTGCGCTACGAGACCCATGGCCGCGCCCGTTCAGGGGTGGCCTCCGTCCACGTGGCCGACCGGATCCGCGACGGGGCGAAGCTGCGGGTGCGGCTGAAGCCGAACCGCCATTTCCGCCTGCCGCAGGACCCGGCCACCGACATCATCATGGTCGGGCCCGGCACCGGCGTCGCGCCGTTCCGCGCCTTCGTGCAGGAGCGCCGGGCCGTCGAGGCCCCTGGGCGGTCGTGGCTGTTCTTCGGCGACCGGCACTTCACCCACGACTTCCTGTACCAGCTCGAGTGGCAGGACGCCCTGGAGGACCAATCGCTCACGAAGATCGACGTGGCCTTCTCGCGGGACCAGCCGGAGAAGATCTACGTGCAGGACCGGATCACCCAGAATGCCGAGGAGCTGGTCTCCTGGCTGGACGGGGGCGCGCATCTCTACGTCTGCGGCGACGCCAAGGCCATGGCCAAGGACGTGCGCGCCGCGGTGGTGGGGGCGTACCAGACCGTCAAGGGCCTGAGCCCGGCCGATGCCGAGGCGCAGGTGGCGGCGCTGGAGCGCAGCCACCGCTACCAGCAGGACGTTTACTGACGGATCGGCCTTCCGAGGCCGCAGGATCAAGATTGCAGCGGAGCAGGACGGGGCGCGGGCCCCCTCTCCCGGGCGGGAGAGGGACAGGGTGAGGGATCCAGGTCTTTCCGGAGAGGGCGCATCCCTCACCCCGACCCTCTCCCGCACGGGAGAGGGGGACCGTCGCGGATCCCGCCCATTCCGTGATTCGGCACGCGTTCCGCTCGGCACCCAGCCCTGACGCGAGGGCTGGGAGACGCGTTCAGACAGACGGATTCACCCCATGGACGACCACAATCCCCGCGACGCCGCCGAGACCCCGGCCGCCACCCCGGCCAAGCGCGTCTACGAGACCCCGCCCACCGCGCGCCCGATCACCGACGCCGAGGCCGCCCGCGCCGCCCAGCTCGCGGCGAACGAGCACATCAAGATCGCCAGCGGCTATCTCCGCGGCACCCTGGCGGACGGACTCCTGAAGCACGCCACCGGGGCGATCTCGGAGGATGACGGGCAGCTCGTGAAGTTCCACGGGATGTACCTGCAGGACGACCGCGACCTGCGTCCCGAGCGGACCAAGAAGAAGCTCGACAAGGCCTACAGCTTCATGATCCGCCTGCGCATCGCCGGCGGCGTGATCACCCCGAAGCAGTGGCTGATCCTCGACGACATCGCCCGGACCTATGCGGGCGGGGCGCTGCGCGCCACCACGCGCCAGACCTTCCAGTATCACGGCGTGATCAAGTCGAACCTGAAGCGCACGATGGCGGCCATCGACGGCGCGCTCCTCGACACGATCGCGGCCTGCGGCGACGTCAACCGCAACGTCATGGCGGCGACGAACCCCGCGCAGGTCGGCGCCCACAAGGCCGCCTACCAGCTCGCCAAGGACATCTCCGACACGCTGCTGCCGAAGACCAGCGCCTGGCGGGAGATCTGGCTCGACGGCGAGCGCGTGGTCGGCGGCGAGGAGGCGGCCGAGGTCGAGCCGGTCTACGGCCGCACCTACCTGCCGCGGAAGTTCAAGACCGTCGTGGCGGTGCCGCCCTCCAACGAGGTCGACATCTTCGCGCACGATCTCGGCTTCATCGCGATCCTCGACAAGAAGAACCACGTGACCGGCTGGAACGTCACGGTGGGCGGCGGCATGGGCATGACCCATGGCGAGACCGACACGTACCCGCGCACCGCGGACGTGATGTGCTTCGTCGAGCCCGAGGACGCCCTGAAGGTGGCCGAGGCCGTGATGACGGTCCAGCGCGACTGGGGCAACCGCAAGAACCGCAAGAACGCCCGGCTCAAGTACACGATCGAGCGCTACGGGCTGGACGCGTTCCGGGCCGAGGTGGAGAAGCGCGTCGGCAAGAAGCTGCCCGACGCGAAGCCCTTCGCCTTCACCAGCAACGGCGACCGCTACGGCTGGGTCGAGGGCGAGGACGGGCGTTTCCACCTCACCCTCTACGTGCCCTCCGGCCGGATCAAGGACATCGAGGGCGGCCCGCACTTCCTCTCGGGCCTGCGCCGCATCGCCGAGGTCCACCAGGGCGATTTCCGCCTCACCGGCAACCAGAACGTCATCATCGCCAACGTCCCGGCGGAGAAGCGCGCCGAGATCGACGCGCTCGTGGACGAGTACGGCCTGACCCGGGGCGCGAGCGCGCTCCGGCGCAACTCGCTCGCCTGCGTGGCCCTGCCGACCTGCGGCCTCGCCCTGGCCGAGAGCGAGCGCTACCTGCCGGACCTGATGACCGAGCTGGAGGAGAGCCTCGCGGCGCACGGTCTCGCCGAGGAGGAGATCACGATCCGCTCCACCGGCTGCCCGAACGGCTGCGCCCGGCCGTTCATCGCCGAGATCGGTCTCGTGGGCCGCGGCCCTGAGCGCTACCACCTCTATCTGGGGGCCGCCTTCGACGGCTCGCGCCTGAGCAAGCTCTACAAGGAGGACGTGGCGGCCTCCGAGATCCGCGACACCCTCGACCCGCTGTTTGCCGACTACGCGAAGGGCCGCGAACCCGGCGAGCATTTCGGCGACTACCTGATCCGGGCCGGCCACGTGGCCCGGACCGTCAACGGCCCGGATTTCCACGACCGGACCGGGCCGCTCAAGCCCGCGGTTCAGGGCTGAGATCGCGGTCCCGCGGATCCGGGGCAGCCCCGGGATCCGCGGGACCGCACGTCCGCGACGGTGCGGTGCCGGGAACCGGCCGGTACGGACCGCGTCCTCCGACATTCCCGCACCCGGACCTGCCCGCCGCCCGTTCATCCGGAGGTGCTGTTCCCTCTGAGGCCGCCTTCGAGGCGGCCGCGCCGCACGATGGGGGGTGGGCTGGCAGGCCCGGCAGAAACCCTCTCGCCGGCTCTGCGACGCGCGGCGCGGGCCGGCGACGCCCGGCCCTGCGCAGGCGGGCCACCTCCCGGTGCCACCCTGGCCGGCCGGATGCTCCCATCCGTCTCATTCAAAGCGCGCTCGGCACCGGCTGCCCGTTATCCACTGCCGTGTCCACGCCGCACCCCACGATGAGAATGAACGTTCATTGACACGAGAATGAACGTTCATTACAACCGTCGGGCAAGCAGGAGCGCGCGATGGCTCTCACGTTCGAAGGCCGCTGGTCCGATCTCGATGCGGAGCGCTTCGGCGTCCGCGGTCCGGGTCTCCTCGCCCATGCCCGGGCGGTCTGCACCCCCGCCAACCTGACCTTCGGAGCCGTGCTGGCGCTGGCTTGGCTGGCGCTGATCGGCTGGACCGGGGCCGGCCCGGAGGGCTGGCAGGCCCGGCTCTGCGCGGACCTGCACCAGGGACCGCAATCCTGCGCGGTCACCGATGGCCTGAAGGATCAGAGCCGGATCGTCCCGATCGCCTTCGCGGCACAGTCCGGGCGGTGACCGCCCCGACCGACCATGCCGCGGCCGCGCGCGACGGTCCCGCCGCCCGGCGCGAGCACATCCTCGACGCCGCCGAGGCCTGCTTCGCGCGCAACGGCTTCCATCGCACGACCATGCAGGACCTCGCCCGCGAGGCCGCGATGAGTCCCGGAAACTTCTACCGCTACTTCGAGTCCAAGGAGGCCTTGGTCCTCGGGCTGGTGGAGCGCG
Organism: uncultured Methylobacterium sp.; assembly: GCA_963990595.1. Classification (GTDB taxonomy): domain Bacteria; phylum Pseudomonadota; class Alphaproteobacteria; order Rhizobiales; family Beijerinckiaceae; genus Methylobacterium. Next base: position 30,795 of record CAXDNE010000018.1, read on the forward strand.
AGCGCGAGCGCGGGACCCATCTCGTGGCCGAGATGGAGGGCAGCGGCAACCGCCGCGGGGCGCTGCTGGGCATCATCGCGCGCTACTTCGTGTCGATCACCCGCGAGGCCGCGATCCTGCGCGTGGAGATCTGGTCGGAATCGACGCGCAATCCCGCCATCGCCGCTATGACGGAGCGGATGGAGGCCGAGACCCGGGACTGGTTCGTGGCGACGCTGTCGGCGCTCGCCACTGCCCCGGATTGCGATCCGGTGGCCCTCTACGCGCTGCTGGCGCCGCTGATGCGGGGGATCGTCGTCGGCCGCGCCGCGCTGCCGGATTACGACGTCGCCGCAGCGGTCGCCCAGCTCCACGCGGTCCTCGATGCCGGGCTCGACGGCCGCCTGCCGCCCCCCGCCGTCCCGGATCGTCCGGCCGCCTGACCTCGCCCCTGACGCAGTCCCCCGGCGCGCCGCACGGGCGCCCGAGCTTCTGGTCCGTCATCCCCGATCGCGTGCCGGCTTCGGCACGCGGTACGCCGGCCGGTCCGCGATCCCCCCTCACGCGGGCCGGCCGGCCGTGCCCGGCATCGCCGCGCAGTCTCTCGCACGGGGCGGCGACGCGATTCGGCCGGATCTTACCGCCTGCCGCCGGCAGGCCGGTTGATGCATTGCGGCCAAGCACACGCCAAAGTTGGCAGCTTTGAACGACTTCAAAGCAGAGCCTCGGAATGCGTGCCTTCTGGGCCACATCCGCGAACAGGGCGGACGCCCGAACCATCCATTCCAAGTCTACCATTGAGAAGCGGCAGAAATTGCACTCTAGAGAGACCGCATCACCCTGACGCGTCGCTCTTGAGAACGATTTTAAACCATGACTTTCGGCCGGATCGACATCTTCGAGCGCACGAACTCTTCGCATCAACACTTGAATTTATACGGTGCGGGCCTTGCGGCGACCCTCTTCGTCCTGTCGCCGTCAGCCGCGCGTGCGCAATCCGCTCCAGCGGCCGACGAGGTCATCCTCTCCGAACTGAGCGTCACCGGCACGGGGCCGGCCAGCGAGCGGGCGGACGGTCCGGTGACCGGCTACCGGGCGACGCGCTCGGCCACCGCGACCCGGACCGACACGCCGGTCCGCGACTCGCCGCAATCGATCACCGTGGTTCCCCGCACGGTGCTCACCGATCAGCAGGACCTGCGCCTGACCGATGCCGTGACCAATGTCAGCAACGTTGTTCTTGGCAGCACCGTCCAGGGGCGATCTCAGAATTACCTCATCCGCGGCTTCTCCACGCAGGTCTTCGCGGTCGACGGCGTGCTTGTCGATCCGGCGATCAACTTCTACCCGGTCACGCGCGACCTCGTGGATGCCGAGCGCGTCGAGGTGATCAAGGGCCCGGCCTCGATGCTGTTCGGCCGGGGAGACCCCGGCGGCGTCGTCAACATCGTCACCCGCCGCCCGACGCTGGACCCCACCGCCGACGCGAGCCTGCAGGGCGGCAGCTTCGGCTTCCGCCGCTTCCAGGGCTCGGCGTCGAGCGCGCTGCCCGCCGTCGAGGGGCTCGCCGCCCGTCTCAGCTTCGCCGCGCAGGAAGATCCGACGTTCCGCACCTTCGGCGGCGACACCAACCGGCGCGTCTTCGTGGCACCCGCCTTCAGCTGGACGCCGAGTGCGGACACCCGCGTCTACGTCAACTCGGAATTCACCAGCCAGCACACCCAGTACGACGAGGGGCTGGCGGCCTTCCGGGGCCGCGTGCCCCTCGATAACATCGGCCGGTTCTACGGCGAGCCGTTCTCGCGCTATTCCGGCGCGTTCAACACGATCACGCTGCGGGCCGAGCACGACGTCAACGAGAACCTGACGCTCCGGCAGATCGTGAGCGGTCAATGGGGCACCTTCAACGTGTTCGCGGCTCGCGCCGAGGACGTCAACGATGCCGGCACCCTGCTGACCCGGCGCGAGGCCACCGTCAATTCGCGGTTCGCCGCCCTCGACACGCAGTCCGAGGCGGTGATGACTTTCGAGACCCTCGGCCTCGCGCATACCGCGCTCCTGGGAATCGAGTATTCCAACGGCTTCCGGCATCCCCTGTCCCTGCAGGGCAGCCTCGCCCCGGTCAGCTTCCTGACCCCGGTCTTCGGTGCGCGCCTTCAGCCGTTCCGGTTCCAGGCCGACCTGAAGCAGAAGCTGGAAGTGTACGGGTTCTACGCGCAGGACCAGATCGTGCTCGCGCCCGGATTGCAGCTCGTCCTCGGCGCCCGGCTCGACCTCGGCAGCCAGTATTACTTCAACCGCGTGCCGGCGTCGAAGTCCCAGCCGCCCGAGCAGAACCTGTTCGGTGCCTCGCCGCGGGTTGGGCTGATCTACAGGTCCTTCGAGCCGCTGACCTTCTACGCGAGCTACGCCACCTCGTTCCTGCCGCAGACCGCCAGCGTGCTCAACGTGACCAGCCCGCCCCCCAGCACGGGCGAGCAGGTCGAGGTCGGCACCCGGGTCGATCTCAATCCCGGCCTGACCCTGAGCGCGGCCGCCTTCCGGATCACCCGGGACAACGTTGCGGCTGCCGACCCGAAGAATCCCACCTTCTCGGTCATCACCGGCCAGCAGCAATCGCAGGGGGTCGAGGCCGATCTGGCCGGCGAGATCCTGCCCGGCTGGAAGATCATCGGCAGCGTCGGCCTGATCGACGCGCGGATCACCAGGGACACGACCTTCGCGGTCGGCAACCGGCTCACCGGCGTGCCCGTGTTCAGCGGCAGCCTCTGGACGACCTACGATGTCCAGCAGGGTCCTCTTCGCGGGCTCGGGCTGGGCTTCGGCGTCACCCACGTCGGCCAGCGCTACGGCGACCTCAACAACAGCTTCACCGTGGGCGCCTATAACCGGCTGGACGCGCTCGTGTACTACGATGTCGACGCGCATTGGCGCCTGTCGGTCAACATGCGCAACCTGACGAACGCGCGCTACATCGAGGCGCCGACTAACGCGACCAACAACACGCCCGGCGCGCCGTTCACGGTTCTGGCGACGATCACCGCCCGGCTCTGAGCCGGCGTTCGGCCTGCTCCGCCTGTGCGGCGCCCTGCAGCCCAGGGTGCCCGCAGGGACGAGGACCGTGTGCCCGGATGCGGCGCGCAGAGACGACCGGTCAGGACCGCGCCTCGCGCAAGGCCGCCGGCAGCGTGCTCGGCCCGGCGGCCCTGCGGCGGGCGGCGGCGCGGCTGCGCAGGACGTAGAGGGTCAGGCCGGTCGCCGCGAACCCCGGCATGGCCAGCGCGGCCAAGCAGAACAGCAGGGCGAAGAGGTCGCCGAAGAAGCGGCCGCGATGGACCTCCAGAATGTTCTCCAGGAGGCGCCGGCCCAGCGGTGCGTCGGCGGCGCGTTCGGAGGCCAGCAGCGCGCCCGTGGCGGGATCGTAGCGAGCCTCGTTGCGGGCGCTCGGCGCATCGACGCCCTTCGGCAGCCAGCGGATCCGGATCGCCTTCGCGTCGGCGCCCGGCAGCGTCAGGACCGCCGTCCCGGCTTCGCCGCCGGTCCGCGCGCGGAAATCGGCCCAGGCGCGATCGACCGCCGCTCCGTCGGCGGCCATGTCGGCGGCCACGCCGGCGGCCGCCTTGCGCCCGGCAGGGCGCGCGGGCTTCGCTGCATCCGGGCGGCCCGCCAGCAGCCACGCGGCGGCGTCCTTGAACGACGGGTAGGACCAGGTCAGGCCGCTGAGCGCGATGACCAGATAGACGGGCAGGAGCCACGTCCCGGCGACAGCGTGCAGCGACCACCAGCGCGGGCGGCCGGGACGCGACAAAGCCGGCCTCAGCCAGATTCGCCAGCGATGGACCTGGGGCCAGCGCAGGTAGAGGCCGGTCGCCAGGAAGGCCAGCAGCGCCAGGGTGCAGGCGCCCGTGATCGTTCGGCCCCAGCCCTTGGACCCGCCGGGGAGCAGCAGCCAGCGGTGCAAGTCCCGGATCGTCGCGAACGCCGCCTCCAGCCGCACCGGGCCGAGCACCGTGCCGTCGTAGGGGTCGGCATAGACCGAGGGCGGCCGCGCGCGGGTCTCGGGATCGCGGGCGAAGCGGACATGGACGCTCGCGCGCGGATCGTCCGACAGGGTCAGCATGTTGGCGATGCGGCCGCCCGCCTGCGCGTCGATGCGGGCGGCCAGGGCTGCGGGGGGAAGCGCCGGACGCTCGGGCGCATGCACCGCCAGCCGGTCGCGATTGGCGAAGGCCGTTATGGCCTCCTCGTAGCTCATGAGCGCCCCTGTGAGGCCCATCAGTGCGAGGACGAGCCCGGCGGTCAGACCCAGAGCCCAGTGCAGGCGGAAGAGGACGGCCCGGAGAGAGGGAATCGGCAGCGGCATGGCAATCGCCGGCTGCCTAGCAGAGTCCGGCCAAGCTGACGATGCCGCGGGATGCAGGCCCGCGCGGCGGGCGCCCGGCCTCAGGTGATCGGCGCGGGATTGAACAGGGTCAGGTCGTTGAACAGCCCCCACTGGTCGGACCAGGGGCGCTTGCGCCCGCTCGCCACGTCGAGGATCAGGTGGAACAGCTCCCAGCCCACCGCCTCGATCGTGGCCTCGCCGGTGGCGATCCGGCCGGCATCGAGGTCGATCAGGTCGGACCAGCGCTCGGAGAGCTCGGTCCGGGTGGCGACCTTGATCACCGGCGCCTGGGCGAGACCGTAGGGCGTGCCGCGGCCGGTGGAGAAGACCTGCAGGGTGATCCCGGAGGCGAGCTGGAGCGTGCCGCAGACGAAGTCGCTCGCCGGGGTGGCGGCGAAGATCAGCCCTTTCTCCCGGACCCGCTCGCCCGGTGCCAGGACGCCGGCGATCGCGCTGGTGCCGGACTTCGCCACCGAGCCCAGGGCCTTCTCGACGATGTTGTTGAGGCCGCCCTTCTTGTTGCCCGGCGACGGGTTGGCGCGGCGGTCGGCCTCGCCCTTGGCGAGATAGGCGTCGTACCACGCCATCTCGCGGATCAGCGCCTGGGCCACCTCCGGGCTCTTCGCCCGCGGCGTCAGCAGGTGGATCGCGTCGCGCACCTCCGTCACCTCGGAGAACATTACGGTGGCGCCGCACCGGACCAGCAGGTCGGCCGCGAAGCCGAGCGCCGGGTTGGCGGTCACCCCCGAGAAGGCGTCGCTGCCGCCGCATTGCAGGCCGACCACCAGATCCGAGGCCGGGCAGGTCTCGCGGCGGCGGCGGTTCAGCACCTCCAGGCGCACCTCCGCCATCGCCAGGATGCTGTCGATCATGGCGGAGAAGCCCCGGTGGCGCTCGTCCTGAAGGCGGACCACCCCGTCGCCGGCTGCGCCCGCATCCGGCAGCAGGCGCTCCGACACGAGCTTCTCGCAGCCGAGGCCGACCACCATGACCTCGCCGCCGAAATTCGGGTTCTGCGCGAGGCTCTGGAGCGTCCGGATCGGCACCACCGCCTCGGGGGCGTTGATGGCGACGCCGCAGCCATAGGCGTGGGTCAGGCCGACCACGTCGTCGACGTTGGGATAGCGCGGCAGCAGCTCCTGCTTGATCCGCCGGATCGCCACGTCGAGGGTGCCGGCGACGCATTGCACGCTGATCGAGATCGCCAGGATGTTCTTGGTGCCCACCGACCCGTCCGGGTTGCGGTAGCCCTCGAAGGTGTAGCCCTCGAGCGGGGGAAGGGGCGCGGGCACGCGGGTGGCGAGGTCCAGGGCGTCGAGGGACGGGGCGACCGGCGTCGCGACGCGGGATTCCTCCACCCAGGCGCCCCGCGGGATGGCCTGCGTGGCGATGCCCACCACCTCGCCGTAGCGGCGGACCTCGCCGCCCTCCGGGATGTCGACGAGCGCCACCTTGTGGCCCTGCGGCACGAACTCGACGAGTTCCAGGCCGTCCGGAAACACCGTTCCGGCGGGCAGCCCGAAGGCGTTGACGACGATCGCGACGTTGTCCTGCTCGCTCAGGCGGATCGTGCGCGGCACGTCGCCGGCCGGGCGCGGGCGGGTCGGGGCTTCGATCTCGGCCTGCATCGGATGCTCCTTCGTGACGCTCCCGTTCGGGCTTCTGTCGGGATCAGGCGGCGTCGCCGACCGCGTGGTTCGCCAGGGTCTCAAGCGCCTTCACCATCGCCGAATGGTCCCAGGCCGCGCCGCCCTGCGCCACGCAGGCCGAGAACAGCTGCTGGGCCAGCGCCGTGGCGGGCAGGCTGAGGCCGAGCGTCCTTGCATTGTCCAGGGCGAGGTTGAGGTCCTTCTGGTGCAGGCCGATGCGGAAGCCCGGATCGAAACTCCGCTCGATCATCCGCTCGCCGTGGAGCTCGAGGATCCGCGACGTGGCGAGGCCGCCGGTGATCGCCTGCCGCACCTTGGCGGGGTCCGCGCCGGCCTTCGAGGCGAAGAGCAGCCCCTCGGCCACCGCCTCGATGGTCAGGGCGACGATGATCTGGTTGGCGACCTTCGCGACCTGGCCGGAGCCGACCGGGCCGACATGGGTCACGGTCTTGCCCATCGCCGCGAAGAGCGGCCGGGCGCGGTCGAAATCCTCCTGATCGCCCCCGACCATGATCGAGAGCGCGGCGTTCTTGGCCCCGACCTCGCCGCCCGAGACCGGGGCGTCGAGATAGGCGCAGCCCCGCGCGGCGATCCGGGCGGCGAAATCCTTGGTGGCGAGCGGCGCGATCGAGCTCATGTCGATCACGACCTTGCCCGGCGACAGGCCCTCGGCGACGCCCGCGGCCCCGAACAGGACCTGCTCGACGTCCGGGGTATCGGGCAGCATCAGGATGATCACGTCGGCGCGCTGCGCCACCGCGGCCGCGGTGGCGCAGGCGGTGCCGCCCGCCGCCAGCAGGGCCTCGGGCACGCTGCGCCGGCTCTTGAGGAACAGGCTGTGGCCGGCCGCGATCAGGTGACCCGCCATGGGCGCGCCCATGATGCCGAGGCCGATGAATCCGATGTTCATGGGTGGCGATCCCGGAATGCGGTCCTCAGGTGCGGAAGCGGCCGGCGAGGGCCTCGGCGTTCCGCGCGAGCAGGCCCGTATCGGAGCCGACCGCCGTGAAACGGGTGCCGGCGGCGATGTAGCGGCGGGCCAGATCCTCGCTGGGCGTCAGGATGCCGGCATGCTTGCCGGCTTTCCCGATCCGGGCGACCGCCTCCTCGATGGTGCGGACCACCTCCGGGTGACCCTGCTGGCCGACATAGCCGAGGCTCGTGGACAGATCGCCGGGCCCGACGAAGACGCCGTCCACGCCCTCGACGGCGGCGATCGCGTCCAGATTGTCGAGGGCGCGGCGCGATTCGACCTGCACCGCCACGAAGATCTCGGCCTCGCAGCGGGTGTGGTAATCCGGGATGCGGCCGAACCGGGCGGCGCGGGGCGCCTGCGAGAAGCCGCGGATGCCGCGGGGGGCGTAGCGCGTCGCCGCGACCACCCGCCGGGCCTGCTCGGCATCGTCGATGTTCGGGATCATCAGCGACTGCGCGCCGGCATCGAGGATGCGCTTGATGGTGATCGGATCGTCGCTCGGCACCCGCACCATCGGGTGGGTGGTGCCCTCCATCATGGCCTGGAGCTGGGCGTAGATGTCCCGCAGGTCGTTGGCCGAGTGCTCCATGTCGAGGAGCAGCCAGTCGAAGCCCGCCCCCGCGACCACCTCGGTGGAGATGGGGCTCGCGAGGCTGCACCACAGGCCGATCTGCTGGCGCCCCTCGGCGAGGGCCGCCTTGAAGCGGTTGGTGAGGCTGTCCATCGCGATTCCTCCTGAGCGCCGACGCGTCGCGGCGTCTGCGCGCCGTCCGCCGGCATCACGCGCAGCCTTCCGCCGCCAGGTCAAAGCCAAAGTCTGGATCGATTGATGCCGTCCGTGCATCGGTCGACCCGGAGTTCAGGGCGGCGGCATGTCCGACAGGATCGGGACCAGCTGGGCGATCACCGGATCGTCCGCGTCGCGCCGCCAGGCCAGCAGCAGTTCGACCGGCCGCGGCGCGGGCAGCGCGAGCGGCCGGAACACCACGCCCTCGAAGCGCAGGCGTTCGGCCGCCGCCGGAACGAGGGCGATCCCGAGGGCCGCGCGAACCAGCGCCAGGATCGAGTGGATCTGGGTCAGCTGCTGCACGATCCGAGGCTGGATCGCGGCCTCGGTGAGCAGGCCGAGGACGAGGTCGTGGAAGTAGCGCGCCTCGTTCGGCGCGTAGGCGATGAGGGGTTCGCGGCCGAGATCGCCGAGGGTGAGCCGGTCGCGCAGCGCCAGGGAGTTCCCGGCCGGCAGCGCCACGAGGAGCGGCTCGGCCAGCGCCCGGACGGCGATCAGATCGGGATGCGTCACGGGCGGCCGCACGAGCGCGGCGTCGATCCGGCCGGCGAGCAGCTCCTCGAGCTGATCCTTGCTCACCATCTCGCGCAGCGAGAGCGTCACGTCCGGCAGGGCGTGCCGGAGCGCGGTGACCAGACGGGGCAGGAAATCGTAGGCCGAGGCGGCGGTGAAGCCGAGCTTCAGCACGCCCGCGCGCCCCGCCGCGACCTGCCGGGTGACATGGGCCGCGGTCTCGGCGAGCCGCAGGATGCGCTGCGCCTCGGGAAGGAAGCTGCGCCCGGCCGCGGTCAGCCGGACGGAGCGGCTGGTGCGTTCCAGGAGCTGGACGTCGAGGATGCGCTCCAGCACCTGGATCTGCCGCGACAGGGGCGGCTGCGTCATGTTGAGCCGGGCGGCGGCACGCCCGAAATGCAGCTCCTCCGCAACGGCGGCGAAACACCGGAGCTGGCTGAAGTCGAACATGGATCCTCCCTCGCGCGCCGCGACGCGGAGAAGAGAGCATAAAGCCTCGGCGGCGGCCGCGTCCCGGTGGCCGCTCGCGTTCAGGCAGGCTCCGCCGCGATCACCGGGTCAGCGCGTTGTCGGCGTAGTCGATCTTGCCGTCGGCACCCTTCCGCCACCCGTACATGACGTAGTCGGGCCGGGTGATGTCACCCTTCCTGTCGTAGGCGATCGGACCGATCACGGTCTCCACCGGCTTGCCCTGGTGCAGCCAATCCGCGAGCGCCTTGCCATCGCTGGAACCGGTCTCGGCCATCGCCTTCGCGAGCACCTGCACGGCCGCGTAGCCGTAGAGCGTGTAGGCGTCGGGATCGATGGCCCGGGCGTTGAACGCCGCCACCACGGCCTTCGCGCTCGGGCTCCTGCGCGCATCCGGCCCGAAGGTCATCAGCGTGCCTTCGGCAGCCGGACCGGCGATCTGCACGAACTCCTTGGGGGCGAGCCCGTCGCCGCCCACCAGGATTGCCGAGAGGCCCTGGTCGCGCATCTGGCGCAGGATCAGGCCGGCTTCCGTATGGTAGCCGCCGTAATACAGCACATCGACCTGGGCGGATTTCAGCTTGGAGACGAGGGCCGAGTAGTCCTTCTCGCCCGGGTTGATGCCCTCGAACATCACCTCCTTGCCGCCCCTGGCCTTGAAGACCTTCAGGGTCTCGTCGGCCAGGCCCCTGCCGTAGGGAGACTTGTCGTGGACGAGCGCGATCCGCCTGGCCTTGAAATGGTCGGCGAGATAGGCGCCCGCCACCGCACCCTGCTGGTCGTCGCGACCGCAGGTGCGGAACGTGTTCCACATGCCGCGCTCGGTGAACTTCACGTTCGTGGAGGCGGGGGTGACCTGGATGATGCCGGCGTCGAGATAGACGTCGGACGCCGGGATCGACACGCCCGAGTTGAAGGCGCCGACCACCATCTTCACGCCGTCGCCGGCGAGCTTGTTGGCCACCGAGACGCCCTGCTTCGGATCGGACGCGTCGTCGCCGATGACGGTCTCGAAGGTCCGGCCTCCGATCCCGCCGGCCTTGTTGATGTCGGCGATCGCCTGGCTCGCGCCGGTCCGGATCTGGGCGCCGAAGGCTGCGTAGGGCCCGGTTATCCCGACCGCGATCCCGATCTTCACGGGCCCCTTCTCCTGGGCCTGAGCGGCACCGGTCATCAGCAACACAGCGGCGGCCGCGAGCCTTATCCCTCTCATCACCCCTCGCTACAAACAGCGCCCGACGCACGCGCCGCACAGATCTTCATCCAGCACAGCCGGCGACTCATCGCGCATCCGCCGGTCTTTCGCATCTTCTCTTGAACAACCACGGCCGTCAACGACGGCGCAAGGTTCTCGGAACCCCGATCTCCGATTGAAAACATCAATGATCAAATCACTGTCGTCGGCGCGAAATTTGGTCTTTATTGTCGTTCGACCGGTCTCGCGGGTCGAGCCGCGGATCCGGGACGGATCGGCGTCGATGATGCGTCAAGCCGGCGGATTCGGTCAGCCCGCGAGATCGATGACCGCCCCACGGAGCCTCTGCATGGCTGCCCCGAGGCCCACGACGTCCGCGCGGCGGGCCGACGGCTGGTGGGACCGCGCGAGGACGAGGCGGTGGACTGGGCGGAGCGGCGCCGGATCGCCGAGCAGGGCCGGGGAGGCCGGGCGTGGTCGCTGTGCGGCCCTCTCTGAGCGAGCGGCAATGGGGACGGTGCGGGCGGATGACAGCCTCGACGGCCATGCGGGCACGCCCTGACCCGCGAGGAGGCCCGCTCGTGAGCCTGTCGCCGGGCGCGGACGGGCTGGCGGGGATCTGCGAGGCGCGCGGCAGTCTCTGCCTGGCGCTCGCCCTCCGGAACGGGCGCGACCGCATCCACCAGGCGCGCCCGTTCGTCAAGGATTCCAGAGGGCATCGGCCCGCGCCCGCCGGCCCCTCCGGCACCCGGGGCCGGGGAGGCGTTGCTGTTCCACGCGTTCCGCGACGGCGACACCGGTCGCGGGCCCGGCGCCGCCCACCAGACTGGCTGGACGGCGCTGATCCTCAACCGGCTGCGCGACCGGGCGCAGGCGCGCCGCGCGGGACCGGCGCGCCCGGACCGCTCAGCAGCTCAGCCGGCGGTGCTCGCGACGGCCGAACACCCGGTAGTGCGCGGCGCCGGATTCCATCTGGCCGTTGGCCACGGCGCGGCGGACATCCGGGTTGCAGCGCAGGTACTCGCGCTCGTCGAACCCGTAGGCCGCGCGACCGCGGTAATCGTCCCGATCCCGGTAGCCACGGCCCCGGTCCTCGTAATCGCCGCGGTCCCGGTATCCGCGATCGCGGTAGCCGTAATCGTCGTAGTCGGGGCGCGGCTGCGCCGAGACCGGGCCGATCACGCCCAGGACACCGAGGCTCACCGCGGCCGCTGCCAGAAACGCCTTCATCGTACTGCCCTCCTTGGAGCTTCCCGCGAATCCCCGCTCATCGGGTGGCCTCCATCTGCGCATGCGCGCAGCGAAGCTTCGCCGAGAGGCTCCTGATTGGTGGCTTGAAACGCCTCGCGGGCAGGATGGTTCGATCAGGATCCGATCATGGTTCGATCAGCGCGGCGGCCGGGCACGGGCACCGGCGGCGCGCGACAAAAGGCCCGGCCGCGGGATCGACCGCGCCGGGCCCCATCCGAGCCGACCGGACCGATCCGGCCGGCCCGTCCCTCGCATCACATGCGGTGCATCATCTCCCGGCGCATCATGCGGTGACGCATCTCGCGGCGCATCTCGTGACGCATCATGTGGCGCTCCATGCGGTGGCGCATCATCCGGTGTTCCATGCGCCGCCGCATCATGTGGCGCTCCATGCGGTCCATCTGCACGGTCGAGACCATGTCGGACGGCGCGGCGACGGCACCAGGCCCGATCGGCGCCGCCGAAGCGGGCAGCGCGACGGCGCTGCCGAGGGCAGCGAGCAGGGCGGCGGTGATGATCGAAGTACGCACGGAATATATCCTCTCTCGCCGCCCCTGGAGGCGGGCGTTTCCCTCTGGGCCGCGACGGGAGGAGATCCTCCCACGGCCACGGCGGGGAAGCCGCGGGCGGCCCGGATGGTTCCCCGACATGAACGCGCAGGCCGCCGCGGCGCGCTCCGCCTCAGGGCGGCCGGTCTCAGTGCGGACGGCCGAAGGAGAAGCCGTTCGGGTGCCGGGCGCCGCCTGACGGGGATCGCGGCCCGACGCCCTCCGAACCCGCCGGTCTCCGGGATGGCGCCGCGAAGGCCGCACGCGCCCGGCAAGGAATCTGCAACCATCGGCTGAGCAGGCTGCGGCCGGAGCAGCACCGTCGGTGCTCCAGGGCGCGGTTCGCGCCGATCGAACGGATCCGCGAACGCCGATGCACACAGACGGGCCTCCCCCGGCCGCGCCGCCGAGCCCCGCGCCCTCCTCGGCCGCGCGCGAGCCGGAGCCGTGGGACGGAGCCGCCGGCTTCGGCCAGTGGCGACTCGATGCGCGCACCCGGCGTGTGGCCCGGTCGGCGAGCCTGGCGCGGGTCCTCGGTGACGCGCCGCAGGCCCAGACCCTGGCCTTCGAGGACCATTTCGCCTGCTATCACCCGGACGATCGCGCAGCTGTGATCGCGCGGGTCGAGGAGATCCTGTCCGGGTGCCGGCCGGCAACGCCCTATCAGGCCCGGGCCCGGATCGTGCGTCCGGACGGCACCGGCCTCGACACGATCATCCAGGGCGTGCCCGAACGGGGGCCCGACGGCGCCCTCGTGGCCCTGCACGGCATGCTGCTCGACGTGACTGATCTCGTCCGGTCCGAGCGGCGCGCGCACGAGACCGACACGCTCCTGCGCGGGACGCTGGACAGCATGGACCAGGGCCTCGTGGTGCTCGACGCCGGCCAGCGGGTCCGCGTGTTCAACCGCAGCGCCGCGGCGCTGCTCGACCTGCCGGGCGACGTGCTGCGCGCGGGGGTCGCCTTTCCGGACATCCACGCCTATCAGCGCGCCCGGGGCGACTTCGCCGCGGCGGAAGCCGACCTGCGGCTCGGGATGATCGGCCGCGACCTGCGGGCCTTGCCGCCCGTCTTCGACTGGCGCCTGCCCAGCGGGATCACCCTGGAGGTGCGGCGCTCGCCCCTCGCGGATGGCGGCGCGGTCCTGACCTTCAGCGACGTGACGCAGAACCGGATCGCCGAACGGGCGACCGAGGAGAGCGAGCGCCGCTACCGGCTGCTGGCCGAGAACGCCACCGACATCATCATCTGGTCCGACCTGACCACCTGCCGGCGCTACGTCTCGCCCGCCGTGCGCACCGTCCTCGGCTACGATCCGGACGACCTCGTCGGGACGCAGCCCCTCGATTTCGTCCATCCCGACGACGTGGCCGCGTATCGCGACGTCCTCGACGGCCTGACCAGCGGGCGCTCGACCCGCGCCCTGACCTGCCAGCGCTACCGGCACCGGGACGGCCCCTGGGTGTGGCTGGAGATCTCGTTCAGCCTGACCCAGGACGCCGCGACGGGCGAGGCGGATGGCTACGTCGCGACCTTGCGCGACATCAGCGCCCGGAAGGCCGCGGAGGACGCGCTGCGCCTGAGCGAGGCGCGCTACCGCGCGCTGGCGGACGCGCTCCCGCAGCTCGTCTGGATCGCCGCGACCGAGACCGGCGAGGCGAGCTACGTCAACCGCCGCTTCGAGGATTACTACGGCCCCATCGGTCCGTCCCGGGCCGCCCGGATAGCCCGCAACCACCCCGAGGATGCGGACCGGATGGAGCGCCTGTGGCGCGCGGCGCGCGAGCGGCGCACCGCCTACGAGGTGGAGGGCCGCCTGCAGCGGCACGACGGGGCCTATCGCTGGCACAAGCTCGTGCTCCTGCCGATCTGGCAGGGCGAGACGATGGTGGGCATGCTGGGCACCGCCCTCGACATCGACGAGATCGTGGCCGCGCGGCGCAAGGTCGAGGAGGCGAGCAGCCTCCTGCTCCTGGCCCAGCAGGCCGCCAAGGCGGGCACGTGGCGCCTCGATCTCGACACCGGCCGGATCGACTGGTCGGCCGAGAGCGCGCGCCTGCACGGGATCGAGACGGACCGGGATTACGCGCTCGACGCGCAGACCTGGCTCACCCTGATCGACCGCCAGGACGGGGAGCGCGTCCTGCGGACCGCCTCGGCCGCCGCGGAAGCGGGGGAGACCTTCTCGATCGAGTTCCGGGTCCCGACCCCGGATGGCGGCGTGCGCTGGATCAACGGTGTCGGGCGCGGCGCGCCCGGGCCGGACGGGCGGGCGCGGCGGATGATGGGCCTCAACATCGACGTGACCGCCCGCAAGGCCGCCGAGGCGGCGCTCATCGCCGCCAAGGCCGCGGCTGATGCCGCGCGCCTGGAGGCCGAGCGGGCGAGCGCGGCCAAGAGCGAGTTCCTGGCCGCCATGAGCCACGAGATCCGCACGCCGCTCAACGGGGTGATCGGCTACGCCGACCTGCTGCTCGACGAGACGGATCTCGGGCCGGCGGCGCGCAAACATGCCGACCGCATCCGCACCGCGGGCGCGGCGCTCCTGACCGTGGTCAACGACGTCCTCGACTTCTCGAAGGTCGAGGCCGGCCAGATCGAGATCGTGCCCCGGCCCTTCGTCCTGGAAGGGCTCATCGACAACGCGGTCTCGATCGTGCGCCCCTCCGCCGAGCGCAAGGGGCTCGCGCTCACCATCGCGCGCGGGCCGGGCCTGCCGGACTGGATCGAGGGTGATGAGGATCGCCTTCGCCAGATCCTCCTGAACCTGCTCAACAATGCCGTGAAATTCACCGCGGCGGGACAGATCGGCCTGACGATCCTGGCCGGCGCCGACAGCCGGGCGGGCACCCGGATGCTGCGCTTCGAGATCCGCGATACCGGCATCGGCATCCCGGCGGACAAGTGCGACCGCCTGTTCCGGCGCTTCTCGCAGGTCGATGGCTCCGTCAGCCGCGAATATGGCGGGACCGGGCTGGGCCTCGCGATCTCGAAATCCCTCGTCGAGCTGATGGGCGGGACGATCGGCGTCGCGAGCGCGACGGGGCGGGGCTCGACCTTCTGGTTCGAGGCCGCGCTGCCCGAGGCGGCCCCGGAAGCCCGTGTCGGCGCGCCGGCCGCCGCCACCGCCCGCGCGACGGGCAGGCGCCTCCTTCTGGCCGAGGACGTGCCGCTCAATCAGGACCTCGCCCGGACGATCCTGGAGCGGGCCGGACACGCGGTGGACGTGGTGGGCGACGGGGTCGCGGCCGTGGCGGCCGTCCAGGCCCGAGCCTACGATCTCGTCCTGATGGACGTGCAGATGCCCATCATGGACGGCATCACGGCGACCCGGCGGATCCGCGCGCTGGACGGGCCGCCCGGCCGTCTGCCGATCGTGGCGATGACGGCCAACGTCCTGCCGCAGCAGGTGGCCGAGCTGCGCGCAGCCGGGCTCGACGACCACGTGGGCAAGCCCTTCCGCACGGACGCGCTGCTCGCGGCGATCGACCGCTGGGCCGGCCGGCCCGCCGAGCCGCCGCGCGCGGGCTCCGCGATCGACCGCGCCGTCCTGCGCGAGATGACCGAGATGGTCGGCCGCGACCGCATGCGCGACCTGCTGGCGATGCTCGCGACGGAACTCGCCCAGCGGTTCGGGGACAGCGCGCGGGAGCACGGGCGCGAGCGGCTCATGCTGGACGCGCACGCGATGGTGTCGGCGGCCAGCATGGTGGGTTTCGTGGCCCTGGCCGATGCGTGCCGGGCGGTCGAGGCCGCCTGCCGGGCGGGGGGCGACGTCGCCCCGGTGCTCAGCACGCTTCAGGACCAGGCGGCCGCGGTCATCGCCGAGATCGAAGCCCTGCGCGCGGCCTGAACCCGGCGCGGTCCCGCCGCGCCGCCCTGCGGATGCGCGGGGCGCCCGCGGTCCCGGCATCCCGAGCCGCGCCTGAACGTACATCAATAAAGCGTCATTACTCAGACCAATAGTACTATAATCCAGGACTCGATAGACATAACTTCTTATTACCTTTGCCGGCAGGATCCGCACTTTACGACCGAACCCCACCGCCATCGGCACAGTATAGCTTCCACGAAGCATCCCGACCTGCGCAGGCACGCCGCGACGACCCGCGTCCCGGCGGCCGTGCGCTGCGACGATTCACGCCTGGACTCCTATGACCCTGCGCATCGGCACCCGCCTCCAGATGATCACCGCGATGGCCCTGCTCGGCATGGCGGCGCTGATCGGGTTAGCGGTCTGGGACCTGTCCCGGGTGATCGGGGAGGCGCGGGCGTTGCAGACCCGCAATCTGGTCGATGTGGCGCACGGCGTGCTGGTCCATTTCGAGGGCGAGGAGCGGGCGGGGCGGATGAGCCGCGCGGCCGCCCAGTCGGCCGCCATCGCGGAGATCCGCGACCTGCACTATGCCGGAAGCGAGTATTTCTGGATCCAGGACATGCACCCGCGGATGCTGCTGCATCCGAAGGACGCGCTGATCGGCCAGGACATCGGCGGCCTCACCGATCCGACCGGCAAGCACCTGTTCGTCGACGTGGTCGATCAGGTCCGCCGTGCGGGCGCGGGGTTCATCCCCTATCTCTGGCCGAAACCCGGCCTGGATCAGCCGGTGGCCAAGATCTCCTACGTGAAGGGCTTCGCGCCCTGGGGCTGGATCATCGGGACCGGCATCTACGCGGACGACACCGCGGCCCAGCTGCGGCCGGCGCTTCAGCGCCTGCTCGCCGGCGCCGCGGTGGCGGCGCTCGTGATCGCCGGTCTCGCGACGCTGATCGGCCGCGGCGTCACCCGCCCGATCCAGGCGCTGACGGATGCGATGGGCGACCTGGCCTCGGGCCATCTCGGCCGGGAGGTGCCCCGGGCCGGAAAGGCCGAGGAGGTCGGCCGCATGGCGGCGGCCCTGCAGGTGTTCAAGGACAACCTGATCCGCACCCGGGCCCTGGAGGTGGAGAGCGCGGAAGCGCGCGTGGCGGCGGCGGACCAGCGCAAGGCCGGCATGCGCCAGATGGCCGACAGCTTCGAGGCCGCGGTCGGCGGCATCGTCGGCCAGGTCTCGGCCTCCGCCACCGAACTGCAGGCCACCGCCGGGTCCATGTCGGCCCTGGCCGGCCAGACCGCCAGCCAGTCCACCACTGTGGCGGCGGCCGCCGAAGAGGCAGCCAGCAACGTCAACACGGTCGCGGCCGCCGCCGAGGAACTGGGCTCGTCGGTCCAGGAGATCGGCCGGCAGGTCCAGGGCTCGGCCGAACTCGCCCGCTCCGCCGCCGCCGAGGCGGACGGAACGGCGGCGCTGGTGCAGGAGCTGAACGGGGCGGTCGCCAAAATCGGCGACGTGGTCGGGCTGATCGCGTCGATCGCCGGCCAGACCAACCTGCTGGCGCTCAACGCCACCATCGAGGCGGCCCGCGCCGGCGCGGCCGGGCGGGGCTTCGCGGTGGTCGCCGCCGAGGTGAAGGCGCTGGCCGAGCAGACCGCCAAGGCCACCGACGAGATCGCCGCCCAGATCGGGCGGGTCC
>CAXDNE010000019.1:0-47445 GCA_963990595.1 uncultured Methylobacterium sp.
GATCGTCCACATCTCGCGCCGCTCCCGCTCCGATTGGGCGAGCACCGCGTCCTCGACATGGCCGGCCTCGATCAGCGCCTCCAGGGTGCCCAGGAGGATGTCGTCGAGCGGGATGCGCTCCGAGGACGCGGAGAGTTCGAGCAGCACCGCGCCGCCGGGCCCGGCTGCGAGCCTGAGTTCGGTGCCGCGCATGCCGGCGACGAGCCCCAGCGATGATGCGGAGATGAGCTCGAAGGTCGACGCGAGGTCCGCGGTCTCGCGTCGGACAAGCGCCGCGATCTCCGGGATGGGCGCGCCTGCCGAGAGTTGCATCCAAGCGGTGGCGCGTCGCGTCTGCGCGGGCCACAGCTTGAGCACCACGCCCGTGACGATCCCGAGCGTGCCCTCGGCGCCGATGAAGAGCTGCTTCAGGTCGTAGCCGATGTTGTTCTTGCGCAGCGTGCGCATGTCGGAGAACAGCGATCCGTCCGGCAGCACGACCTCCAATCCGAGCACGAGGTCGCGGGTCATGCCGTAGCGCAGCACCTGCAGGCCGCCGGCATTGGTGCCGACGTTGCCGCCGAGACGGCAACTGCCCTCGGCCCCGAGGCTGAGAGGCAGCAGACAGCCGCCTGCCTCGGCGGCCGCCTGCGCGTCCGCGAGGATCGTGCCGGCATCGCAGGCGAGCGTGAAGCCCGTCGCGTCGACGGAACGGATCCGGTTCATCCGCTCGAGAGTCACGACGAGCTGCCGGCGGCCGGGCTCCGGCGTGGCGCCGCCGACGTAACTGGTGTTGCCGCCCTGCGGCACGAGCCCGAAGCCGAGGCGCGCTGCGAGACGGACAATCGCCTGAACCTCCTCGGTCGAGCGCGGGCGCAGGACGCCGGGCGTCTGCCCCTGCATCAAGGCGCGCTGATCATGGGTGTAGCGGGTCAGGCTGCCGGCATCGGTGATGAGACCGCCCTCGCCGAGGAGGTCGCGGAAGGGGGACAGATCGGGGGAAGACAGGTCTGACATCCGAGGCGGCTCAGCCCACATGGTGCGCGGTGGATGGGATTGCGGCCGACCCCGTCGCTTCGGCGCCGCCGCTGGCAGGCTGTCTGTCCAGACGCCCGGGGATAGCCATGGCGCCGATCCGGCCCGCCGTCGAGTCTCGCAGGCGGCGTCGGCACCGGTCTGACACCCGAGGCTCGCGGCCGGTCCATCGGGTCACGGGCTGTGAGGCGAACAATCCCGGCGGGCGGACCGCTCGCCCTGAGCCGCATCGCGACCGTCCGTGCGGAGCGGGAGCGGGGTGTCGGTGCCGTGCTGCGCGAGGCCGCAGGACACCGGCGCTGATGAGCCCGGAGCAACGGCGGCCGACCCGTAGGATCGGCTGAGTGTCCGGCGCGATGAACGCCGATGTCGAGCGGGTGCGCGAAAGTAACACGGACGTGGCGGCGGCAGCCGAGCAGCGGAACCCGGCGCGGCTCTGGCTGGATAGACCGGCAGAGACTAACGTAGACGGCATCCGCTTCGGCACGCCGGCCCGAGGCGCAGTCAGGGCGCCGCGACCATGCTCGATCGGCAGGGCGGGTTTCTCCGCATCGCGTGGCGTGCGGCCAAGCGCGTCATGCGGGGCCTTGGGCTCGCCGTCGGGACCGTTCTCCTCCTGACCGTCGGCGTCCTCTTCTTGAACTACGGCGTCCTCTCGACCCCGCAGGCGCGCGCCTACCGCGACCTCGATCCGGCCGTGCCGGAATGCCGCGAAGGCCTGCAGACCGGTTGGACGATCCTCAGCGAGACCCGGGGCACCGCGCCGACATCGTCGGCGTCCGACGACGGCCCGCGCGACCCGACGAATGACGAGAACGCCCTTCGCGACGATCCGCGCTGGCGGATGCGGCTGCGCTGCGCCCTGCAGCGGCACGTGATCCCGTCAGTGCGGGGCGAGCGGCCGCTCGAATACACGCTGGGCTTCCTGGAATTCAAGGAGGATGGCGAGCCCTACGCGCTGGTGTCGAGTTCCGGCGGCAGCGACGTCGCCATCGACAGCGCCATGCTCCGCCACGCGATGGACGGTGAGATGCGCGCGCGCGGCGCGCCTGCGACGAAGCTCAAGCCCGTCATCACCCAGCTCGACGCCCTGACCCAGCACCTCGCCACCGGCCGCCACTACGTCATCGCCTTCGTGCATGGCTGGCGCCACGATTCGCGGGTGGGGGATGCCAATGTCGCGGACCTGCGTTTCTACGCGGCGCACGCCGCGCGCTTCCTGCGCGACCGCTGTCGCGACGACCCGGCTGCCTGCGAGACGAAGGTCACGGCGATCTACGTCGGCTGGCGCGGCGCGCGTGTCGACGAGCGCGGCCTGATCGACACGTTCGGCGCGACGGTCGGCGGCTTTCTGGGCGGCCTGTCGGCCGCGGCGACCCTGTTCGACCGCAAGCCCGTGAGCGAGGCGATCGCCCCGGCCGCGGTCTCGGCGCTGCGCACGGTCGAGGCGACCCTGAGACGGCCGGGTCCCGATGGGGGCGACCGGCACAACAAGCTCGTGGTGGCCGGCCACAGCCTCGGCGGCAACATGCTCGCCACCGGCCTCAAGGACGACCTGCTGAAGGCCGTCAGGCGCCATCGCTTCGGCGCGACGCTGCCGCCGGTGCTCGGCGACCTCGTCGTCCTCATCAACCCGGCCGCCGAGGCGACCAAGTGGACCGCGATCCAGCGCGCCGTCTGGGAGCGCGTCTCGGTGCGGGCCGACAGCGGCACGTCGCCCGAGGAAGTGGCGCGCGACAGCGGCCTGTTCCCGATCGGCCAACGCCCGGTCGTGCTGTCGGTGACGGCGGCGCTCGCCTTCCCGGCAGGCGGGCTGCGGCCGGGCGACTGCGCGTGGATCGGCCTCGACGTCGACGACGGCTTCCAGGAGGCCCGGGCGCGCATCCGGCAACGGCTCTCCGGCACCGACGCGATGTTCAACGCGGGCGTGGATTACGATTGGGCGACCCACGACCTGTTCCCGGCGTTCAAGTTCGACTTCCGGCCGGCCGCGGGGTTCCTCGACCGGACCGCGGCGCGCATCGAGCATCGCCCGCCCCGGGGGATGAGTTGTGCGCTCCCGCGCGAACCCGATGTCCTCGCGGGTATCCTGACGCTGCCCTTGCGGGCCCTGTCGGTCGTCGCCGCGACGTTCCCGTTCCAGATCAGCCTGCCGGAGGAGTCCCACACGATCGGGAACCTCGACCCGCCGCGCCCGGCCGCCGGGGTGCTCGCCGACGCGCAGCCCTCAGGGGCACCGTTCGGCACGACGCATGAAATGCTGGGTCTGGCGGCGACCGGGGCGGAGCAGCGTCACGCCTACGGCACCTTGGCCGACGCAGACATCGACTGCCCGCGGGCGAACCGCTGGCTGACGCGGGCGCGACAGCGGCGCGCGGCGCAGTCGGGGCTCGGGTGGGACAGCCAGGATCTGGCCCCGCCGGCCCCCGGACTCGACGGGCAGGGTTCACCGGCGGTGCGGTTCCAGCATGGCCTGCCGCTGACCGGCATCGCCCCGATCACGCTGGGGAACGACCCGTTCTGGAACGTGCGCGCTTTCGACAATGCCCTCTCGCGTCACGACGGCTACCGGCTGTCCTCGTTCATCTGCGCGCTCAGCCAGTTGGTCCTGGACGACATCACCGGCCCGGCGGAGCGCAGGCAGGATCCCAGCCCGCTCCCGTAGAGGGATTTCGGCGCGCGGCAGGCGCGGATGCCG
The DNA here is from genome assembly GCA_963990595.1 of uncultured Methylobacterium sp. Lineage (GTDB taxonomy): Bacteria > Pseudomonadota > Alphaproteobacteria > Rhizobiales > Beijerinckiaceae > Methylobacterium. Next base: position 3,713 of record CAXDNE010000019.1, read on the forward strand.
GCCTCGCGGGGGGCGCCGTTCGCGACAGGGCCGCGATCGTCCGCACGCGTGACGGGATGGCCGAGTGTCTGGGCGATGGCGCCCTCACGGGAGGGGCATGGCCTCGATCGCGCGGAGCAGGTCCTGGGCCGCCGGCTTCTCGACCAGCGGCACCCCGGCGTCGCGCGCACGCTGGCGGATCGCGGGGTCCGGATGGCCGGTGATGAGGATCACGGGCGCGGTCACGCCGCGCGCGCTCAACTGGCCGCAGACCTGCAGCCCATCCAGGCCCGGCATCACGTGGTCGAGCAGAATGAGCCCCGGCAGCGCATCGGTGACGACGGCCAGAAGTTCGCTGCCACTCGCGAAGGTCGCGACCCTGTAGCCCGCGCAGGTCAGCATGAATCGCAGCGCGTCCAAGGTGTCCGCGTCGTCGTCCGCGACGAAGATTGGCAGGGCCGTGTTCCAGGGCATCATGCCTGTCCGATGAGCCTCGCACAGCGATCGGACACGCTAGAGCCACCCGCGCGCCGCCACGGTGATTCAGATCAACCAGAGCCAAGCCGATCAACGCGCGGCGGGTCCACCCCTGCGGGCGGCCGACAGGGTCATGCAGAAGGTCGCCCCCTCCGGACCGTTGCGTTCGAGCGTCAGCCGGCCGCCATGCGCTTCGACGATGGTCCGGCAGATCGAGAGGCCGACACCCATGCCGGTGGGCTTGGTCGTCACGAAGGGCTGGAACAGGCGAGCCGCCACCTCTTCCGCGATGCCGGGACCGGTATCGGCGACGGTGATGGCGACCCTATCGGGCGGCGCCGGCCTCGCGGTGATGACCAGTTCGCGCCGGTCCGATTGCTGCATCGCCTCGCAGGCATTGCGCAGGAGGTTGACGAGCACCTGCTGGACTTGGACGCGGTCCGCCAGAACCGCGTCCACCTGCGGATCCAGGCCGACACGGATCGCGATACCCTGCTCGCGCGCGCCGATGAGGGCGAGGGCACTGGCATCCTCGATCAGCTGTGAGACGGCCTCGGCGCGCGTCGCGGTCTCGCCGCGCGAGACGAACTCGCGCAGGCGGCGGATGATCTGCCCGGCCCGCAGCGCCTGCTCGGCAGCCTTGCCGAGCGCCTGTCTGATCTGCGGGTTCACGGCCGGATCGCCTCTGGCCAGCAGCCGCATGCTGCCCGTGGTGTAGCTGCTGATCGCGCCGAGCGGTTGGTTCAGCTCGTGTGCCAGCGTCGAGGCCATCTCGCCCATGGCACTCAGGCGCGAGACATGGGCGAGCTCGGCTTGGAGTTCCTGCAGCCGGGCCTGGGTTTGGTGCTGCTCGGTCAGGTCGTTGACGAAAGCCGTGAAGAAGACCTGGTCACCCGAGCGCATCTCGCCGACCGCGATCTTCATGGGGAAGGTCGCACCGTCCCGCCTCTGACCCGTCATCAACCGCGATGTGCCGACGACGTGACGCTCGCGGGTCCGCCGGTAGCGATCGAGGTACCCGTCGTGGGCGCTGCGCACGGGTTCCGGCATCAGGATCCGGACGTTCTGGCCGATCGTCTCGTCGGCCGGTCGCCCGAAGAGGCGCTCGGCGGCGGGGCTGAAGGCCTGGATGACGCCCTGCGCGTCGATGACGATCATGCCTTCCGGCACGGTATCGAGGACGGATTGCAGATGCGCCTCACGGGCGCGCAGGGCCGCCTCGATCTTCTTCTGCTCCGCCTCCGCGTGCTTCTGCGCGTCGATGCTGAAGACGACGCCGCGGTGGCGGACGGGATGTCCCTGGGCGTTCGATTGCACGCGCCCGCGCGAGCGCAGCCAGCAGGTTCGGCCGTCGTCGGGCCGGACGATGCGGTAATCGACCTCGTAGGTTCCGCCATGATGGCGCACATGCTCGATGGCGTCGGCCCGCGCCTGGCGGTCCTCCGGGTGCAGAAGCGCTTGGAACGATGCGAGATCCGTCAGGTCCTTCCGCGCGATGCCGAAGAGCCGAGCGCAGGTCTCGGTGCATGTCACGCGTTCGGTGATCAGATCGAGGGACCAGACGCAGATGTCCGCCTCCGCGAGGGTTGCGTCCAGATCCGCTGTCGAGAGTTGCGATGTCAGGTCGAGAGGGCCGCTGTCGGGATCACCTTGCATCGTGCAATCTCCCGACCTGCCACGAACGGCAGCCGGTCGGCTGCCCGAAGCGAGCGAGATGGCGGCGCGGACGTCCGCGTAAGCCTCACGTCTTCAGCCGCCTCCGCAGGCCGATATTCTCGGATGAGATAACTCGCGCTGATCCGGAAGGTGCATCCAGCATTCATGCGCCGATCGAAGGGCTTGTGGATGCGCTATGCAAGAAACTCTTCAACGGCCTCATGGTCCGGTCAGCTGAATGTGTCCGCCACCGGCAGCGTTCGCCGGAAACCGAGCCGCTAACCGGGCCGGATGAACAATTCGGGCGGCTCGGCAACGCGCGCGGACCGAAGTTTTACGGAACGGCACGGTTCGTGTGCTCTGAGATCGGTGCGCTGAAGGGCTGACCGCACCCGAGAGTTGCGCTGGATCAATGAGCCGGGCGCCACGGGCTCTTTGAATGGCCAAGCCAAGGGAGATGGCCATGCCGATGCGAGACCAGTTGCGCGACGCCTACAATGTGTTTCTGCGCAAGCAGAAGCCGGGCCTGTGCTGCGCCGTGCGCGAGGACATGCCGGTGCCGGGGTTTCTCGACGCCGCGCGTTGGTCGTACGGCTACACGGCCCGCAGCAAGGCGGACGTACCGGCCGCCTTCCAGTCCGAAGCGGCTCACGAGGCGAGCAGCCGGCTCGGCTTCTACCTCTTTCAGGACGTCTGCGCCTGAGCGGTGGCGACGACCGGTGCCGCTGATGGCGGTGCTGCGCACCGTGCCAGAGCCCGCCCCGCGCTGAGCGCGGCGCTGCGCGCCGCGGCGATCGGACCGGGCGCCGATCAAGCCACCTTGCGTCGCCGGCTGCCGGTCTGTTCCTGCTGGCGCTCGGCGAGCGCGCCGGGGCGGCCGAGGCCGATCGCCTTGGCGAGGGCGGAGCGCTGGGCGGCATAGCTCGGGGCGACCATCGGGTAGTCGGCCGGCAGGCCGTAGCGCTCGCGGTAGACCGTCGGAGTCAGCCCGTTCGCACTCAGGTGACGCTTCAGCGTCTTGTAGGTCCGGCCGTCGATGAAGCTGGTGATGCCGGTGTCCGTGACTGACTTCCGGATCTGCGCTGCGCCCGGCAGCTGGGTCTCCGGTGCGCTGGCGGCAGCAGGGACGCCGTTCTGCAGGCTCAGAAGCGAGGCGTGCACGGATGCGATCAATCCCGGCAGCTCCGCGACTGGGACAGGATTGTTGGAGACATAGGCCGACACCACGGCGGCCGCGAGTTCGATGTCGTTCGCCGAGCCGGCGTAGCTGTTGTCTGTCACGGGAAGCACCCACAGGAGAGTGAGCGCATAGAAATAGACGTCCGCCCCACAAATCAAGCCGCGTGCACTCGCGTCTTCAAGGCGGCAGCGTCAGAACCTACTTTTTGTTTTCCGGCGCGGATTGGCAGGATTCGCAGATGATCTGCGCGGTTATCTCTCGCGCGATGCTCTAATCCAGATTAGTTTTTCGATCGGCCGCCGTCGAGCACGCGGAGGACGGGCGTGCGCATGACCGTCGTGGGCGTCCGCTCCAAGCCGTCGAGCAGGTCCGCGACGAGTTCGTCCAGCTCGGAGGCCGCTGTCTCGTAGAGCTCGGATGCACAGCGATGCGCGGCCCGGACAGCCGGATCCGCCGCGCGGGCCGCGGTGGCGGTTTCATCGCGGCCCCGCTGGCGCAGCCGCGCTGCGAGCAGCCGGTACTGGGCCAGGATGTCGGCGCCGACCCGAGCGGTCTTGGCCTTGATCGCCTCGTCGGCGTCGCGGTGGGTCTGGTGGTGCGCGACCTCTTGGGGAGGCCGGCCTGCCGCGGCATGACGGGAAGCCGCGAGCTTATGCTGCTCGGGCGCAGGATGCTGGCGCGATGCCATGTCGAGATTCCTCCCTGTCACCGTGGCGGCCCGCTCTGGCGCAAGATACCGGGACGGCGGAATCTTGCGGCACGCGCTGCTGTGGCGACGATGTTGGACCTGAGAGAGCGGTCACCTATGACGTGCTTGGGGCGCAGTGCTCTCACATTGATCTCGATCAAACCCCGGCACATACGTCGGGGCTGGTGAATTCGTGTTCGTCCGCAACCCGAAACACGCAGGGTTCGCGCGGCGCGGGCTGCTTCGCTTCCGGTCTCGGCTTCGCGCCGGGAATCGCCATCGCGCTGCCGCGCCCGCGATGGCCGGGTGCGACCCAACTCAGCCCGTGGGCGATGTGCGCCGCCAAGTCCGAAGCACCGGCCGCGCATCCGGGAACAGGGCCGGGCTCTCTGATCGGGCGAGGGATCTGCCGCCGGTTGCGATCGGCACGGCGCCTGATGTCCGGGACGCCGCGACCGCGTGTGGCTCCCGCTATCGTCGGGTGCGCCGTGCCGTCCGGCTGGATTGCCGTGTGGCGTGATGACAGACCGGGAATCTACCGGCTTCCGCAATCCCGAATCAGCCCACGGACCGCGGCGAGCATGTTCGCTTCGTTGTAGGGTTTCGGTAGGAAGAGCGCTCGGCTCGGCACATCGCCCAGTAACGGCTGTACCTTTCCCGAGGTCATCACAATCCCGACGGTGGGCCATCGGCGATCAACGCAGGCAGCCAGCACGATGCCGTTGATGCCGCGATCGAGATCGATGTCGGTTACCATTATCTGAATGTTCTTGATTTCCTCAAGAGCGAGAACAGCTTCGGCTCCGGATCCGACATCGACCGTTCCGAAGCCCGCGTAGCGAAGCATCTCGACAGCGGCCAGCCTCTCGATCCCCTGATCCTCGACAACAAGGACTATAGGAACGCGGTCGGCTGGCAATATATTCATGGCGAATACTGTCTCATAGGCGCTCGAACGACGTGAATCTCCGATTACTGGTACTACGCTGAGCCGGACAATCAAGCGACGCAGGGTTGCAGCGCTGCCTCGCTGTCCCGTTCAGGTAGCATAAACCGGGCGGTCAACACGATAAGGCGCTGAGTGGATTGTATTTTTCGCAGAGCCATGTTTTTATAACAGAATTCGCCGTCCAGGGTGCACGATTATAACCTGGGTTACTGTTCCGAATGCAGTTTCGGATGCGCATAGCCCGCAGCCGGGCAGGCGGTAGCGTCGACGTCCTCTCGGAGTTGATCGAAGCCGACAGCGTTGCCGAAGCCGTCGAGGCTGCCAAGCGGCGAAGCGACGTGCTCCTCGATGGCCTGCCCGGTGTCGGCATTCTCACGGACGTTCTGAAGGGCGGCTTGGTATGGACGCGCCGCTGGAACATGCCCTCGACGACGGAGTACGATCTGCTCCGCTCCTGAGCGTCCCGGGCGTGCGGGCGAGCTTCCCCCTCTGACGCGAGCCCACGCCGGGTGGCGAGCCGCTCTTGGACCGCCGCCCGAAGTCCACCTTCCCTGCGCCCGGCCCGGTCAGGGCGATGACCGATGCGGCGGCTGCGCGAACGCGTTCGGGCGTGAGCTGGAGTGTCGCGACGACGCAATACGCCGGGGCTTGGGCGCCTCCTCATAGTCGTCTGCTCTGAAGAGTCGGCGGTTCTGCTGAGACTTTCTTGCCGTCTGCGCGTTCAAACTGCTGCGGGATCTTGGACTCCGCTCACGGGAGGTTCGATATGGCGGCCACCGGCAGCGTCGCGCCTACGCACGCCTTTCCGACACTGTCCGAGGCCGAGCATCGTGCGCAACTGCGACGCGCCGTGATTGCCGGAACCATCGGAACGACCATCGAATGGTACGATTTCTTCCTCTACAGCACGGTCACGGGCCTTGTCTTCGCCAAGCTGTACTTTCCGCAATCCGATCGCCTCGTCGGCACGCTTGAGGCGTTCTCCGTCTATGCGCTCGGCTTCGTCGCCCGGCCCGTGGGGGCGGCCATCTTCGGCCATTACGGCGATCGGATCGGGCGCAAATCGGCACTGATCGCAACGCTCCTGCTGATGGGGCTCGCGACCTTCCTGGTGGCTTTCGTGCCCAGCTACGCCTCCATCGGGATCTGGGGCGCTGTCATCCTCACCATCCTGCGCGTGGTGCAGGGTATCGGGGTCGGCGGCGAATGGGGCGGCTCGGTGCTTCTGGCGATGGAGTGGGCGCGGACCAACGAGCATCGCGGCTTCATCGCGTCCTGGCCGCAACTCGGCGTACCCGCGGGCCTGTTTCTGGCGAACCTCGCGGTGCTCGTCTTCAGCGCGATCTCGGGGGACCAATTCCTGATCTGGGGCTGGCGTGTACCGTTTCTCCTCAGCATCCTGCTGGTCGGGCTCGGTCTCTGGATACGGCTCGGCATCCAGGAGACGCCCGCCTTCCGCGCCGTCACGGCGTCCCAGACCATCGAGCGGGCCCCGGTCCTCGAGGTGCTGCGCACGCACCCGCGTGAGGTCGCGCTCACGGCTCTGGCGCGCATGGGCGAGCAGGCGCCGTTCTACATCTTCACGGCCTTCGTCTTCAGCTACGGCGTCGGCGAGTTGAAGCTCTCGCGCGACCTGCTGATCGGCTCGGTGCTGGCCGCCTCGGCGGTCTCACTTGTCACGATCCCGCTGAGTGGATGGCTGTCCGACCGGTTCGGCCGGCGGCGCGTCTACATGGCCGGCGCCGCACTCACGGGCGTGTACGGCGTGATCTACTTCGCGCTGCTCGATACGCAGGTTCCGGCCCTCATCGTGGTGGCGATCATCCTCTCCCTGGTGCCGCACGACGTGATGTATGGGCCGCAGGCGGCGCTGATCGCCGAGTGCTTCCCCGGGCGCCTGCGCTATAGCGGCGCGTCGCTCGGCTACCAGCTCGCCTCGATCCTGGCGGGCGGCCCGGCCCCGCTGATTGCCACGGCACTGATCGCGCGCACCCATTCCGGCTACGCCATCGCCGGGTTCATCGCGGTCTGCGCTGTGATCAGCCTCGGCGCGACGGCTCTGCTGCGCGACTATACCAACCGCGATCTGGATCATGGCTGAACCCGGTCCGCCGCGGTGAGCCTCCGATGCGTTCAGCACGGCGGATGGCGGCCGTTTGCGACGGTGGGCGGGATCCAATGCCAGGTTTGACCCCGGCGGATCCCGGCCGGCGCGTACGCGTCGCGCGGCCCGGGATGACGAACGGGAGCGCGCGTCGATGAGCGCCGGACCTTCGGCCCGGCCGGCCTCCCGCCCGGCTCGTTAACGAAGACGCGCATCTGTCTCGCGGTCCATGGCGTTCGTCCGGATTCGTACAGAACTCCGTTCTCGACCGTGGGTTGTAATCAGATGATGAACACACGGAGGAGATAGTGCCCCGCCGCTTCTTCGACGTCCATGACGGGCACGCTCGATCCCGCGAAGGCGCTCACCGGGCAAGGCGCGAAACCCTTCGCCGGCTGAGCGGCAAGCCGATCAAGAGATCCGGCGACCGGACGGCGGCATCGTCGCGGTGCGCCCTGATTTGCGGCGAAGCACCCCTGCTCACCCGGCGCGCCGCGACCGAGCGCCTCGGTCGCCGCCCGGCCTGCGGTAATCGGAAATCGCGCTGCTTGCCCCGCAGCCCCTCGCGTCGGCCGCTCCGGCCTGAACGACCGATCGGCCTCAAAACAGGGGTAGATTGTCGCGCCCCCGGCGTATATAGCAATAAGGCCGAGCAAGAATAAAGCATAAAGTTTTATCGATTAGCCGATGAACTGGGTGATACCGTGATCGTTGCCGCCGTTCTATTTTTCATCGGCTTCTTGATGGGGTGGCTCTGTAACATCTTGGCCGCCCTGTGCTTGTCGTCTGCCGTCATTTTCATCCTGTCGTTGATGACGTTTCTGATCTTTGCCGAAATCGACATCCTGCATGTACTGATCGTATTCGGCTATCTGCTGGCACATCAGGCGGGTTATCTGCTTGGAGCCTACCTGGGTATCGAGCCAGATGAGTGCAATTACTGACAATTTTGACTACCAGAACCAAATTGCATGGCCGGCGACTTGGTAAATAACCAGCCAGATGGCGAGCGCCGCTAGGCCGGCTGCGATGACGAGAGCCAGCGGCGGCCGCCTGCCCCGCTTCCGGCGCAGCCATGCGAAGTCGTTCACGTGGAGAGATCCTTCCTGCTTTCCTCTGAGCCAATGGGTAAGCGGCCGAGCCAGCTCGGGGTTCAGGGCCGGGGGATTTTTTGCGCTCGCCAACGTCATGGGCTGCCGTTAGCATACGGAGCCGGACAGCAGCCTGTTCTTGCGAACGTGAAGACAGTTTTTCATAAGTCTTTATTTAAATCAGGTTTCTATTTACCCTCTTGCCTGTGGTCTCTCGCGTCCAGGCATCGCTCACGGAGCAGACAACGTGGTGTATCGGCCGCCGTCCGGGCCGCGCTCCTCTAGGCAGCCCGATCTCGGCGCGTCGCTCTGAGGCCTCCGGTCCGCGCTGCGGGAATCAGACCCGCTTCAGCGGCGACCAACTGGGTCAGCGCCCGGGCGTAGTTGAGCCACCAGATCCCGATGCGGTTGCCTCGGCACCGCGCGAACGCGGCCATTCCGGTGCGTAGGCGCACGATTCTGCTCAAGGACGGTAGCCCCTTTCCCGGGACTTGGGCCTATAATTCCGGACTGCCCCATGGGAGGCCACCGATGATCCGGGACGCCGCACGCGACTTCAATTTCGGTCTCGGCGAGGTCGCCGACGCGGTTCGCGAGAGCGCGCGCACCTTCGCGCAAGGCAGGATCGCCCCCCGCGCGGACGAGATTGATCGCAGCAATGCCTTCCCCCGCGACCTCTGGCCCGAGATGGGCGCCATGGGCCTGCACGGGGTGACCGTGGAGGAAGCGTTCGGCGGGCTCGGCCTCGGCTATCTGGAGCATTGCGTCGTCATGGAGGAGGTGTCGCGGGCCTCCGGCTCCGTCGGTCTCTCTTACGGGGCGCACGCGAACCTCTGCATTAACCAGATCCGACGCAATGGGACGGAGGCGCAGAAGCGCCGCTATCTCCCGCCCCTGATCGCGGGAACGCGGGTCGGGGCGCTCGCCATGTCCGAGGCACAGGCAGGATCGGACGTGGTGAGCATGCGCCTGCGCGCCGAGAAGCGCGGCGACCGCTATCGACTGAACGGTTCGAAGATGTGGATCACGAACGGGCCGGTCGCGGAGACGTTCGTGATCTATGCCAAGACGGATCCCAAGGCCGGCGCGCACGGCATCACGGCTTTCCTGGTGGAGCGGGACTTCCCCGGCTTCTCGACGGGGCCGAAGCTCGACAAGCTCGGCATGCGCGGCTCCGACACCGCGGCGCTGATCTTCGAGGATTGCGACGTGCCGGAGGAGAACGTGCTCGGCGCGGTCGGCGGCGGCGTCGGCGTGCTGATGTCGGGCCTCGACTACGAACGCGTCGTGCTCGCGGCCGGTCCGCTCGGCATCCTGCGGGCCTGCCTCGACGTGGTGACACCCTATGTCGGCCAGAGGCGCCAGTTCGGCCAGCCGATCGGTTCGTTCCAGCTGGTCCAGGGCAAGCTCGCCGACATCTACGTGCAGGCCAACGCGGCGCGCGCCTATGTCTACGCCGTGGCGCGGGCCTGCGATCGGGGTGAGACCACGCGCGAGGATGCGGCAGGGGCGATCCTGTTCGCGGCCGAACGGGCGACTCAGTGCGCCCTCGACGCCATCCAGCTCCTCGGCGGCAACGGCTACACCAACGAATACGCGGCCGGCCGGCTGCTGCGTGACGCCAAGCTCTACGAGATCGGGGCGGGCACCAGCGAGATCCGCCGCATGCTGATCGGGCGCGAGCTGTTCGCCCGAGCCCCGGGCTGAGGTGAAGCGTGGCGATCCTGGGCACCCACGCCGACCTGACCTCCGAGGCGGCCGCCGAGAACCGGGCGGCCTGGGCCGATCTGCGCGGCACCCTCAAGGAGCGCCGCGCGACGGTCGCCGCGGGGGGCTCCGAGAGAGCCCGCACCCGGCATCTGGCGCGCGGCAAGCTGCTGCCGCGCGACCGCGTGGTGCAGCTGCTCGATCCGGGCTCGCCGTTCCTCGAGATCGGGACGTTGGCCGCCTATGGGCTCTATGACGGCGAGATCCACGGGGCCGGCCTCATCGCCGGCATCGGCCGGGTCTCCGGCCGCGAGGTCATGATCTTCTGCAACGACGCGACGATCAAGGGCGGCACCTACTATCCCTTGACGGTCAAGAAGCACCTGCGCGCCCAGGAGATCGCGGGGGAGAACCGTCTGCCCTGCCTGTATCTCGTCGATTCGGGGGGCGCCAACCTGCCGCAGCAGGCCGAAGTCTTCCCCGACCGCGACCATTTCGGCCGGATCTTCTACAATCAGGCCCGGCTCTCGGCGGCCGGCATTCCGCAGATCAGCTGCGTCATGGGCTCGTGCACGGCCGGGGGCGCCTACGTGCCGGCCATGTCGGACGAGAGCGTGATCGTGCGCGGCCAGGGCACGATCTTCCTCGGCGGCCCGCCCCTGGTGCGGGCGGCGACCGGCGAGATCGTGACGGCCGAAGAACTCGGCGGCGCCGAGGTCCATACCCGGCTGTCCGGGGTCGCCGACCACGAGGCCGCCGACGACGCGCACGCCCTCGCGATCCTGCGCCGCATCGTCGGCACCCTGAACACCCGCAAGCGGCCGGACTTGGACATCCGGCCGCCCGTCGAACCGAGCCTCGATCCGGGCGACCTCGACGCGATCGTGCCGGTCGATCTGCGCAAGCAATACGATGCCCGAGAGCTGATCGCCCGGATCGTCGACGGGTCGGAATTCGATGAGTTCAAGCGGCTCTACGGCACGACCCTGGTCACCGGCTTCGCGCGGCTCTGGGGCATGCCGGTGGGGATCCTGGCCAATAACGGCATCCTCTACTCCGAGAGCGCGCTGAAGGGCGCGCATTTCATCGAGCTGTGCTGCCAGCGGCGCATCCCCCTGCTGTTCCTTCAGAACATCGTCGGCTTCATGGTCGGGCGCGAGGCCGAGGCCGGCGGGATCGCGCGCAACGGCGCCAAGCTCGTCACGGCGGTCGCCACCGCCGCCGTCCCCAAGCTGACGCTCCTCGTCGGCGGGTCCTACGGCGCCGGCAATTACGGCATGTGCGGGCGCGCCTACGCGCCCCGGTTCCTGTTCTCGTGGCCGAATGCGCGCATCTCCGTCATGGGCGCCGAGCAGGCGGCGAGCGTGCTCGCCAGCGTCCGGCGCGACAACATCGAGGCCGCGGGCGAGACCTGGAGCGCCCGCGACGAGGAGGCGTTCAAGCAGCCGATCCGCGCCGCGTTCGAGGCGGAGGGCTCGCCCTACTACGCCACGGCCCGACTCTGGGACGACGGCATCATCCTGCCCGAGGAGACCCGGCGGGTGCTCGGGCTGGCTCTGTCGGCCTGCCTCAACGCACCGGTCGACGAGACGCGCTTCGGCCTGTTCCGGATGTGAGGCGCCCCCGATGACCCGGACCCTCACCTCCGTCCTCATCGCCAATCGCGGCGAGATCGCGTGCCGGATCCTGCGCACGGCGCGGCGCCTCGGGATGCGGACGGTCGCGGTCTACTCGGAGGCCGACCGCACGGCCCTGCACGTGGCCCTGGCCGACGAGGCCTACCCGATCGGGCCGGCACCGGCCCTGGATTCCTACCTGCGGATCGACCGGATCGTGGAGACCGCCCTGCGGGCCGGGGTCGATTGCCTCCATCCGGGATACGGCTTCCTGTCCGAGCATCCGGGCCTCGCGGAGGCCTGCGCGCAGGCCGGCCTCGTCTTCGTCGGGCCCCCCGCCGCCGCGATCCGGGCCATGGGCCTGAAGCATCGCGCCAAGGCGCTCGTGGCGGCGGCCGGCGTGCCCGTCGTCCCCGGCTATCACGGCGAGGATCAGGAGAGCGCGCACCTGCGCGCCGCGGCGGAGACTGTCGGCTACCCCTTGCTCATCAAGGCGGTCGCCGGCGGGGGCGGGAAGGGGATCCGGCGCGTCGAGGCGCCGGCGGCCTTCGCCGAAGCGCTCGAGAGTGCGCGACGCGAGGCCGGGAGCGCCTTCGGCAACGCGCAGGTCCTGCTCGAGCGGTACGTGCCGAACCCGCGCCATATCGAGGTTCAGGTCTTCTGCGACGCGCAGGGCGGCGCGGTCCACCTGTTCGAGCGCGACTGCTCCCTCCAGCGTCGCCACCAGAAGGTCATCGAGGAGGCGCCCGCACCGGGCATGACGGCGGCGGTGCGCGCGGCGATGGGGCAGGCCGCCCTCGATGCCGCCCGGGCGGTCGATTACGTCGGCGCCGGAACGGTCGAATTCATCGCCGCTGGCGACCGGGCCCTCACGCCCGAGAGCTTCTGGTTCATGGAGATGAACACCCGTCTCCAGGTGGAGCATCCGGTCACCGAGGCGATTACCGGCCTCGACCTCGTCGCGTGGCAGTTCCGGGTCGCGGCCGGCGAGCCGCTTCCGGCAAGCCAGGACGATCTGCGGATCGACGGGCACGCGATCGAGGCGAGGCTCTACGCCGAGGATCCGGCGGCGGGCTTTCTGCCCTCGACCGGCCGGCTCCACGCGCTGCGCCTGCCCGAGACCGTGCGCGTCGAGACGGGCCTGCGTGCCGGCGACGTCGTCGGCCCGCACTACGACCCGCTGATCGCCAAGCTGATCGCCCACGGTCCGACGCGCGCCGAGGCCATCGCGCGCCTGCGTCAGGCGCTCGATGCGACGCGCGTTGCCGGGCCGCGGACGAACCTCGCCTTCCTGCAGCGCCTGACCGCGTCCGAGGCCGTCCAGGCGGGCCGGTACGATACCGCCCTCATCGAGCGCCAGCGGGACAGGCTCGCGGCGTTCCCGTCGGACATCGATCCGGCCTGCATCGGCCTCGGGGTGCTGGCGCTGCTGAGTCTCGACCGGCAGCCGGTGGTGGGCAGGACGGCCTCACCCTGGGATTGCGCCGACGGCTTTCAGCTCGGCGCGCCGCGCCGGCAGCCATGGCCGCTCCGGATCGACGGCCGGCGCGACAAGATCGCCCTGGTCTGGCCGGATCCCGGCGGGCGCGGTCCGCCGGAGATCCGCTACCGGGGGAAGGCCTGTCCGACCCGCGCGGCTGAAGACGGGACGATCGAGGTCGTGCCCACCGGGGGCGGGATCCTGGTCCTGCACGGGGGGCGCCAGATCAGCCTTCAGGCGCCCGATCCGGCGGAGGCCGCCTCGGCGCTGGCGGCGCAGGCGGGGGACGTCATCGCACCGATGCACGGCCGGATCGTCGCCGTCCATGTCGCCCCCGGCGACCCTGTCACGCGCGGCCAGCGCCTCGGCACCATCGAGGCGATGAAGATGGAGCACACGCTCACCGCGCCGGCAGACGGCACGGTGCTCGCGGTGACGGCCGAGCCCGGCCTGCAGGTGGCGGAGGGCGCCAGCCTGTTCACCCTGACGCAGGCGGAATCCGCATGACTCCCTCCTCCCACGCGCCCCATCCGCGGGGCGGCCTCTATTACGAGGATTTCGAGGTCGGCGCGGTCCTGGCCCATCGGCTCACCCGCACGGTGACGCAGACGGACAACATCCTGTTCTCGAGCATGACGCTCAATCCGCAGCCCCTCCACATCGACGCGCATTTCTGCGCGACCGAGACCGAGTGGGGTCGGCCGCTGATGAACTCGCTGTTCACGCTCGGGCTGATGATCGGCATCGCGGTCAACGACCTGACGCTGGGGACCACGATCGGCAATCTCGGCATGACCGAGGTGCGCTTCCCGGCCCCGCTCTTCGAGGGCGACACCGTCCGCGTGACCACCGAGGTGGCGGCCAAACGCGTCTCGCGCTCCCGCCCCGATGCGGGGATCGTCGATCTCATCCACCGGGCCTACCGGCAGGACGAGGTTCTGGTTGCCGAGTGCCGCAGGCAGGCCTTCATGCGGCGTCGGCCCGCCGCGGGTGGAGTGTGACGCCGATGCGCGCGCTGCTGTTCGTTCCGGGCGACGCGCCGCGGAAGCTCGAGACGGCGCTGAATGCCGGCGCCGACGCCCTCATCGTCGATCTCGAGGATTCGGTCGCCGCGAGCGGGAAGCCGGCGGCGCGCCGGCAGGCCGCCGCCTTCCTGGAGAAGGTCGGGGGCACCGCCGGGGCGCCGCTGCTTTTCGTGCGCGTGAACGCGCTCGGGACGGGCTTGGCGGAGGACGACCTCGCGGCGGTGATGCCGGCGCGACCTTACGGCATCGTTCTGCCCAAGGCCGTCCTGAGCGCGGACATCCGCGCGCTCGATGCGCATCTTCACCGGCTCGAGGCCGCCAGCGGCATCGCTGCCGGCACGACGCGGATCCTGCCCATCGCCACCGAGACGGCCCGCGCCGTCCTCGCGCTGACGAACCTGTCCGAAGGGCATCCGCGTCTCTGCGGGATCACCTGGGGGGCGGAGGATCTCTCCGCCGATCTGGGGGCCGAGACGAACCGCGACGGGACCGGTGCCTGGACCGGTCCGTATCGCCTGGCGCGCGACCTCACCCTGCTCGCGGCGGCCGCAGCAGAGACGGACGCGATCGACACGGTTCATCTCGCCTATCGGGACCTCGGGGCGCTCGAACGGGAATGCCGCGCGGCGCGCCGGGACGGTTTCGTCGGGAAGCTGGCGATCCACCCGGCCCAAATCCCCGTCATCAACGCGGCCTTCTCGCCCTCCGAGGCGGCCCTGGCCGAAGCGCGGGCCGTGGTCGCGGCCTTCGCGGGATCACCGGGGACGGGTGTGATCGGGCAGGCCGGGGCCATGCTCGACCTTCCCCACCTGCGCCGCGCCGAGCGGCTGCTGGCGCGCTTCGACCGGGGCGCCCCGCCGGGCAAGGCGTGAGGCCGGGACCGCGAGGGGGCCGGATGGCCTCAGGGCAGGCATCCGGCCCGAGGCGGTGCCGGTTCACGCCTCCACGAAGATCAGAGCCGGCGTTTCCAGGAGCGTCTTGATCCGCTGGACGAAAACAGCCGCATCCCAGCCGTCAATGACGCGATGGTCGAAGCTCGACGACAGGTTCATCATCTTGCGCGGGATGAACGCCGCCCCGTTCCAGTGCGGCCGCATCGCGATCCGGTTGACGCCGACGATGGCGACCTCCGGATGGTTGATGATCGGCGTCGAGGCCAGGCCGCCCAGGGCACCGAGCGAGGTGACGGTGATCGTCGAGCCGCTCAAGTCCTGCCGCGCGGCTGTGCCGGCTCGGGCCGCCTCCGAGAGGCGGTTCAGTTCGGCGGCGCACTCCCAGAGATCCCGCGCCTCCGCGTGCCGGACGACGGGAACGACGAGACCCGCGGGGGTCTGGGTCGCGACGCCGATATCCACGCTGCCGTGCTGGTGGAGGATGCCGGCTTCGTCGTCGTAGAGCGCGTTCAGTTGCGGCTGGTCGGCGATGGCGCGTACCAGAGCCCGCATCAGGAACGGGAGCAGCGTCAGCTTCGCGCGATCCGCGCGCCTGTTCGCGTTCAGAGCGGCCCTGAGATCCTCGAGCGCCGTGACGTCGACCTCCTCGATGTAGGTGATGTGGGGAATGCGCGCGGCCGCGAGGGTCATCTTCTCCGCGATCTTGCGGCGGACACCCGTGACTTTGATCTGTTCGACCGATGTGGTCGGGCCGGGGCCTGGCGTTCCCGTCCCGCGCGCGTCACCGGTCAGATAGGCGTCGAGATCCTCGTGCGTCACGCGGCCGGAAGGCCCCGAGCCGGGCACGCGATCCAGATCGATGCCGGCCTTGCGTGCGCGATGCCGCACCGCCGGCGACGCCATCGCCTTCGCGCCCTCGCTGCGCGCGGCGGCAGGATCGCGGCCGCCCGCAGGGGAGGGCTGATCCGCGTCCGCGGTCGGGGGGATGTCGGGGACCCGGTCGGCGGCGGCCTCCGTCTCGACCGCCAAGCGGATCAGGGGCGCGCCGACAGCGACGACGTCGCCGGCCTCGGCCCCGAGCCACACGACCCGCCCCGTCACCGGGGAGGGGATCTCCGCGGTCGCCTTGTCGGTGGTGACGGCGGCCAGCACGGCGTCCTCGTGGACGAACTCGCCCACTTTGACGAACCACTCGGCCAGTTCGGCCTCGGCGATCCCCTCGCCGACATCGGGCATGGTGATCAGGTGCTCGCCCATGTCAGGCCTCCACCGTCTCGACCAGCGCACGCGCCACGCGTCCCGGCCCGGGGAAGTAGTCCCATTCCTGCGCGTGCGGGTAGGGCGTGTCCCATCCGGCAACCCGCGCGACCGGCGCCTCAAGATGGTAGAAGCAGGTCTCCTGGATGAGGGCCGCCAGTTCCGCGCCGAATCCCGAGGTCCGTGTCGCCTCGTGGACGACCACGCAGCGACCGGTCTTGGCGACGGAGGCCACCATCGTGTCGAGATCGTACGGAACCAGGGTCCGCAGATCGATGATCTCGGCGTCGATGCCCGTCTCCGCGGCGGCCGCCTGCGCCACATGCACCATCGTCCCGTAGGCCAGCACCGTGACGTCCGCTCCCGCCCGGACGATGGACGCCTTTCCGAGCGGGAGCGCGAAGTGGCCGGCCGGCACGTCGCTGGCCGCGTGCTTCGACCAGGGCGTGACGGGGCGCTCGTGATGCCCGTCGAAAGGGCCGTTGTAGAGCCGCTTCGGCTCGAGGAAGATCACGGGATCCGGATCCTCGATCGCCGCGATGAGCAGCCCCTTGGCATCGTAGGGGTTTGACGGGACGACGATCTTGAGCCCCGCGACGTGGGTGAAGAGCGCCTCCGGGCTCTGGCTGTGGGTCTGTCCGCCGAAGATGCCGCCGCCCGTCGGCATCCGGATCACCAGGGGGCAGGTGAACTCGCCGTTCGAGCGATACCGCAGCCGCGCGGCCTCCGACACGATCTGGTCGTAGGCCGGGTACACGTAATCGGCGAACTGGATCTCGACGCAGGGCCGAAGGCCGTAGGCGGCCATGCCGACGGCCGTTCCCACGATCCCCGACTCGCTGACCGGCGCGTCGAAGCAGCGCGACGATCCGTATTTCTGCTGAAGCCCGGAGGTGCAGCGGAAGACGCCGCCGAAATAGCCGACATCCTCGCCGAAGACGACGACGCTCTCGTCGCGCGCCATCATCACGTCCATCGCGTCGCGGATGGCTTCGACCATCGACATGCGCGGCATGGCCTACACTCCGGCCTGCTGGCGTTGACGGCGCAGGTGCGGCGGCATCTCGGCATAGACGCCCTCGAACATCTCCCGCGCCGACGGCCTCGACCCGGAATGGAGCGTCCCGAAACTCTCCGCCTCCTTCTGCGCCGCGATCACCGATTCGAGGATCTCGGCCTCCGCCTGCTTGTGCCGCTCCTCGGACCACGCGCCGCGCCGGATCAGGTGGTTCTTCAACCGAATGACCGGATCGCCGAGCGGCCAGACGTCGGATTCGGCCTTCGGACGGTAGGCCGAGGGGTCATCCGACGTCGAGTGGGCCCCGACGCGGTAGGTCACATACTCGACGAGCGTCGGCCCGAGATTGCGCCGGGCCCGCGCGACGGCCCATTTCGCCACCGCGTAGACGGCCAGGTAATCGTTGCCGTCGACCCGGAGCGCCGGGATGCCGAACCCCAAGCCGCGCGCCGCGAAGGTTCCGGCCCCGCCCCGGGCAATGCCCTGGAAGGTCGAGATCGCCCACTGGTTGTTGACGATGTTGAGCACGACGGGGGCCTTGTAGGTCGACGCGAAGACGAGTGCGGCGTGAAAATCCGACTCGGCCGTCGAGCCGTCTCCGATCCAGGCCGCCGCGATCTTCGTGTCCCGCCGGATCGCGGAGGCCATCGCCCATCCGACGGCCTGAACGTATTGCGTGGCAAGGTTTCCCGATACCGTGAAGAACCCGTGCTCCTTTGACGAATACAGCACCGGCAGCTGGCGGCCCTTCAGCGGATCTCTCGCATTCGAGTAGATCTGACACGCCATGGTCACCAGCGGATACCCGCTCGCGATCAGCAGTCCGGCTTGCCGGTAAGTCGGGAAGTTCATGTCTCCCGGCGCGAGGGCCTTCTGAAAGGCGCAGCTCACGGCCTCCTCGCCGAGGTGCTGCATGTAGAAGGACGTCTTGCCCTGCCGCTGGCTGAGCAGCATCCGGGCATCGAAGGTGCGCAGGGTCATCATATCCCGCAGGCCGTCCCGGAGCTCATCGTCGCCGAGCAGGCCGGCCCACGGCCCCACCGCCTCACCCTCCCGATTCAGAACACGGATGATCGAGAATGCCAGATCCCGGATCGCTTCCGACCCGGTATCGACGTCGGGACGCGGCACCGCCCCGGCCTTGGGGATCTTGACGCTGGAAAAATCCGGGACCCCGCCCGGCCGGACTGCTGGCTCTGGAACGTGGAGCGTTAAAGGCGCGACTTTGGCCATTGCTTGCTCGCTCTCGCGAAACACGACGTGCCGGCTGGTCTATTCTTGCACGAAGCCAGGATCGATCACACACTCGAAATTCGGATTTCTCCTGGAGAATGACGCTCAGGCTTTACCGTCAAGGTGCCGGAAGCCGGATCTGCCGAAGGCCCGCACGGGACCGTTCGCACAGGCCCTGGTCCGGCCGGCGCCCGGGGATCGGGCAGACCGAGATGGTGCCGCGCCGACCTTTCACGGCGTCGGACGCGCTGTGCCGCGGCTCAGAAAGGCGAACGGCTTCGGCACCCGCGGCAGGTAGTATTCCTCGGCGTTCTGGATCGAGAATCCCGCCGCCCGCAGCGCCGCCAGAACAGGCCGATTGAGGTTGCAGCCGACGGCGAGCGAGCGCCAGAGCGGGTTCAGCCTGTGCTGCCAGCGCGCGACGGCCGTGTCCCGGGACAGGCCGTGCTCCAGGAACAGCAGGCGCCCCTCTGGCCGCAGCACCCGGCGGATCTCGCTCAGGCACCGGGCCGCATCCTGCACGGAGCAGAGGGTGAAGGTGACGACCGCCGTATCGATGGAGCCCGACGGCAGCTGCATCGCCTCAGCCGGTTCCTGCCGGATCTCGACCGGCACGCGGGCGGCCTCCCGGCGCGTCTGCCCCAGCTCGAGGAACGCGGCGTGCGGGTCGACGCCGATCACGCGGCTCACATGCGCGGGGTCGTACAAGGGCAGATTGAGACCGGGCCCGATCCCGATCTCCAGGACGATGCCCGCTGCGCACGGAACCAGCTTCGCACGCTCGGCCCGGATGTCGGAGGCCCCGCAGACGCAACTCACCAAGCGGGGGCCGATATGACGCTCGTAGAAGCCCATGGGCCTCTCCTGCAACAGCGCGATCCGGCCGCCACTCCGGCGGAGCGCGCGCTCTCTAGTCGGCGGCCGGGGCCTCCGCGAAGCAGGCCTCGCAGATGGCGGCGATGTGCCGGTGATCGGTGCCGCAGCATCCGCCGAGGACCGTCAGGTTGGGCCGGTGCGCTCGAAGAGCGGCGTAGCGGCGCCCGAGATCGCGCGGATCGCCGGTGTCGAGGTCCGTGGCGGCATCGAGTTCGGCGTGGCTCTTGGTCGAGGCGTTCGCCCGCACGCCCCGGAGCCGACCGAGCCAGGCGCCCTCGTCCGCCAGCACGGTCTCGAAATGCGCCGGGTGCGCGCAGTTGATCATGTAGTAGGCCGCAGCGCCGTCTGTGGCCGCGTCGGTCTCCCGGATCGCGGAGCCGAGGGTTTGCCCCGATGGCAGGCGGCCATCGGTCTCGAGGGTGTAGGAGATCACCACCGGAAGGCCCGCCGCGCCGGCCGTGCGGACGATGCCGACCGCTTCCGCGACCGAGGTCAACGTGACCGCGCTCACCATGTCGGCCTCGCTGGCGGCGAAGACCTCGATCTGCGCCCGGTGGTAATCGGCGGCTTGGTCGGCCGACATCGCGGCGTCCGGCTTGTAGCCGTCGCCGCGCGGTCCGATGATGCCGTTGAGAACGAAGGGCAGATCGGCCCCGGCCTGCTGATCCCGCAGGGATGCGATGAACCGGACCGCGCCGCTATTCACCGCAGCCAGGGCGTCCGCGTCGAATCCGAGCCGCGCGCCCCAGTCGGGATTGGCCCGCCAGGTCGGCGTGTCCAAGATCATGCCGGTCCGGTAACGCCGGGCGAGCGCGATGTAGGGTTCGAAGAACCGCAGGAGCCGGCGCCGGCAGTCCTCGCTGCAGAGCAGCGGAAAGGCGGCGAAGCAGGGCAGCGCGATCCCGTCCAGGAACACCAGCGTGGTCTCGAGACCACCGTCGGTCAGGAAGGGACGACCGCTCAGCTGAGGCAGAGCACTGCGAAACACAGGCATCGCGGGTTTCCGGAACTGACAGGCCGATCCCGAGCGCTGAGCAGGCGGCCGGCATGCCGGGCAGTCGGTCATCTCGCTCCGCAGAACGCGGGAAGTCAAGATCGTGGCCGACCAGCGGGGCGGCGGATGGGCCGGCGCGGCAGAATACAGCTGATGACATCACCGCGCCGAAGGATCGCCGCGGCGGCCCGAGCTTGGACGTGAAGCTTTCGCCCGCGGAACGACGCAACGGTGCGCGCCGCATGCGATGACCGTCGCACGCGTGACGAGACGAGTCGACGGTTTCACCGGCGACCCGGACGCCATGTCTTCGGTTTGACCGCAAGCCTGGCACGATGGACTTCCGCGCGCAAGTGACGGCATTTTGAACAGGGGGCCCCGCGTGAACCGGAGGCAGCCATGCACTACGAGATCCAACCCCATAACACCAAGGCCGCCGGGATCTGGAACTCCGGCGGTGCGCGCTACAACGAGATCAGTCGCGGTATCGCCGACAGCATCGAGCACTGCGTGATGCGCCTCGATCCGCAGCCCGGTGAGCGGGTGCTCGACCTGGCAACCGGGACCGGCTGGACCTCGCGCGTCGTCGCCAGACGCGGTGCGCAAGTGACCGGAGCCGACATCAGCGCCGATCTCCTGGCGTTCGCCGCCGAGCAGGCCAGGGCCGAGGGCCTCGAGATCACCTACCGGCTGGGCGATGCCGAGAATCTGCCCTTCGCGGACGGCGCGTTCGACGCCGTGATCTCCACCTGCGGCGTGATGTTTGTCAGCCGTCCGGAGGCCGCTGCCCGCGAAATGGCGCGGGTCTGCCGCAAGGGGGGCCGGATCGGTCTGACCACGTGGGTGGCGGAGGGGAACCTGTTCAAGATGTTCATGGTGATGAAGCCCTACATGCCGCCGCCGCCCAGTCCGGCTCCGCCCTCGCCGTTCGCGTGGGGCCGCACCGAGCGGATCGAGGAATTGCTGGGGCGGGACTTCGACCTCGCCTTCGAGAAGGGCGTCTCGTACTACCGCGAGCCGAGCGCCGAGGCCGCTTGGGAGCGGTTCTCCAGCGGCTACGGCCCGACCAAAGCCCTGGCCGCCGCCCTCGACGAGAACCGCCGCGCCGATTTGCGCCGGGATTTCGTCGCGTTCCATGCCCAGTTTCAGACCCCACTCGGCATCTGCGTACCGCGTGAGTACTGGCTCACGCGCGGGGTCCGCCGATAGCCCCACAGACCACGGACGGCTCCCGTCCGCGGCACCAGACATAGAGGTCGCTCAACCTTCGACGTCGCCGGTCTCCCGGACCGTCGGATCAGCGTGACGGAGCCGATCGGGCCGCCCGGCTGACGCCGTGATGGGCGATCCTGAGCCTGCTCCGGCCTTCTGCGCCCGCTCGGTGCGGGGCGTGGCCGAGAGGGGATCGTGACCGCGCGGTTACGGCGCGTTGGCAACGACGCGACGCCCTCGGCCGCCAGGACGACCGGTTCCGGGCCGGCGCACCGCTGAAGGGCTTTGATCTCGGCCGGGACGAGCCCTAACTCAAGGAAGAGCGCGGGAGTCCGGGAGTTTGCCATGAGATCTCGTCGTCGGGCGGCCAGCAAGCCCCTGTCCTGGCTCGCGATGGGAACAGACCTCGCGATGCTCGGTGTCGAGGCACAGATGGTCATCGGCGAGCGGATCGCGATGCTGATGGTCGGTGGTCCCAGGGCCCGCAAGGAGGCGCAGCGGATGGTGACCGAGAAGGTCCTGGCGGCCGGCGCTGCCGCCGTGACGCTGGCGACGGGTGGCACGCCGAACACGGTCGTGCGCGGCTACCGGAAAAAGGTCCGGGCGAACCACCGGCGACTCACCAAGGGCTGACCGCCTCAGCGGCCCCGCGCACCCGCCGGCGGGCGTCGCCGGCCGGTCGTCAGGCCGCGCCCGGCAGAGCGACCGTCCACGGATCCGCGAACACGTATTCCTCCAGGTTCACGCCTGGCCCACCGCGGTCGATCACCACGAAATCCTGGTTTGCACCGAACGGCGTCAGGACGCCGTGCCACGTGCCGCGGGCGTAGCAGACACCCTGGTGGGGCGCGGTGACGAAGGCGCATGGTTGGCCGGGTCGGCCATCGGCGTCCGGGCAGACGACGACCAGGAACGGTGCGGCGCTCAACGGGATGAAGGCCTGTGCGCCGAGCGGATGGCGCTCGACCAAGCTCAGGCGCAGCGGCAGCGCGTAGGCCTGCGCCTCCACCAGCCCGATCACCGTGCGCGCCCCGTCGCCGACGACTTCGATCTCGGCGAGGTCGTGGAAGCGGCGCGCCATGCCGGCGTTCATCGGGCGCGGCGCGACGCCCGTCGTATCGATCACCCGTCCGAACGGCGCGAAGGCCGCGGCCGTCAAAGGGCGCGCCGTGATGGAGCGGGCGGTGTCCGAGGGTCGCGCGCTCATCGCGCCGATCCGCGGAGGGCGAGGGCGGGGTGCCGGTTCACGTCCTTGTAGAGGAGATAGCGGAACCGCCCGGGGCCGGCCGCGTAGCAGGCCTGCGGGCAGAAGGCGCGGAGCCACATGAAGTCGCCGGCCTCGACCTCGACCCAGTCGCGGTTGAGCCGGTAGGCGGCCTTGCCCTCCAGAACGAACAGGCCGTGCTCCATCACGTGCGTCTCCTCGAACGGGATGGTCCCGCCGGGCTGCATGGTGACGATGTTCACGTGCATGTCGTGGCGCAGATCCTCGGGGGCGACGAACCGGGTCGTCGCCCAGGCGCCGTTGGTGCCGGCCATGCCGACCAGTTCGATCTCGGATTCGTGCGTGACGAAGGCGCTCGGCGTCTCCAGGCCGGGGACGCGCTCGTAGATCTTGCGGATCCAGTGGAAGCGGGCCGGTCCGGCACCACCGTTGCGCAGGCTCCAGCCCGCGCCGGCCGGCAGGTAGGCGTAGCTTCCCGGGCGCAGGGCGTAGGTCCGGCCGTCCAGGTCCAGGCTCGGGCTGCCCTCGACCACGAACAGCACGCCCTGGGCCTGCGCGTCGGGCTCGGGCCGCTCGCTCCCGCCGCCGGGGGCGACCTCCATCAGGTACTGGGCGAAGGTCTCCGCGAAGCCCGACAGGGGACGCGCCAGGATCCACGCACGGGTCCCCGCCCAGCCGGGCAGGAAGCTCGTGACGATGTCGCTCATCACGCCCTTGGGGATCACCGCGTAGGCGTCCGTGAAGACCGCGCGGCCGGTCATCAGCGACGTCTGCGCCGGCAGGCCCCCGCAGGCGGGGTTGTACAACGGTGCGGTCATGCGAGATCTCCGAAGGTCCGTCTGTGAACGGCCACCGGCCCCGCGCCGTCAAGCGCGGAGCCGGGCTTGGTCGGGGCCCACCCGCTGGTCTCAGGCGGAGTGCGGTTGCGGGAGAGGCGGGCCGAGGATCACCGCCGTGTCGGCCGCCGCCGGCTCGCCGTTCAGAACCCGCCGGGCCTGCACGCGGTCGATATCGCCCTCCCAGGCGGCGATGACCACCGTCGCCACGCAATTGCCGATCAGGTTGCCGAGCGCCCGGGCGATCCCGACGAACCAGTCGACCGACAGGACGAGCACCAGCCCGATCACCGGGATCTCCGGCACCGCCGACAGCGTCGCGGCCAGGACCACGATGGCCGAGCCGGGCACGCCGTGCGCGCCCTTCGAGGTCAGCAGCGCGATGCCGAGGATCAGCATCAGATGGCCGAAGGACAGGTCCGTGTTGGTCGCCTGCGCGATGAACACCGTGGCGAGGGTGAGATAGAGCGAGAAGGCGTCGAGGTTGAACGAGTAGCCGGTCGGGATCACGAGGCCGACGGTCGAGTCCTTGATGCCGAGCCGCTCCAGCTTGCGCATGACCTGCGGCAGGACGCAGTCCGAGGAGGCGGTGCCGGCCACCACCGTCAGCTCCTCGCGCAGGTAGGCGAGGAGCCTGAAGATGCTGAAGCCGGCGAGCCGCAGGATGCCGCCGAGGACCACGAGCACGAAGAACGCGACCCCCGCGTAGAACAGGGCCACCAGCATGCTGAGCTGCTTCAGCGAGCCGACGCCGTACTTGCCCACCGTGAACGCGACGGCGCCCAGCACGCCGAGCGGCGCGAGCCGCACGATGAAGCCGACGATCTTGAAGAGGACCTCCGTGATGCGCTCCAGGCTGTCGGCCAGGGGCTTGCCCCGCTCGCCGAGGAGGGCGAGGCCGGCGCCGAACAGGATCGCGATGATCAGAACCTGGAGGATGTCGCCCTTGGCGAACGCGTCGACGAACGTCGTCGGCACGAGCTTCATCAGGAAGTCGACCGTCCCGGTGACCTGACCGACGCGGTCCGTGTAGCCGGCGAGCGATCTGGCATCCAGCGTCGCCAGATCGATGTTCATGCCGTGCCCGGGGGCGAACAGGTAGGCGAGCACCAGACCGAGTGCCAGCGCGATCGTCGTCACCACCTCGAAGTAGATCAGGGATTTGAGTCCGACCCGGCCGACCTTCCGCAGGTCGCCGGCGCCGACGATGCCGTGCACGACGACGCCGAAGACCAGCGGCGCGATCACCATCTTGATCAGCTTGATGAAGGCGTCGCCGAGCGGCTTGAGGGCGACCGCGACATCCGGCCAAGCCATGCCGACGACGATGCCGATCACGAGGGCCGCCACCACTTGGCCGAAGAGCGACGCGAAGAAGCGCCTCATCGCAACCTCCCTGGTTTTCTCGGGTCGCTCGTTCCCGGCCGGGCTCGTCGGCGCGGGAGAGAGACCGCGGCATGTCGGCGGCGTTGTGCCGTGCGGCAGAGCGTCGACGCTGCGTTCTGCACAATCCTTCCGGACGATCTAGACGTCAAATATCTCTTTTGTTTGAATTGATATGCAGAGCATATAGGTTGCGCGCATGGAGCTCCGTCACCTGCGCTACTTCCTGGCCGTCGCGAAACATCTGAGCTTCACCGCGGCGGCGGAGAGCCTGGGCGTCGCGCAGCCGCCCCTGAGCCAGCAGATCAGAGACCTGGAGGCGGAGATCGGGACCGCCTTGTTCGAGCGCACGACCCGTCGGGTCGCGCTGACGCGGGCCGGCCAGGATTTCCAGGTGCAGGCGCTGGCCATCCTGGAGAAGGCCGGAGACGCCGTCGACCGCGCCCGCGCCATCGGGGCGGGCACGGCCGGTATCATCAATGTCGGGCTGACGGGGTCGATGCTGGCCGGCCCGCTCGGGCGGGCTCTGCGTGGCTATGCGAGCGCCTATCCCGGAGTCGATCTGCGCATCCACGAGATGTCGCCGGATCGCCAGATCGCGATGCTGAAAGCCGGGCAGACCGACATCAGCTTCCTCCGTTGCCCGCCGCCGGACGCCGACTTGGTCAGCGAACTCGCGTGGCGGGAGACCGTCCGGCTCGTCCTCCCGAGCGATCATCGCCTGGCCACGGAGACGGTCAGCTTGGCGGATCTGAGCGGTGAGACCTTCGTCTTCCTGAGGCTCGCGGATTCCCTGTTCGCGAATTACCTGCGGGAATGCTGCGTCGAGGCCGGCTTCGTCCCGAAGATCACGCATCAGACCGTCGAGGCGGCGTCGTTGACGAGCCTCGTCGCGGCCGGACTGGGGGTGGCCATCATCCCGGAATTCGTCGCGCGATTGGCGCACGCGGACGTCGTCTACAGGCCCATCCAGGGCCCCCCGATCCGCGCCGACGTGTACGCTTTGTGGACGAAGCCGAAGAAGCCGCTGATCGGCAATTTCCTGGATCTGGTCCGGATGAGCGGCGACACGCCCGCCTGATGGGGCGCTCCGGCAGCCCGGTCCGGTTCGCAAACCGCCCGTAAATTGCTGCGCAATACGATGACATTTATATTGCTCTGTTCTGTCAATTGGCGGAAACTTGGGGTAATTTGAGATTGGATCCGGATATATTGAGCTGGTCGAAGCGGCGATGACTGATCGTGCCGGTTTCCGACGAATGCCGCCCTTCTTGAGCGCACGCGAGCGGAGGAAAACGCATGTTGAGCAGGCGGATGTTTACCGGTTGCGCGATCTGCGCGGCGATCGGACTGGTGGCGGATGACGTCTCGGCGCAGGCCCCAGGCGGTCTGAAGCGCACGATCGCGTCTCGGGTCGACGGTCCGGCCCAGGGCTACGAGACACTTCAGGTGATCGTCGACGTCGAGCCGAACTTCCTCATCGATTGGCACACCCATCCGGGCACGGAGGCGGGCTACACGCTCGAAGGTGCCGGCGAGCTGCGCGTCAAGGACCAGCCGGCGCAGATGCTGAAGCCCGGCTTCTCCTGGGTGACCGCGCCGGAAACCCCGCACATGCTGAAGAACGGACCGCAGGCGACCAAGCTCTTCGTCACCTTCACGGTCCAGAAGGGAAGACCCCTGGCGACACCGGTTCCGGCGCCGACCTGAGCGCCCCCGCCGCCGCGACACGTCTTCGGATTCTGCGGCCGCGCCGCGTCAAGTGGGATCGGTCAGCGGCCGGGACGATCCCGGATCGGTGTCGCGGCGGTCAGGCTCGGGTCGCCACGATGCGGTCCGCCGTGCGCAGAGCGATCGCCTGGATGGTGAGCGACGGATTCACCCCGCCCACCGTCGGGAAGACGGAGCCGTCGCAGACCCACAGGTTCGGGATGTCCCAGGAGCGGCAATCGCCGTCGACCACCGAGGTCCGGGGTTCGTGGCCCATCCGGGCGGTTCCGTTGAGGTGGCAGGTATCGTCGTCCTGATCCCAGATCTCGCGGCCGCCCGCGGCCGCCAGCGCCTGGCGCATGAATGTCAGCGCGTGGCGGTTCAGCGCCTTGTCGTTGTCGCACCAGGAATAGGTGATGCGGGCCACCGGCAGCCCGTACTGGTCCGTCACGTCCGAGAGCGTCACCCGGTTGCGCTCCTGCGGCATGTATTCGGACACGACCTTCAGACCGGCGACGTGGTTGTAGCGCTGCATCTCGGCGACGAGCGCCTCGCCCCAGAGGCCGTGCGCGGAGGCCTGGGTGTTGGCCCAGAGCTGCGGCAGCGGGCCCTGGCTCATGTAGGCATAGCCGCCGAAGAAGTCCTTCGCGTAGGGACCTCGCCCCGTATCGTCGTAGTTCCAGTGCTCGCTGATCGCGAGCGAGGGCGGCCCCTTGTAGCTGCGGATCTCCTCGTCGAAGACGCCCCAGACCGCTTGGTTGCCCTGGACCATCAGGTTCTTGCCGACGAGTCCCGAAGAGTTGGCGAGCCCGTCGGGGAAGTCCTGGTTCGCCGACATCAGCAGCAGGCGCGGCGTCTCGATGGCGTAGCCCGCCACCACGACGTTCCTGGCGCGCTGAAACCGCCACCGTCCCTCGCGGTGGTAGTGGACGCCGGTGGCGCGCCCGTTCCGCGTCTCGATCCGCCCGACCATGGCGAGGTCGCGGATCTCGGCGCCCGCCTTCAGGGCGCGGGGCAGGTAGGTGACGAGGACGCTCTGCTTGGCGTTGGTCGAGCATCCCAGCGTGCAGAAGCCGCGGTAGACGCAGGGCGGCGCGTCCCCGCGCGGCGCGGAGAGCGTGGCGAGCGGCGTCGGCGTCCAGTCGATCCCCATCGCCTCGGCGCCGCGGGCGAGCACCTTGGCGGCCGCGTTCATCTCGTGGGCACGGCGGTGATAGCGGCGCCGGTGCGGACCCCAGGGATAGGTGACCGGTCCCGAGATCTTCAGGTCGTCCTCGACCTGATCGTAGTAGTGCCACATCTCCCGCCAATCGAGCGGCCAGTCGGCGCCGTAGCCCATCAGGGTGCGCGCCTTGAACCATTCCGGGCGGAAACGCAGGGCCACCATGGCGTAGTGCACGGTCGAGCCGCCGACCGCCTTGCCGGAATTGTTCGAGCCCATCTGCAACGGATTCTCGCCGTCGACGATGCGCTCATCCGTCCAGTAGAGCTTGGACTGGTGGCTCTCGTCCGACGCGAAGTCCTCGAGCGGCCGGAAGTACGGGCCGGCGTCGAAGGCCACCACCGAGAAGCCGTGCTCGGCGAGCCGGCAGGCCAGCGTGCCGCCGCCCGCACCGGTGCCGACGATGGCGAAATCGACTTCCTCGTCGTCCCGGTGCTGGCGCATCGGCACCCATGCGCCGATCCGCATGACGTCGGGGGCGCGGCCGTCGCGGGCCCGGGGATGGTGCTCGGGATCGTCGCCGGGCGTGGCGTGCTGCGGATTGTCGGCGGCGTTGCCGAGGCCGGGGATGCGCATGTCCGGGGGGATTCCTTACTTGCCGACCCGGCGGTTCTCTTCGAAGGCCTCCTCGGCGCGGCCGGGCTTGGCCTCGGCGGCCTCCCAGGGGTCGCGGCGGTCGAAATCCATGCGCACGTAGCCGCGCGGGCTCGCCGGACCGCCCCAGCCGATCTCGCTCCAGGCGGTGGGGTGCGCGTAGTAGGCCTTCACCACGTCGGCGAGCACGCGCTGGTGGAAGAACAGCCGGGCAGGCATCCCTTCCCAGGCCGCGTCCGTCAGCTCGCCCGTCTCGGCGCGCTTCAGCAGCTCGTCCTGCGCCCAGGTGCCGAGTTCGTGGAAGCGCGCGCCGAACCGCGCCCGCGCCTCCGCGTCGAGGGCCTTCAATCCGCGACGCCACGCCTCGCGCTCCTCGGGCAGCGCCGCGTTGCGGTAGCCGTCGCGCGTATCCGTCGCCAGCTTGTGGTCGACGAGGGCCGCGACCGGGACCGGATCGGTCCGGTCGGCCGGCTGCGGCACGATGCGGGCGGCGACCGCCTTGAGGGTCGGCCACTCGGTGGCGTCGAAGAAGCGATGCGTCTCCGGGCCGATGGCCAGGCGCTCATCGAGGACCGCGCGGGTCTTGGCGTTCCACGAGGGGCTGTCGCGCTTCGCGAGCACGTCGTAGCCCGGATACAGGTCTCGTCTGGGCAGCACGGGGCCCTCCTCGGCTCAGAGGCGGAAGCGGTGGTGCTCGAGCAGCTCGAGGGCGGCGAGGCCGCCGAGCGCCACACCGGAAAAGGACGGCGGCGCCGGCAGCGGCGGCCCGTCGATCAGGTTCTGGCGCCAGTTGCCCCAGCCGCCCATCATCCGGGCGACGCCGTAGCTGTGGAAGGCGACGCCCCCGATGCCCATGGCCGAGACCGCCCAGAGGCCGATCTTGGCGCCGTCCTGGGGCGCGCCCACCGGCTTCGCGGCGGCACGCACCAGCAGGGCGGCGGCGATCGGCGGCAGCGTGACGGGGATGTACATGGCCGGGTTCTGGAAGGCGCCGCGGAAATGCAGGAGCCCGGCCTCCAGGGTCGTGCCGGCGATCATCCCGGCGGTGGCGAGCGCGAGCGACCGCCCGGCCGGCAGGCCGCCGAGCCGGGGCGCGTCGGGATCGGCGTCGCGCACCCGCTCGGCGAGGACGCCGAGGATGCCCGCGAGGGTCAGCGCCATCGGCGCCCCGATCGGGGCGGCGTAGAACAGGTTCTGGAAGGCGTAGCCGCCCTCGCGCTTGCCGACATTGTAGGCGTGGAAGCCGAAGCCGATCAGCCCGGTGAGGCCGGCGAGCGCCTGCACGCCGTGCCGGACGCGGGACCCGCCGGGATCGGTGTCGCCGGCCCCGTGCAGCGACGAGGCGAGGGTGATGCTCGACACGACGATCGGCGTGTACATCGCCCGGTTGAAGAACTGGCCGCGGTAATGCTCCAGGCCGGAATCGAACAGCACCGAGGCGGCGAGCATCGACGAGGCGTGGTTGAGGCGCTGCGCGGCGCTCGCGGTCACCGCGCTGCCGCGCGGGCTGAAGCGGCGCCCCTCGGGCGCGGCGGGCCGGCCGCCGGCCGCCGCGGGGCCGAGGCGCTTGGACCGCCCGGCCGCGAACCACGTCAGCAGGGCGGCCCCGGCCGCCACGCCGGCCAGCACCATCACCGGATGCACCGCCGCCTCGACCCGAACGGGGGCGACGCGCCGCCTCACGCGGCGCGCGGGCAGCCCGGGGGCGCCGCGGCGGCGCTCGGGCGGACGGGGGCCGCGATCAGACAGCGTAGGCATCGGCGTCCGGGGTCCTGAGGGTCAGGCCGTGGCCCGGTCGGGTGAGATCGGGGGCGATCGTCCCGTCCCGCGGCACGGGCGCACCGTCGAACAGCATCCGCTCGATGCGGACGTGGTCGTGAAACCATTCGAGGTGCCGGAAGCGCGGCGCCGCGACCGCCGCCGGCAGGTGCAGGGCCGGGGCGCAGTGGCCGGACAGGTCGATATGCGCCGCCTCGCAGAGGGTCGCGACCTTCAGGAAGCCGCTGTAGCCGCCGCAGCGGGTCACGTCCGCCTGCGCCACGTCGACCGCGCCGGCCTCCAGCAGCCCGCGCAGGTCGTCCAGGGTATAGGCGTACTCGCCCGCGGCGATCTCCATGCCGGCCGGCGCCGCGGCGCGGACCGAAGCCAGGCCCGCGGGATCGTCGCTCGAGACCGGCTCCTCGAACCACGCCACGCCGAACTGGGCCGCCAGGCCCGCGACGGCGGCGGCGCGCTTGGGCGTGAAGGCCCCGTTGGCGTCGATGAACAGGTGCGCGGCCCCGATCGCCGCCTTCGCGGCTTCCATCCGTGCCGGGTCGCGCTCGGGCTCGCTGCCGATCTTCATCTTCACCGCCCGGCAGCCGTCCTGCTCGACCCAGCCGGCGAGCTGCGCGCGCAAGTGCCCATCGTCGTAGCTCGTGAAGCCGCCGCTGCCGTAGATCTCCGCGCGCTCCCGCGCCTGCCCGAACAGGGTGGCCAGGGGCAGGTCCAGCAGGCGCGCCTTGAGGTCCCACAAGGCGCTGTCGAGGGCCGAGATCGCGGTCGCCGCGAGACCGGAGCGGCCGAGGTTGCGCACCGCGCCCCACAGCACCGCGCCGGCCCGCGGGATGTCGAAGGCCGAGAGGCCGGCGAGGCGCGGGGCCAGCGCCGCCTCGATCAGAGGCGCGACGCTGGCATCCGTGTAGCTGTAGCCGAGGCCGGTCTCACCCCCGGCCTCGACCTCGGCGACGACCAGGATGGTCCTGTCCCACGCGAAGGTCCCGTCGGCCTCGGGAGCGTCGGTGGGAATGGTGAAGGCCCGTGCCCGCACCGTCCCGATCTTCGGATCGTCACGCATGATCGGAGCGACCGCGCGCCCTACTTCTTGTCACCCGGCAGAACGGAGCTGAGCACCTGCCGGGCGGTGTCGGCCAGAAGATGCCGCTCCTTCGGATCGCCCTTGCCGAGCATCGACATGAAGTTCTGCACCTGCTGCAAGGTGAAGAACGGCGGCAGGGGCGGGACCTCCGGATCGGTCTTGACCTCCAGCACCACCGGAACCGAGCTCGCCAGCGCCTCGTCCCAGGCCGGGCCGACCTTGGCGGGATCGTCGACGTAGAGGCCCTTCAGGCCGATCAGCTCCGCGAACTTGTGGTAGGGCACGTTCGGGATGTTCTGGCTCGCCTCGAATTTCGGATTGCCTTCCATAACCCGCTGTTCCCAGGTGACCTGGTTCAGGTCCTCGTTGTTGAACACGCAGCAGATCCAGGTCTTGTTCGACCAGCGGTGCATGTACTTCGCCACCGTGATCAGCTCGGCCATGTTGTTCATCTGCATGGCGCCGTCGCCCACCAGCGCGATCACCGGCCGGTCGGGATGGGCCACCTTCGCGGCGATGGCGTAGGGCACCGCCGCGCCCATCGAGGCCAGCCCGCCCGAGAGCGAACACATCTGGCCGCGGCGCATCTTCAGGTCGCGGGCGTACCAGTTGGCGCAGGATCCGGAATCCGACGTGATGATCGCCCGCTCGGGCATGCGCGGCGAGAGTTCCCAGGTCACGCGCTGCGGGTTGACCGGGTTGGCCTTGGCCATCGCCCGATCCTCCGCCTCCTTCCACCACGAGGCGACATTCTTCTCGATGCCGGTGCGCCAGGAGCCGCCCTCCCTCTTCTGCTCCAGGAGCGGCAGCAGGGCGGTGAGGGTCTCGGCCGCTTCGCCGCAGAGGGGCACCTCCATCGGGTAGCGCAGCGACAGCATCTCCGGCGCGATGTCGATCTGCACGCCCCTGGCCTGTCCCTCTTCCGGCAGGAACTCGGCCCAGGGGAAGCCGGACCCGATCATCAGCAGGGTGTCGCACGCGGCCATCATGTCGGAGGAGGGCTTGGAGCCGAGCAGGCCGATCGTGCCGGTGACGAAGGGGAGGTCGTCGGGCAGCGCCGCCTTGCCGAGGAGCGCCTTGGCGACGCCCGCCTGGAGCTTGTTGGCGACCGCGATCACCTCGTCGGTGGCGTGCAGCGCGCCGGCGCCGACGAGGATCGCGACCTTCTGGCCGGCATTCAGCACGTCGGCGGCCCGGCGCAGATCTGCGTCGAAGGGCACGACTTTCGGGGCGGTGTAGCCGACGCCCGAGAAGGTGTTGCCGTGCTTGCGCACGGGCGGCTCGTAGGGAACGTCCTGAAGGTCGTTCGGCAGGATGATCGCCGCGACCTTCCGCTCGGCCTTGGCGATGCGCATGGCGCGGTCGACGATGTGGCGGACCTGCGCCGGAGAGGAGGCCTGCTGCACATAGGCCGAGACGTCCTTGTAGACGCTCGTGAGATCGAATTCCTGCTGGTAATGCGCGCCGTTGACGTTGCGCGCCTGCTGGCCGGCGATGGCCAGCACCGGCACGTGGTCGAGATGGGCGTCGTACATGCCGGTGAGCAGGTGCGTCGCCCCGGGGCCGGAGGTGGCGAGGCATACGCCGACCTCGCCGGTGAACTTGGCGTAGGCCGAGGCCATGAAGGCCGCCATCTCCTCGTGGCGGACCTGGATGAACTCGAACGGCAGGTCGTTGCGCTGGAGACCGCCGAGCAGGCCGTTGATGCCGTCGCCCGGGTAGCCGAAGATCGTCTTCACGCCCCACGCGGCGAGGCGCTTCCAGAAGAAATCGGCGACTGATTCGGCCATGGATGCTCCTCGTACCCGCTCGTCGTCGCGGACCCACCAAGCCGTGTGGAGGAGGCTGTGACGCGACTCTCGGGCTGCCGGCCTTCGGAACAGGCTGCGGCGCGCTCGCTCTCATTGGGCTAACGGGCCGTGTTTGGGGGTGTTCCTGCCGAACCCATGTGCCCTTTGACGTTTTCGTGAGCCGTTTCGCGAGCCGTGCGGCCCGCCCGAAAGGATGATGGGGGCACCCTGCCGTGTCACGGCAAGGCGCGGCCGCCGCTCATCCGGGCGGACGCGGCGGCTCGGGCCGGGTTGCGATGCCGGATCCGCGATGTCGGACTTTGCGTCGGCCGGAGGGCGCGCGGCCGCGTTCGGAGGCAGGACCGCCGCGAGGCGTGTAACGGCCGGTGACGGCCGGAGCATTCTCCGGAAAGCTGGACCGTGTCATCCTGCCCGAAAAGGGAGGATGACATGAGCCGCCACTGCCGCCGCACCCATTTGGTCTCCGTCTGCGCGGCGAGCGCGCTGATCGTCACGACGGCCGCCGGGGCGCAAGAGGTCAAACGGACCGAACTCGGGCGTGCGCCCGTGTCCGGCGACGCGACCCGAGAGATCGTCATGCAACTGGTCGAGGTGCCCCCGGGGGCGACCTCGCGGCGGCACTTCCACAACGGCGAGGAGGCCTACTACGTGATCGAGGGTGGCTCGGCCCAGATGCCGGGCCAAGCGCCGAAGGAGCGGCCCACAGGCGAGCGCGGGATCAACAAGCGCGGCGTTCCCCACGCGGGCTACACGGTGGTCGGCGACAAGACCCTGAAGATCCTGTCGGTCTACATCGTCGATAAGGGCAAGCCGCTCCAAGAGGCCGCCGAATAGGAGGCCGCCGAATAGGCGGGCGCCGACCGGAGCTCAACCCGTCCGTCCTGCCTCATGCGTGGCGGAAATAAGGCAGAAGCTTGACTATTCGCCGCGAATCGTATTATAGCTTGACCGTTGCGTTGCGGATACACCGCCGGGTCTTCTGGAGGTTCGGATGTGCGCGCGGAAGACGTTCTACATCTTCGTCAAGGCGTCCGACGATCAGCAATTCTGTGCCGTTCGGCAGGATCAGCCGATCCCGCAGATGATCGACGGCGTGCAGTGGAATTATGTCAGCTGCATCGACACGTCGCGGGACAGGCCGTTCGGTTTCGACATCGACGAGGCGCATCAGGCGATGCGTCATCGCGGCGTGTACTTCTACCGGCGCGAGTTGATGTTCCGCCGCGCCAATTTCCTGCTCGAAGCCGCTTGATGGCGGGCGGCCGGGGCCGGGCCGCGGGGCGAGGCCGGGTCTATGCGGTCGCGCCGGTCTGCGGATCCGCCGCTCTCCCGTCCGGCGGCGCCTGACGCGACGCCGGGATCCGCGCGCACCCCTTGCGGGCCCCATGCGTTGGCCTCTTGCCGGGCCGGATCGCGGGCCGCGACCGCGGGAGGACGAGCTGTGCCGTTCAGGAAGGGTCTTACCGCCGCGGTGCTGGCGGCCATGGTCGCGATGCCCGCCACAGCCTGGGCGTGGGGCGTCCCCGGATGCACCAACCTGCCCGAATACAATCGCGCCCTCGGCGCCCTGCAGGGGATGACGAGTGCCTGCGACATGAGCGTCGAGGAGGCGCGCCGCGTGATCGCCGCGCATGACGGCGTCGCGCTGCCGCCCGCCGCTGCGCCCCAAGTCGGACCTCAGGTCGCGCCCCAGATCGCGCCGCGGGCGCAGGTCCGGCACCGGCATCGCAGGGTGCGCGCACACCACCGGGCGGCCGGCCTTCGGCGCCCCTGAACCGCGTTTCGGCCCCGGGTGCGGCCGGCGGCCTAGCGCTCCTCCGCCGAGGTGGCCGCCGCGGCGCGGGCGCGTGCCCAATCCCGATCCCGGTCCGCCTGCTGGGCGCGCTGCTCCGCCGCGTAGGCCTCCTGCTCGGCACGCTCCCGTTTGCGGCGGCGGTCCGCGGCCGCGGTCGTGCGCTTCCGCCAGGCCGCAGTCTCGGCCTTCTGGCGCGCGAGTTCCTCGACGGTGATGGGGTCGACCGGCGCCTTCGGCTGCGCCCAGGGGTAGGGGCGCCGCCGCGGAGGCGGCGCCCGGGATCCGGAGGACGGGGCTGCCCGCGCCTGCCGGAACGCGCGGCTCGCCTCGGCGAGCGTCTGACCGGCGCCGATGGCGATGCGCTCGGCGGCGGCGCGGGCGGCCGCGCGCTCGCCCGCCGTGGCGCCCTGTTCGGCGAGCACCAGGCATTTCTCGAACCGGTCTCGGTCGGCGGGCGTCATGCGGGACGTCATAACGCCAAGCCGGCCCGGCTGTCCCGTCGCTCCGGGAGGCGTGCCGATGATGGCCGGAGCCCGGGCGCGGCGCGCGGTCGCGGGCCCCGGCGGATCGGGCGCGTCAGTTCGGTTTCGCGTTCGCCACCGTGTCGGTGAACCGGTAGCTGCCGACCTTCTCGCCGACGACCTGGACGGCGCCGTCCGTGAGCGTGTTGAGCCGGCGGGAGCGGATCTTCATGGTGCCCGACAGGCCCGCGAACTTGCCCGTGCCGCCGATCCACTCGCCCGTCCCCTCGTTCGCCACCCCGAGGGGCTGCAGCGGGTAGTCCCATGTCTCGAAGACGTGGTCGCCGTCGGCATCGACGTAGTCGCAGTAGCCGTGGTTCTCCACGGTCTTGGCGCCGTTGTCGATCAGCGGCGCGGACGTGCAGCGCCCGGCCATGTTGTGCAGGAGCTTGCCGCCCGACTCGTTGACGGCGGTCATCATGTTGATCGTCGCCGAGGCCATGCGGTTGCCACCGATCATCACAGGTTTCGGCGCGGACGGAGTGGTCGACGTGAAGGTGATCCGGAAATCGCCCTGGCGCGGCATGTCCTCGGCGCGTGCCGGGACCGGGCCGAGAAGCAGAAAGCCGAGTGTCGTGGCCGAACAGCCGACGTGCAATACGTGCGGGATCCTTCTTCCCTTCATGACGACCTCCCAGTCCGGCGCATTCAAGTCGGTCCGGCCCCCGGTCGCGTCGACGAAAGCACGTTGGCCGAATCAGTGGCGCCGGGTTAATATTGATCATAATGTGGAATATATTCAACGCAATTTTGCGTTATCTGATCTCGAAAGTAGAGAGCGGTGGGCGTTCCCATGAATGTCGCCGGGTGAAGCGACGCAACGCGCGGGAGGGGCAGAGGTGAGACTGGCCGGCGATTCCGCCCCTGAAGCCGCGTTCCGGCGCGCTCCCCGGACCGGCCACGCGCTCTAGGTTCTGACGCGCGCCTTGTCGGATCCGGTCGCCGGCGCGCCCGCACCACCGTCGCGGACGCCGCCCAGCACGGCGAGGATGCGGCCGAGTAGGGCCTTCGAATGGCGTGCGGCGCTGCCGCCGGTGCGATCGTCCGGTCGGCCCGCACAGGCCTCGTAGGCTGCGCGCAGCTGGGCAAGTTGGCGCAACCGCGTCTCGGGATCGCTGGAACCCACGGCCCACCCTCCCGGCTCACCCTGGTCTGCGGTGCGCCCCCGCAAACGAGCCTTCGACCATCCCCAGTCGGGGAGTTGGAAAACCGTGTCTGAACGGTCCCTACGACCTTTAGCGTCGGAACGCCTGGACATGCGTCGCAGGCTCCCCGACCGTGTGGTCAAGGATGCGGGTGCCGTTCTGGTCGGCACCAACCATCAGACAGGGGTTTCCACGCCCCAGGGCCGCGCGTACGGCCCCGGCGGATTCTTAGTCGATTCTAGGAAGTAAATCCAGTCCGGCGCGCCGCCGCGCGCTCGAGGGCGCGCAGGCCCGCATCGATCAGGATCGCCAGCGCCGAGACGACGAGGCCGCCCTGCAGGACATAGGCGGTGTTGCCGGTGAGGAGACCGGAGACGATGACCTCGCCCAGGGTGCTGGCCGCCACCGTCGAGCCGATGGTCGCCGTCGCGAGGCCGATGACGGCCGACAGCCGGATCCCGGAGAGGATCATCGGCAAGGCCAGGGGCAGCTCCACCTGGACGAGCCTCTGGCGGTCGGTCATCCCCATGCCGCGCGCCGCCTCCATCAGGGCCGGATCGAGGCCGGTCAGGCCGGTCAGAGCGGTCTCGAAGACCGGCAGCAAGCCGTACAGGACGAGGGCGATCAGCGTCGGCACCGGGCCGAATCCGAAGATCGG
This sequence comes from uncultured Methylobacterium sp., assembly GCA_963990595.1. Taxonomy (GTDB): domain Bacteria; phylum Pseudomonadota; class Alphaproteobacteria; order Rhizobiales; family Beijerinckiaceae; genus Methylobacterium. The sequence goes on from CAXDNE010000019.1 coordinate 40,905, forward strand.
CACCGCCAGTGCCAGGACCGCCACGGGCGGGAAGGTCTGGCCGACATGGGCCACCGCGCGGGCGAAGGGCAGGAGGTCGCGTCCGGCCGGCCGCGTGGCCGCGATGGCGAAGCCCACGCCGATCCCGCTCGCCGCCAGGGTCGCGACGGCGACCAGCAGGACATGGTTGAGGGTCAGGGTTAGGAGCGGGGTCTGCGCGTAGATCGGCGGGGTGCCGCCGGGGGCGAGCGGCCGGAACAGGCCCGCGAAACTGTCCGGCCTGAGCAGGAACGCGCCCAGCAGGACGAGGAGCGCGGCCCGCGCGAGGAACGCGGCCCGAATCACGGCCGGGCGCCCTGCGCCTCGAGGGCCGTCCGCGTCACCCGGCCCAGGATTACGCCGTCGCGGCTGACCGGCAGGGCAGGGCGGCGCGACCAGAGACACTCCGCTAGGGCGTCGCGCACCGAGGTCCCGGCCGGGATGGGCTCGCCCGGCGCCGCACCGGGCTCGACGAGGTCGTCCACGATGCGCAGGGCCATGAGCTGGAAGGCCCGGTCGCCGCTGCCGAGGAGGGCGCCGACGAAGTCGGTCGCCGGCGCGCCGATCAGCGCCGCCGGGGCGGCGTCCTGCACCAGGCGCCCCCGGTCCATCACGGCGATCCGGTCGCCGAGGCGCAGGGCCTCGTCCATGTCGTGGGTCACCAGCACGATGGTGGTGCCGTAGCGTCGCTGGATCGCCCGCAGATCCGCCTGCGCCCGGCCGCGGATGATCGGATCGAGGGCCCCGAAGGGCTCGTCCATCAGCAGGATCGGCGGCCCGGCGGCGAGGGCGCGGGCGACGCCGACCCGCTGCTGCTCGCCGCCGGAGAGCGCCGCCGGGAAGCGGTCGCGGTAGGCCGCCGGATCGAGGTCGAAGAGGCCGAGCAGCTCGTCGACCCGGGCGGCGATCCGGCCCCGGTCCCAGCCGAGGAGCTTCGGCACCACGCCGATATTCTCCGCGACGCTGCGGTGGGGAAACAGCCCGTGTCCCTGGATCGCGTAGCCGATCCCGCGGCGCAGGACAGGCGGCGGGACGCTCTGGATGTCGCGACCGGCGATCCGGACCGTGCCGGCGCTCGGCTCGACGAGGCGGTTGATCATCCGCAGCAGGGTCGTCTTGCCGGATCCCGAGGTGCCGACCACCGTCAGGATCGTCCCGGCCTCGATCCGCAGGCTGACATCCGCCACGACCGTGCGGGCACCGAAGGCGCGGCTGACATGGTCGAGTTCGATCATGGAATCCGGTCCGCCGGGCCGCGGCTGAGGTCGATGACGGCATCGAGCAGCACGGCGGCACCGCTCGCCATGGCGACGGTCGGCAGCGCCCCGAGCAGCACGAGGTCGCCGGCATTCTGACTGATGCCCTGGAAGACGAACACGCCCAGTCCCCCGCCGCCGATGAGGCCCGCGATCACCGCCAGGCCGATATTCTGCACGAGGACGATGCGGATCCCCGTGAGGATCGCCGGGAGGGCGAGCGGCAGCTCCACCTCCAGGAGGCGTTGCCGGTCGGTCATGCCGACGCCGCGCGCCGCGTCGCGCACCGGTTCGGGCACGGCGTCGAGGCCCGCGACCGTCGCGGCGGTCACCGGCAGGAGCGCGTAGGCGAAGAGGGCCACGGCGGCCGGCGCGGCGCCGATCCCCGCGATGCCGAGCCCGGCCGCGCCGGGAACCGTCCGGCCGATCCAGGCGAGGGGGGCGATGAGCATCCCGAACAGCGCCATCGACGGGATGGTCTGCACGACGTTGAGGACGGTGAGCAGCCCCGTCCGCAGGGCGGGGACCGGGCGCGCCAGGATGGCCGCCGGGATCCCGACCAGAGCGGCGGCGGCCACCGACGCGAGGGCGAGGCCGGCATGGGTCCGGACCTCCCGGCCGAACGTGTCGGAGCGGCTGGCATATTCCCGCAGGATCGAGAGATGGTCCCAGAAACCGGATCGCAGGGCGAGGCCCGCCAGGACCGCGACGAGGGCCAGCGCGGCGATCCGGGTCGCGGAGCGCGGCCGCGCCCGGGCCAGCCCGTCGCCGAGCGCGAGGCCGGCGGCGGCGAAGGCCAGCCACCAGCCCGCATCCGGCGAGACCCGGCTGTAGCGGTCGCCGGGCGGCGTCAGGTGATCGGCCGCCCAGCCGGCCGCGAGGCAGAGGATTACGAGCGCGGCCGCGCCGGCGGCGATGCGCGGCCGCGGCGCGATCCGCAGGGACAGCAGCGTCGCGGCGAGGCCGAGGCCGGCGCCGAGGACGAGGGCCCGGCCGGGCGGCAGGGCCGACCAGGCCATCAGGGACGTGCCCGGCACGATCCTGTTGGGCCGGACCGTCATCAGGGGCAGGGCGAGGAGGCTCAGCCCGAGCAGGGCGGCGAAGACCGAGCCGAGGGGATCGAGGCCGGAACCGGCCGGGCGGATCGGGCGCGCGCCGGGGCCGTGGCGCTGCCGGGTCACTGAAGTGTCGCCCATGCCGATGCTCCGAGCGCGGCTGCCTGCTCGGGACGGCCCGGCCTGCACCTAGAGCCGTTGCCGATCACGTTGCAATCGGAAACGGCTCTAAGTCCTTGTTCCGGCGCGGGCTCTTGCGCCGGCCCCGTGGCCGCTCCGGCGCGCGGGGCCCCTACGGCACGAAGCCGTTCTGCTTGAGGAAATCCGCCGCGACGGACGAGGGCGGCTCGCCGCCGAGCTGCACGCGGCCGTTGAGATCCTGCAGCGTGGCGAGGTCGAGCCTGCGGAAGATCGGGTCGAGGATCGTGGCGATCTCCGGATGGGCCTTGAGGACGTCGCCGCGGACCACCGGTGCGGGCTGGTAGACCGGCTGGACGCCCTTGTCGTCGGCCATCACGACGAGCTTGGCGGCGACGAGGCTGCCGTCGGTCCCGAACACCATGGCCGCGTTCGTGCCCGACGTGTTCCGCATGGCCGCGGCGATCGTGGCGGCCGTGTCGCCGCCCGAGAGGATGACGAGCTGGTCCGGCTTGAGGGCGAAGCCGTAGGCCTTGCCGAAGGCCGGGAGCGCCGCCGGCGCGGTCACGAATTCCGCCGAGGCGGCGAGCTTGAACGGCCCGCCGCTGGCCACGTAGCGGCCGAGCGCGCTCATGTTCGTCAGGCTGTTGGCCCGGGCGAGGTCGGCGCGCACCGCGATCGCCCAAGTGTTGTTGGCCGAGGCCGGCGTCAGCCAGACGAGGTTGTTGGCCCGCAGGTCCAGGATCCGGGCGGTCTCGTAGGCGGCCCGCGGGTCCTTCCAGACCGGAAGGTCCTGTTGTCCGAAGAAGAACGCCGCGTTGCCGGTATATTCCGGATAGATGTCGATCTGCCCCTCGATCAATGCCTGGCGGACGATCGCGGTGGCGCCGAGCTGGATCTTGTCGACGGTCGGCAGACCTTTGGCCTTCAGGGCCTGCAGGATGATGGTGCCGAGAACCCCGCCCTCCGTGTCGATCTTGGAGGCGACGACGATGCCGGCCGCCTGCGCGCAGGGGAGCATCAGGAGAAGCGCGGCGAGGGCCGCGAGGATTCGTGCCGCCATGGGGCTCCTGACTCTCCCGTTCGAGACCGTTCCGTACCGCCTGGGCTGCGCGGGATCTGGCGCGGCGCGCCCGCCCGTCGATGGGCGGCCCGGCAGGACGCGCGGCGGGCGCGACATAGAACGATAAAATCGGCGAAACTCGATGGAGGTATATTAACCTCAAGTTTCGATTGCGATGAACATCCGGGGCAGCGGAGATATATAGCTGAACAAATCGTTTCGGGCTGAGCGTGGTGAGACGATGTCCTATTCCATCCTCGTTCGTGACCGCACCCGGACCGGCGGGTGGCCGGCACAGCTCCTCGCTTACGACATCCAGGACCGGCGCGAGGCGCAGTCGATCATCTCGCTGATCGCGACCTCGTATCGGGACCACGGCTTCAATCCCGCGACCCGGGTGCACTGGTTCCGCCGCGGCGGCAGCGTGCACGAGATCTACGCCTGGCCCCGGACCTGACGGGGGCGGCCCGGCCGCGGCAGCGGCGATCCCGCGCCCGCGCCGCCGCTCGAAGGATCCGCTCGATTCGCGCGGCCGCGCGGGGCAGAGCCCGCGCCGCGGCGCGCGAAGTCTGGACCGGGCCGCGCGCCCTCAGGTGCCGCAGAAGGTCCGGTACCCGACCCCGCCGCCTTCGGGCGCCTCGGCCAAGCGGGCGTGGTCCGGCTGATCCACGTAGGGGCGGGACAGCACCGCGAGGAGAGTCTCGAAGGGCGCGAAGTCGCTCCGCTTCACCGCCGCCGCGATCATTTCTTCGACACGGTGGTTGCGCGGGATGAAGGCCGGGTTGACCGCCCGCATCGCCGCGGCGGTCTCGGCCGGCCCGCGCGCCTCCAGGGCCAGCCGGTCGCGCCAACGGGCGGCCCAGGCGTCGTAGGCGGTGGGGTCGACGAACAGGTCGCGCACCGGCCCCTCGGCCTCCGGCCGCTCCGCCGCGGCGCAGAGGTTCCGGAAGGTCAGCGTGAAGTCGGCCTGGTTCTCCGCCATGCGCTTGAGGAGATCGCCCGCCAGGGCCGGGTCGCCCTCCCGGACCGCGCTGAAGCCGAGCTTGCGGCCGAGTCCGCCGTGATAGGCGGCCTCGAACAGCGGCGCGTAGCCGGCCAGCGCCGCCTCGGCCTCGGAGACCGCGGCGGTCTCGTCGGCGGCGAGCAGCGGCAGCAGGGTCTCGGCCAGGCGCGTCAGGTTCCACAGCGCGATCCGCGGCTGCTCGCCGTAGGCGTAGCGCCCGGTCCGGTCGATGGAGCTGTAGACCGTCCGGGGATCGTAGGCGTCGAGGAAGGCGCAGGGGCCGTAATCGATCGTCTCGCCGGCGACCGACATGTTGTCGGTGTTCATCACCCCGTGGACGAAGCCCACGAGCAGCCAGCGCGCCACCAGCTCAGCCTGCCGGGCGACGACGGCCTCCAGCAGCGCCCGGTACGGGTTCGCGGCGTCTGAAGCCTCCGGATAGTGCCGGGCGACGACGTGGTCGGCGAGGGCCCGCAGCCCCTCGACGTCGCCCCGGGCCGCGAAGAACTGGAAGGTGCCGACCCGGATATGGCTCGCGGCCACGCGGGTGAGCACGGCGCCGGGCAGGAGGGTCTCGCGCGCCACGGGCTCGCCGGTGGCCACGGCGGCCAGCGCCCGCGTGGTCGGGATGCCGAGCGCCGCCATGGCCTCGCTCACGAGGTACTCGCGCAGCACCGGCCCGAGCGCCGCCCGCCCGTCGCCGCGCCGGGAGAACGGGGTCGGCCCCGACCCTTTCAGCTGGATGTCGCGGCGGCGGCCCGCCCGGTCGACCACCTCGCCGAGCAGGATCGCGCGGCCGTCGCCGAGCTGCGGGACGAACTGGCCGAACTGATGCCCGGCATAGGCGGCGGCGATCGGATCGGCCCCCTCCGGCACGCCGTTCCCCGCGAGCGCCGCGAGGCCCTCGGGGCCTGAGAGCCAGTCCGGGTCGAGGCCGAGTTCCTCGGCGAGCGCCCGGTTCAGCCGGATCAGGCGCGGGGCCGCCACGGGTGTCGGGGTGCGGCGCGCGTAGAAGCGCTCCGGCAGGCGGGCATAGCTGTTGTCGAAGGGAAGTGCCGTCATCGTCGGGATCTATGGAGCGGGGCGTCGGCGAGCAAGCGCGGGCATCCGGTCGGCGCCGGATCAGACGGTGCAGGTTACCCCCGTCAGCGTCTCCGACACCGACCAGAGCCGCTGCGCCGCGGCGGCATCCCGCCCGGGCGCGGCGATCTCGGCGCGGGTCGGGTAACCGTACAGTTCCCAGACCCCGTCGGGCCGGTAATAGGCGCCGCCCTCGGCCTCCGGCGCCGTGGCGGCGAAGAGCAGCGGCAGCGCCCCCTGCGCGGCGGACTGGCCGATCACCGAGAAGATCAGGTGGCCGGCGAGGCGCTGGACGGGTCCCGCCCGGTCGCCCCGGCGGAACACGTCCGTCCGGGCCGCGCCGGGATGGACCGGGATCGACCGGATCGGCGAACCCGCCGCCCGGAGCCGGCGGTCGAGTTCCAGCCCGAACAGGAGCATGGCGAGCTTCGACTGCCGGTAGGCCTCCTGCGGACCATAGGATTGCCGGAACTGGAGATCGTCGAACTGGATCCGGCCCTGCCGGTGGGCGAGGCTCGCCACCGGGACGATCCGGGAGGCGGCGTCCCGCCGGACGAAGGGGAGGAGCAGCCCCGCCAGGGCGAAATGGCCGAGGTAGTTCGTGCCGAACTGGCGCTCGAACCCGTCCTCGGTCTCCTCGCGGCTCGGCACGGCCGCGATGCCGGCATTGAGCAGGAGGATGTCGATCGGCCGCGCCTCAGATTGCCAGTGCTGGCCGAAGGCCCGGACCGAGGCGAGGCGCCCGGTGTCGAGGGGACGGGACGCGAGCCGCGCCCCGGGGTGCCGCTGCCGGATCGACGCCATGGCGCGCTCGGCCTTCGCCGCGTCGCGGACGGCGAGGATGACCTCGGCGCCGGCTCCGGCCAGCGCCGAGGTCATCCTCTGTCTCTTATACACATCTGACGCTGCCGACGAAGAGGATAGTGTA